>CAZTHA010000504.1:0-2851 GCA_964613435.1 uncultured bacterium
CATTATCCCTTCCTGCACCCAGATGTTGAAAGACCTCGATCACCCATTTTCCAACGGACAAAGAATTTTCGATGTCACCTTCGAAAATGTCCAGGCCGGCGAAAGAACTTCACATCTTTTCAGACTTGCCAACCATCTCGATGCAATGGTCGTCGGCACCGGCGATTTGAGCGAACTTGCCCTGGGCTGGTGCACCTATGGCGTCGGCGACCACATGTCGCATTACAACGTCAATGCTTCAGTTCCCAAAACTTTGATTCAATACCTGATCCGCTATTTTGCCGACTCCAGCGACGCCGGCAGCAGTCTTTCTTCAGTTTTATACAAGGTTTTGCAAAGCGAAATTTCACCCGAACTGGTTCCGGCAAATGAAACGACCGGAAAAATCCAGGCAACCGAAGATTTTGTTGGCCCCTATGAATTGCAGGATTTCAATCTCTATTATCTCACCAGATTCGGTTTTGCACCGTCGAAAGTTGCCTTTCTCTGCCTTAATGCCTGGAAACAGGCCGGCAGTGAAAAATACGACCTGCCGACGATTAAAAAGTGGCTGCGCGTTTTTATCAAAAGATTCTTTGCCCAGTCACAGTTCAAAAGAAGTTGCGTCCCTGATGCACCGAAAATCGGCTCGGGCGGTTCACTGTCACCACGCGGCGATTGGCGCGCCCCTTCAGACCTTAATGCCGACCTTTGGCTTGCAGAGCTCGAAAAAAACGTTCCCTGATTTTTGCCGATAGCAGTGCTTCAAATAATCTTTAGAGATTTCGAAGCACTATTTTTTGCGCCTCAATCAAACTCTTTTTTTAATTTCTTTTTTAAGAAAAAGTTTTGTTGCTCTACCCGATTTTAAACAGCACCTATAGATTTTTCGATAGACAGAACAAAGTATTACCATTCTAGCGATCATAACCACTTGCGAATTCTCCATTTTTTGGTAAACTAAAAATATAAGAGATTGATTGTTTGAGGAACGAAAAAAAAATACGGGGTGATTATTTGCAAAAGACATTTTTGCCGATCAGAATTCTTCCAAAATAGTGATTTGCCGCAAAATCCCTGTGGTTTTGTGGTCAATGCCCGCTGAAAAATTCTTTTCAGCCGACCTTATTCTATAAGGTCATTAAAACCCAACAATATCCCTTTCAGGGAGCTGTTCACCAAGGACAGCTCCAATTTTTTGCCTTGTTATCATCGGTTTTTAAAGCTAGAATATAAGAAGAAAAAACTACGGGAGGTTCAGGAATGGAAAAAAGATTCCCAAAAGTCCATTGGCTTGGCCATTCAAGTCTGAGAATTGAAACCAGCTTCGGCACGATACTTGTCGATCCCTGGAAACTCGATGAAGGAGTAAAAGCAGACTTTGTTCTGATAACCCACTCACACTTCGATCATTTAAGCATCGACGACATAAAAAAAGCTCTGCCAACCGGCAAATCTGTGGTAGCACCACCGGATTGCCTTGCTGATCTGCAACATGAATACGATTGTCACCCGATTTCGCCGGGCATGACCGTCGATTTTGCAGATTTCAAGGTAACTGCCACCCCAGCCTACAATCCGAAAAAAGATTTCCACCCGCGCAACAATAACTGGGTTGGTTACATCATTCATGCCGACAACACCAGAATCTATGTTGCCGGAGACACTGATCTGATACCTGAAATGGAAAAAATAAGCGCAGACATCGTCATTTTACCCATCGGTGGCACCTATACCATGGATATCAATGACGCTGCAAAAGCTGTAAAACTGATCAAACCGAAAATCGCCATTCCGATCCACTATGGCGACATCGTCGGCAAGGCTGAAGACGGCCAGAAATTTGCCCGTCTGATTCCTGAAATCAGGGTCGAAATTTTGACTCCTGAATCATCGCATTTAAATCAGCACAACTGAGAAATCATCGATAATACTCAATCTGCCTCGGGAATCTGGGCGACCAGACTGTTTATTTCGCGGGCATTGGCGCGCGAACGTCTGGTTGCCTGTTGAACCTTGGCTCTCAGGCTGTCGAAAAGTGCCTGACGACGATTCATTTCTTCAAGCCTGCCTGCTTGGGCGTTGCTCATGGTTACGCTTATTTCATCAACGATTTCGACTGACTGATCTTCAACCACAACGGATGAAGCTGCATTTTCTTCGCGCAAGCCTGATTCTGGATCATGGAAAAGCACGGTTAAGGCAACATCTTCACGGTTTTCAAGCTCTTCACTAATTTTTTCAAGCTTTATTTCGGCTGTCTCAGGAGCTTTCTGGATATTGCTGTGATACTCTTTAAGTCGATTTCTCAACTCTTTGATTCGGGCATTGATCTGGTCTTTATCAATAATTTTCTGGGCATAAGCTCCAGAATTGCAAGCCAGAAAAAGAGAAAGCAGACAAAATCCCAAAATCGAACGGCGCATTTTTATTTACCTCCAGGTGCCACTTTTATTTCTCTTTCGAGACATCGGCAATTTGCCCGGCAGGATTTAGCTCCCTGGCAAAAAATTCCTGCAGAGAGCTAAAAATTGCTGAAAACTTTATTTAAAGATCCTAAGACTCAGGTATCAGAACCGTAAGCTCCAATCTGTCCGCCACGTTCAGAAGCGGTCAAAGCAGGAGATCCTGCTTTCAACTGATAATTGAATGGACTCTGACCAATGAACATTGGATCGAGGTTCTGAATCGGACCACCATTCTGGTCGCAATTAAAGGTGGCCTGAGCATAATTGAAGATAATGTTGTAAGGGTAACTTCTTCCTGGAGTTTTATCTTCGATGCCATACCCACTGCCAGGTACCTGGCCATTGTAGATGATACTGTTCTTTATTGTTGGAACATCTGCACCATTAACGATTATACCGCTGGG
>CAZTHA010000505.1:0-2831 GCA_964613435.1 uncultured bacterium
TAAGCACTGTATCTACGCCAGTGCGGCCAACATCATCATTGTCGAGGAAAAAGTATACCTTTTTGTTTGTGCCGCTGATGTCGTTAATGCGCTTACAGGTCGCGGGAAATGTCGAAAGGACGAATCCGGTGGTGTAGGCCGTAAAGTTCTGCTGTTCTTCAAGACTGACCGCCCTGACACTACCTCTAATGGCAGGCAGTCCGGTTTGTGGTTTCGGCAGTTTATTTTTCAGCTGGCGCAGCATCAGATGGAACTTAAGCTCGTCTGAAGCCGGCTCTGAAGAAGGGGTCTGACTCATATCGGCAGCGAGGTTCGCCCGTACATTAGCGGTGGCGCGGGCAGCGGACCATGATGGATTAAGGGTGCCGGCGGAGCGGTTGATCAGCACGAGCCAGGCTTCCGAGGTGCTGGAGAAATTAGCAAGAGCCAGGTTTGCTAAACTATCTGCACCAGGATACGCTACTGAAGCGTATCCTGCCGGCAAGGCAAACTCATAGTTTGTTGTTCCAGCGGTCGGAATGCAGGTTACGGCAACTGCTGCTGCTTCATCTTGGCCGGACTGGCTTGTAACGACAAAGTAGTAAACGGTATCATTTGCAAGAGAACTAACAGTATAAGGAGAAGTTACTCCTGCAATCTTGCTTCCTGAAGGATAAGGTGATTCGGTGTTTCCATAATAGATATTGTAAGTCAATTCTGGAACCATGCTCCAACTAATGGTTGCAGAGGTATTGCCAGCACTGACAGAAACATTTTGCGGAGCACCGAAGGGAATAGCACTGGCCTCGTCTGACAAAACCGACTCATTGCCGTATTGATCAACGGCAGAAACCTTAAAAAAACAAGTAGTTCCGTTGACCAAGCCAGTAAAGGACTTGGAGTTATTGTCAACACTGGATTTTTGGCCATTGAGTTTAGTTACCCCGGTCGAGGTTTTCTGATAAATATTATAAGAAACAGCTCCGGAAACCGCTGTCCATGAGAGACTTACCGAGCCATCTGCGGCGGCCGCGGCCAGATTTTGAGGAACAGCCACAGCTCTGGTCGTGAAGGCAGAAAGGTCAGACCAGTCACTAACGGCGTTCTTATCGTCGTAAAATCTGGCGCGGACATAATAGGTTTGCCCGGGAAGGCCGGTCTCATTGACCAGCGCGTTTTCAAACTTTCCATTTTCTGAATTGACTACAATTGAAGTTTTGGAAAACTGATCGCCGGCCTTTACCCAAACTCTGCTGGTAGCTGCCAGAGAGGTATCTGAGTAGATTTCCCAGTCAGTTTTCAAATGGGTATCGTTAGTGTTTGCATCATAAAATGCAGTTGTCTGAACCTGCGGGTTCATATTTAAATCGACGGCAAGGTTGGCTGGAACGGCAATCGCCGGCTTGGTTGGCGCAACATTAGTCTCCTGAGCGGTCGAGAAGAAAACCGCACTCGACCAGTCGCCAAGAAGACTGTCGTCAGTAGAATTTCTCGCACGGGCGCGAGCATAATAGCTGGTCTGATAAGCCAGAGCAGTCTTTGCCGAAAGAGCGTTCTCGAAACTGCCATTGCCGGCATTAACAGTGATTTCTGAAAGATTGGCAGTGTCGTTTGCCTTATACCAGACCCTGTTTTCGGCGGTGAAGTCAGAAGAAGCGTAGATCTCCCAGTCGGTGGAATGGTGGCTGTCGCCGCCGTTGGCGACATTAATCAGCAAACTCGGATTGATAGACACACCAATCAGCCCAGCCGAAGGACTGGAAAAAGCAACCACGGGCTTAACCCCCGTAGCAGCTTCAGAAACCGAGAATGTGCGGATATTGGAGTTTCTTGAAGCACTCTTATCATCGTATGCTTTGGCAAAAACGCTGTAATCGCCAATTGCCGGGCTTGAGAGAGTCAGACTGTATGGTTCACTGGTATCTTCGCCAAGTTTGGTTTCGTTATTATAAAATTCGACTTTCTGCACGGTTCCGTCGATATCGTAGGCTTTCGCGGTCAAAATGACATTTGAGCCACTTGAATAAGAGCTTCCTTCGGCCGGACTTTCGAGATTAACGAAGGGCTCAGAATTGGTCACAACACCGGTATAACCGCTGTCGCCGGTGCCGTTGGTAATATCGACGCGAAAAGTTCGCTGCATGTCGTTCGCCGGATCTCTGACGGTGCAAAGCAGGGTTTGCCCATCATAAGCCAAACCTTCTACAGACGGCGAAGGATAAGTGGCGTTGGGCAAAAATTCGCTAAAATATCGGGCCCACATTAAACCGCTTTCGTCACCGGAATTTGAATCGGTCTCAGCTGCGCCGGTGCCGTTCCAGCGGAACAATACCGGACAACGCTTATCATCGTTGGTACCACCGACAATCACAGAACCATCGCTTAAGACTATTGCATGGTTACAGATACCCGGGTTGGCTGCGTAACCCTCTCTGGCGCCGGTAGTTGTGTTGATTCTAACAACTGCGAATGGCGATTTGGTGCGATGCTGAAAAGAAACAAAACCAAATCCGTCGAGCCCCTGACGCAAGATGCGGTACATTTCCATCTGGTTAAGATCAGTGTTCCAGAGTTCACCTGAATTGAAATAGCTTTCGGTTCTTGTCCATGAGAGTTCGCCATTCTTATAGCCGCGCAAAATTTCTCCGGTATCGCCGCGGGTAAGATAAACGTAAGTCGGCGGCTTGATTTGCTGCAAAAGATTTGCCAAAGCATCATTGACAACGTTATCACCCTCAAGATTTGTCTGGGCAGTAGAAGATTGAGCAAGACTCACCAGTTTCTGGTCAGTAGAAAGATTACCAATAAGGTCAGGCGATTGAATTACTGACTGGACAACCTTGGCAACAACT
>CAZTHA010000506.1:0-2812 GCA_964613435.1 uncultured bacterium
GCGACGTCAATATCGCCCTGATGAACGAACTGTCAATTATTTTCCATAAAATGGGGATCGATACCCTCGAAGTGCTGCGCGCTGCCGGAACCAAATGGAACTTCCTCAAGTACTTGGTGTGAGAATTCTATTTCAGGATTTTTTGCGCGGTGACTTCTTTTTGCCGGCGCGGTATTTTGCGGTGGGTTCGAATAAATTGTGCCGGATTGCCTTAAAAAATTCGCTAGACCCGGTGAAATGTTTTCATCAGCCAAAATACGGAAAAACGACATCAAGCCGCCTCGATATCAATTATGACATCGTTCTTTATAAAACCTGCGGCATACCTTAAACAAGCTTGAATATCATCTGAGCTGACCTGAGGATAATCCTCAATGATTTGCTGTGGGGCCACTCCTGAAGCCAGAAGCTCAAGGATGAATTCAACCGAGATACGTGTTCCACTAATTATGGGCTTGCCGCCCAGAATCTTAGGATTTGAAGTTATTCTTCCCATAAAAACTCCATTTCTCAAGTTAAGAAATTATAGCATACCGGATTTGCAGCGTCGGTATTTGAATAATTCTTTCATAAAGTTCTGCCGCTGAGCCTGACAGATTGTTAGGTTTATGTTAATTCAGGATTTATTTCGGGCAGATTCGTATTCTGACCAGAATTTCCATTTCCGGGAATGATTTGAAAATAGATTGGCCTTGAACTCAGCATGGTCAGTCAGGTTGCGCCAATCAGAAATTTTGTCGCTTAGATCGTCAAGCTTTTTTAAATATTTCACGGCATGATGATAAGCCTTGGCGTATGATCTTTTTAAAATTGACATCAACAAACTGCGATAAACTATCGAAACCGCCAGATTACAATTATGTGGTTCAAGCTTTTCAGCCAGAGAAAGCAATGAGCCGTAATAATCACCTTTGATTTTGTCAACTCGGGCCAGAACGTAAGCCTCTGCTTCTTCTATCTTTCCGACGTCGACGAGAAATTCGGCACTGGTCTCACAAAAGTCAGCATTTGAGACTATCGCCCGAGCCTCTTTATCAACAACCGAACTATACTTATCATGCCCGACGACATCGAGCAATTCATTCAAGGCTGAAACAGATCTGGCCTCTTGCAATTTAAACAGCAGCAATGCCGCCAATTTTTCAGTTTCACCGCGAAGGCGATAAATCTGCTGCAAAAGCTGATCGCGTTCATAAGATTGAAATGTTGCACCTTCGGGGTATTTTTGCAACCATTCCCAGGCCGAGTCGATGTCTTGAGCTTCAAGATAGACTTTGGCGATATCATTTACCATCGCCGGGGTTATCTCGTTCCAGCGGGCCATGCGGGTCTTCTCGAACAATTTCGGATCTTTCAGCTGTCTGGCCAGCGACTCGATGAGAATAAGGAAATGGCTTAACCTGTGATCATTCCCGGTGACCAGCTTTTGCAATTCATCAACCATTCGACGCATTGCAGACTCTGGAAGGCATTTTCCGGCATTGTCGATCAAACAATCTCTGACTCCGTAATCATCGACGAGGCAAGCATTCAAAACAAGATCGGCAACTCTGTTCTTGTCCTCACATTGCGATGCAAGTTCGATGAACAATTCAGCGGCATCATAGCGAAACACATCGCCAATATTGCCGGAAGAGTCATCACAATTGCCCAGTATATCCCCGTCGGCTTCATAAAAAGAAATCAGCAATTCTAAGCCTTTCAAAGGATCTGTAACTGCGGCACGCAGATCACCTAAAAGCATTTCAAGTCGTTGAGCAAAAACAGCAGTCTCTCTGTAGGTAACAAAGCGCTTCATGCGCTTAATTCCAGCCATTTTCGCGCGAAACCGCTGTAAATTTTCCTTTGGCGTGGCTAAAAGGCGATCGGTCATATCAACTGCCAGTTTCGATTGCTGTTCAAGCTCAAGCAGAGCATCAGCCAATACTTCAGGGCCAAGGTTTACCAGTTTAGCTTTTCTGTCAATTTCCAATTTGCGAATCTCCTGCCCTTACATTTATAACCGAAGCTGAGTATGCATTGCCCATGCAAAAATTAATTCTCCGAACGAAACACCGCGATTACTGCATTTATAGCTTTGAATGCAGAAATTTTTGAATTTCCCATCATTTAAGTCTCTTCGTCGCAAATTTGGAATTCAGGATTTTTTGCGCGGTGACTTCTTTTTGCCGGCGCGGTATTTTGCGGCGGGTTCTTTTACCTGCTGCTGATTTTTTCTCAGACTCTCGATCGCTTCGACCGACAATCCGGTATATTTGACTATTTTCTCAATCGGTTCATTGTCGGTGATCATTAAAATTGCAGTTTCAATCGACTTTTTTTCGAGGCCTTTTTCGAGGCCTTTTTCGAGGCCTTTTTCGAGGCCTTCTTCAAAACCTTCTTCTCTTGCTGTGTCGAGAGAGTTTTTCATGTCACGATAGACTTTGAGACTGTCTTCGTAACTGCGAGCCTCTTCGGGTGAAAGTTTAGCGATCTCAGCTGCAGCAAAAAGCTTTTTAAATAGTCGATCCTGAAATTTGGCCGGAATTTTATGCAAACGCTCAAGGTTCTTTAAAACATAAAGCCATTTGTCGAACCTGTTCTCAAGCTCTTCAAGCGCTTTATTGAACTTCGGCATTTCGAGATAAATAAAAGTCAGCTTGTCATAAAAAACCTTATTGGTGGCAATATCAGAAAGCTTAACATCGTAGCGCATCTTTTCAGGTTCAGCCTCATCAGCGTCGAAGATGAAATCGAGAATGGCCACGGTGTAAACTGCCTTCAGGTCGAAGTTCCAGTCTCCAGCCTGCGCCTGCTCGCTGATCGGAAAAGT
>CAZTHA010000507.1:0-2803 GCA_964613435.1 uncultured bacterium
CAATTGTCGCCGACACTGGCCGGCTCAACGACGAGGTCGGCTGGCGACCGGCGCTGGGCATCGAAGAGCGGCTCGCACAAACGGTAGAATGGTGGCAAAAGCATGGCTGAACGAGCGAATTGTCCGATCTGCGCATCGGCGAACATCCAGCTGTTCCTGCATCGCGAACGGGTGCCGGTGCAGCAGAACAATCTCTACCGCAGCGAAAAAGAAGCTTTGAACTGCGCTCTTGGCGATCTGCAGATGAGCTTTTGCGAAAACTGCGGTTTCGTCTTTAACCGCGCCTTCGACCCGCAACTGATGCAATACAGTGCGAGTTACAACAATACCCAGGAGGCCTCGGGCCATTTCGTCGCGCATCTTGAACAAATGAAGAACCGCCTGATCGCTTCCGGAGTGAAAAATGCGAAGATCGTCGAAGCCGGCTGCGGCAAAGGCTTTTTCCTCAAGGCCCTGATCGCCGATCCAAAATTTGAAAATACCGGCATCGGTTTCGACCCGGCATACGAGGGCGAAGAATCGCTGTTCGCCGGGCGGCTGCGTTTCGTCAAAAAATATTTCGACCACAGCTGTGTCGACATCGAACCGGACACCCTGATCTGCCGGCATGTCATCGAACACGTCAACGAACCGGTCGACTTTTTGCGCGAAATTGCCATGGCCTTGCGCAGCTCTCATGGTTGCCGCCTGTTTTTCGAGACCCCATGCATCGACTGGATATTCAGAACCAGAACGATCTGGGATTTCTTCTACGAGCACTGCTCGATCTTCTCGGCCCAGTCACTCAAGTTCCTGTTCGAGAAAACCGGCTTCAGCGTTAAGAAGGTTGAAGCGGTATTTTCAGACCAGTATCTCTGGCTGGAAGCTGAAAATCGCCAGCCAGCCCGACCCGCCCCCGCTGTCCCGGAAACGACGGCACATCTCCTGACCGCCTTCAAAAGCTCGGCGCAGCAGCAGAATCAGAGTTGGCAGGAGCTTTTGCAAAAGCGCAGCCAAAAAGGTCCGATTCTGGTCTGGGGCGCCGGTGCCAAAGGAGTGACCTTCGCCAATCTTTTCGATCGGGAGCGCCGGCACATAGAAGCCCTGATCGACGTGAATCCGGATAAGCAGGGCCGCTTCATCCCGGCAACCGCGCATCCGGTAATTGGCCCCGCCGGACTCAAAGACCTGAAAGAGGCAACCATCATCGTCATGAATCCCAACTACCGCGGCGAGATTTCCGCTCTGCTGCAAAGGCAGGGCCTTAACGCCGAACTGATAACAGAACCAGGTGAAAACAAATGAAAATTACCATCGACACTGAACAACAGACGCTGCACCTCGACGACAACGGCCGACAGCAGCAAATGGCACTTTATTCGAAAGAAGCCTTTGAAATCATCACGCACCAGTGGGTCAAAACCGGCTGGAACCAGAAGTATCAGTATACCTTCAGCTGGTTCGGCCGACCGGTGATTCAGCTGCCCGAAGACATGATCAGAATGCAGGAAGTCATCTACCGCCTCAAACCCGATGTCATTCTTGAAACCGGCATCGCCCACGGCGGCTCGCTGATTTTTTACGCAAGTTTGTGCAAAGCCATGAACAAAGGCCGGGTCATCGGCATCGATATCGAGATTCGCCCCCACAACCGCACGGCAATCGAAGCTCACGAGCTTTATTCCTATATAACCATGATCGAAGGCAGCTCGACCGCACCGGAAATCGTGCAGAAAGCCAAAGACCTCATCAAGCCCGGTGAAACCGTGCTGGTCATACTCGATTCAAACCACTGCTATCAGCATGTTCTCGATGAACTCAACGCCTACGCCGACATGGTCACGAATGGCTCCTACATTGTTGCCACCGACGGGATCATGAAGGATCTGCACGACGTGCCGCGGGCCGGTGCCAACTGGCAGACCGACAATCCGACCAATGCCGCAATCGACTTTGCCACCGCCAATCCTGATTTCGTCATCGAACAGCCGGCATGGCCGTTCAACGAAAGCGACCTCGAGCACAATATCACCCACTGGCCGTCGGCATGGCTCAAACGCGTGAAATGACAACACTTGCATTGACCGGAAACGGCGCCGCCATGCGCCTGGTTGCCTGGGGCTTGCTGCTTTTTGCCATCGTCGGCAATTTTTCGATCAGCCTGAGCCAGGTCGCCCTGGGTCTGACCCTGATCGGCACGACGATTCTCTGGCGCAAGAATGGGCTGAAGCTTCGCGCCGCACCGCTGGCCACGCCGTTCTTCTTTCTGGCGCTGGCCGGGCTTCTCTCGGTATTCACTGCCGACGAACATATGCGTGCTTTTACCGAAATGAAAAAGTTTCTGGTCCTGTTCGTCTTTTATCTGGCTTACTGGCCGCCAATGAGCGACAGCTTCAAAAAAAAGGTGCTGACCGCTTTTGTCGTCACCGCTTCGTTGACCGCGATACTGGCGCTGGCCGACGTGGCCATGGGCAAAATGCTCAATGACCGGGCGCGCGGCTTTTTCTCAACCTCGATAACCTTCGGAGAGTGCCAGGCGATGGTAGCAATCGTCATCATGTCCTGGCTGCTGGCCGGAACCTCCGGCAACGCCGCTTTTGCCGGGCTCTCGGTTTCATTGCTGCTCGTGGTCGCTTCGATGATCTCGACAATGTCACGCGGGGCCTGGCTCGGCTTTCTCAGCGGCGTTCTCGTGCTCACGGTCAGATTTCCGCGCAAAATGCTGCCAATCATGCTGGTTCTCGGCCTGATCACCGCGCCGGCGATCTGGTTCACCCCGGCTCTGCGCAGTCGCATCGAGAGTTTCAGTATCAGTAAAACCCTT
>CAZTHA010000508.1:0-2801 GCA_964613435.1 uncultured bacterium
GTCGCGACTGCGATTGAGCGGATTCAAAGCGAAGCGCAAGAAAAGATCTTCGCGGTTTTCGCTCTGGCCGGGCGGAGTTTCCGGCTTGATCAACAGGACCCGGCAGGGTTCGAAAACCCTTACTGCCAAGAATCTTTCATTGTCGAAGGGTAAAGCATCAGCCTGCACTGCCGCGCTGAGTCGATTCATGCCGACTTTGGCGAATGCAACTTCTATTTGTGCCACTTTTTCCGCATCCTGGGGAATCTCGATTTCTTTTTCATGTTTGCGTTCACCATTGATCGAGACAACGATGCGAGCCTTGCGCATTCTTCCCGAGTAATTGGCCACTTTTATCCGCAAAGGCACTTTTCTGGCCGACATAACTACCGGGGCGCCAATTTCCAGGTCGGTGACCGCAAGATTCTCGGGCGCTGCACCGCCAACCGGCACCATTACCAGATCGATACCCTGATCGACCTGTTCGAGACGGTATTTTTCAACCAGCGGTTTCCAGGCACTTTCGGTCATGTCGGTAATCACATAAACGGCGCGGCGATAATTTTTCAGTGGCACCAGCAGTTTCAGAGCCGGCAGCAGCGAAGAGTAAACCGAGGTTCCGGCCATGCTCAGCGGCGCGTTGGCCAGACTTTTTTTCAAAGCATCGCGATCCCAGGTAAGTTGTGAAAACAGCAACTGGCCAGGGTCGTTGAGCAAACCAACCGTTGCCTTGTCACCCGACTGCATCTGGTCAAGAATTTCCAGCGCTCGCGAACGGGCGGTATTGAACAGTGAGATCCCCTGATGCGTGCTGCCCATCGACATGGAATTGTCGAGCAAAACCACAAACGCTGCCGGAGTCGACGAAGCGGCGCCGGCGCTGGCACTTTGCCCGATGTATGGGCGTGACAGCGCCATGACCACGAGAATTATCGTCAAAACGCGCAAGAGCAACAGCAGAAGGTTTTTCATGCGGCGACGGCGAGCGACGAACTCGACGGAAAGGCGAATCAGGCGCAAACTGGGAAACTCTTTCCGAATCGGGGTCTTGCGATGATAAAGGTGCAGGTAGATCGGCACGGCAATGCCAAGAAAGCCGAGCACGAACCATGGGCTTGCAAAACTTAAACTCATCGCTACCTCACTGAAGTTGCCTGACGGCGGGTAAAGAAACTGCGCAGGTTGGTTTCGAAGGGCATCGAAGTGTCGGCAATCAGGTAATCGATGCCGGATTTGCGCAGGGCTGATCTGAAGGTGCCGGTCAACTGGCGAAAGCGCTTGAGATACTCGTTACGCAGCGAAAAGGCGTCGGTAATGATTTCGCTGTTGTCTTCGAGATCTTTGAACATCGTCGTGTCATCGAATGGAAACGAAATTTCATCGCGATCGAGCACGTGAAACAGCACGATTTCATGGCGGCGCGAGCGCAAATGCCGCAGCTTGGCGATTACCGTATCCGCGTTATCCATCAGATCGGAAAATAGAATGAAAATCCCGCGCTTTTTCATGCTCTGGCCGACCAGATCGAGGCTTTCGCCGATATTGGTGCGGTCAGAAGCGCTGGTGGCTTCGAGTTCGTTGCAGATTGCCTTGAGATGTGCCATGCCGGTGCGGGGTCGAATGATTTTTCGCAGTCCTTCGGCAAAGGTGATCAGTCCGACCGAATCCTGCTGGCGCAGCATCAGATATGAAAGGGATGCGGCCAGGGTCGAAGCGTATTCAAGCTTGTTCATGCTGCCGGCGCCGCGATAGGACATCGAGGCACTGGCATCGATGGCCATGTAACCCGACAGGTTGGTTTCTTCTTCGTGCTCCTTGATGTAGAACTTGTCGGTGCGAGCATAGACTTTCCAGTCGATATCCTTGAGCGGGTCGCCCGGAACATACTGCCGGTATTCGGAAAACTCGACATTGAAACCTTTGAACGGGCTTTTGTGCAAACCCTCGACCATGCCCTCAACGACGGTTCGGGCACGGATTTCCATGGCTGAAAGCGAGGCCAGCAGCTTTGGATCGAGAAATTTCGAGATTTTGCGGGTTTTTTCCATTTATGGCTATATCAGCAAAGAGTTTATCAGGAGATGCCTTAAGACTGACTTATCAGGAAGCCGGTTCGGGCACGGTTTTGAGGATTTTTTCAATGATCGAGTCGGCACTGATGCCTTCGGCCTCGGCATTGAAGTTGAGCAACACGCGATGGCGCAGCACGGCGTAGGCCAGAGCGCGAATATCTTCGCAGGCGACGTAAAAACGGCCCTGTAAAACGGCACGGGCTTTGGCGCCGAGAATAAGATACTGGCTGGCGCGAGGCCCGGCACCCCAGGTGACGAAATTGTTGATGAAATCAGGAGTTTTTTCACGGCCGGGGCGAGTGGCCTCGGCAATGTTGACCGCATAGCGGATAACACGTTCGGAAACCGGTACTTTGCGCACGATTTCCTGCAGCTCGCGAATTTTATCCTGATGCAGAACCGGCTTGAGGTCGGCCAGAGCACCGCCAGTCGTGGCGCGAACCATGGTTATTTCTTCTTCGGTCGGCGGATATTCGATGCGAATATTGAACATGAAGCGATCGAGCTGTGCTTCGGGCAGCGGATAGGTGCCTTCCTGCTCGATCGGGTTCTGGGTGGCGAGTACGAAAAAGGGTTCAGCCAGGGTATAGGTGTTACCGCTGCTGGTGATGTTTTTTTCCTGCATCGCCTGTAGTAGCGCGGCCTGTGTTTTGGGCGGTGTTCGGTTGATTTCGTCGGCGAGAAGAATCTGGGTGAAAATCGGCCCTTTTACGAAGCGAAAATGGCGCTCGCCGGTCTTCATGTTTTCTT
>CAZTHA010000509.1:0-2799 GCA_964613435.1 uncultured bacterium
TCGCAAATTAAACCTTACCTGAGGTATGAAAATTGAAATCGAAAAATTACCTTTATCGCTTGCTCAGAGCATTTCTGTTACTTACCCTGATTGCTAACTTTTTCCCAGGTCAGGCCAATGCACAGGAATGGAAATTCCTCGAAACGCTTCGCGTTGGCCGCGGGGGCTCAGCTGCACCTGAAGTAAATATCAGGCAGTTCGACGACGGACGTGAGGTAATTAAAGTTAGTTTCAACACTTATGATATCTGGGAATTCCGCCACCTCAGACAGACCTTCACTTCGTTTGAGTTTCCCGGATGCGGCTATCAGATGAAACTTGGTGAACCTGAACTGCCAATCTGGTCGAAGATATTCAAGCTTGGCGGCAATGAAAAAATAATCCTTGAAAATATCAGCTACAAATGGTCTGAAAAAGAATTATACGGCCGGCTGATGCCAACTCAGCAAAGTTTTTCCGATTTGCACAACATGAAGAAAATGCATATCAACGAGAAGACCTACAAAAGTGAAAAAGATATTTTTGCTGACAGTCGCATATCGCTTAGCCCACTGAGAAAAATCTGGAATGACAGATACCTGACCATAACCCTGCAGCCTTTGCAGTATTACCCGGCAAAAGGATTGATAAAAGTTCTGCAGGAAGCGACAATCACTTTGCGGCGCTTCAATCGCCCCAAAAATGATGCCAATGCTGAAAAAGTCGTCAGAAAACATTCCGGCTATCTCATCATCACCCCGGAAAAATTCATCAAAACCCTCCAGCCATTCATTAATTTCAAAAAGAAACAACACCCTGATCTGAAGGTTGCGATACTCGAAAAAATTGGCAATTCAGTCGAAAAAATCGACGCGGTTATTGAAAAAGAATGCAGTCGCGGTACGCGCTATGTTCTGTTGGTCGGTCATACTTCAATTCTTGCGAGCAAAGGCTATAAAAGCCCATGGAACCGCACCGGCAAAATAGATTGCAAAGACGCGGACTACGTTTATCGAAATCACGGTGCCAGTCCTTTTCCGAGTTACATGGTCGGAAGATTGCCGGTCGTGAACGAGGCCGAGCTGGAAATCGTCATTGCCAAAATGTTGCGCCGCTGGAAATACCCGTTCACTTACCAGACGCGCCCAATGCTCATCGCCCATGAAGAACAGGCCCCCGGCAAATATCAGGGCTGTGTTCAGAGCATTTTGAATTCGGTCATCAAAAACTCGCGAATCAAGCTAACCCCCAAAGTTGTTTTCCCGGCCTCTATTGGCCGAGGCGGCCTGGCTTCGCGCAAGGAAGATTTTTACAAATATATGGCCAGCGGGGTGGGCGTAATGCTTTATCGTGGTCATGGCGGCACTGATTTTCTCGCAACCAGATACCTGGACTACTGGGGTAGCAGGCAGCAGCACTGGTATGAAATGAAAGCGGCGATTCCTCCGGTTTTCTACTCAGTGGCCTGTTTGAATGGTCAACTGACTGACCCCGAGGGCAAGCGCATCAACGGACTTTGCGAAAACCTGCTTACTTCTGCGGTTTACGGAGTTTCAGCCACGATCGGGGCGATTCAGCAGAGCCCGACTACCGCAAACCATACATTTGCCTGGTATCTGATGCATTACACCTATGCTGAGCCGCAGGCGACAATTGGCGACATCTTTCAGAAGGCAACCATAGATACGATGAAATATGGCTTTGCCAACAACAATCGCACCGACGAATGGGGCTGGATCGCTGACCTCTACAACCTTTACGGCGACCCCGAAATGCCGGTCACAAACATCAGAAAATAATCCCAAAACAAGTTCAATAAAGGGGGCTGTCCGATAAGGGGCAGCCTCTTTTTTTGATCATCTTTTCTAAATCCATCCCTTGGGCGATGAAGATTAGTCATAATAAAATTGGACAATAAAGAGCCTGTTTAAATGGTTGTCTTCAACAGGTTTTTCGGGCGAGTGCCAAAAAAGAAAAAATGCTGCCAGATCAGCCCTTTTCGCGGGGTCAAAAATTGACAACTGCGTAATAATCATTAAAATTAAAACATGACTCGAAGAACAATACTCAGCTGGCTGTTAGTAATTTCGCTACTGCTACAACCCTTTGTGCCGGTGTTCGCCGACACTTCGGTAGCAGCAAGTTCAGCCACATATCAAAAAGCCTACTCCGAGTATGTTAGTGCCGTTCAATCTCAAGCTTCCCGCCAGGAAATCGAGCAAAAACTCGATGCCTACCTTGCCGCCAAAGCCGCTTACCAGCAGCAAACAGGCATGGATGCGGGCAGTGCTGATTTTTCTTCAACCCCAGCTGCAGCTCAAGCTGCCGAGCCTGTTGATTCTTCTGAATCAATTCAGGTAACGTCGAATGACGCGTCAGATCAATTTGCCGACGCGGTTTCCGATGCTGAACATTCAAAAAATATCTGGCAGAAATTCAAAGAATTCAATGCCAAAATAGTTCAAAATGGCCTGAAATTAATTGGCGGCACCAGTGCCCCCGGGCAAATGCCCCTCTGGGAAAAAATTGCCTGGACAATCGGCAAATCCATTTTGCCGACAATGGGTGTGGTTGTGGCAACAGCCTTGTTGGCCCCACTTTCACCGGTCGCGATGATCATCGGCGGCATAGTTACCGGGGCGGCCCTTGCCGGCACCATGACCTATGCTTACGAAAAACGCATGAATGCCAAATATCGTGAAGTTAAAAAAGAAGAGGCAAAAATCTGGCGAGATGTGACGGTTAATGCCGCCGTCGAGGCAGTTATGGCCCCGTTCAATCTGGCAACGGGCGGTCTCTTTGGCATGGTTGGCCCGACGG
>CAZTHA010000510.1:0-2787 GCA_964613435.1 uncultured bacterium
AAAAGATTTCCCCTGTTTCATAACCCTTGTCCTCTTTTAAAACTATTCTGCCAGTTTAATGGTAAAATCCCTCCGGCTCAAAATAACTCTGGCGCCGCAAAAATTGCAGAATCTGGCGCGGCCCAGTGAAAAAACCCCGCAGCCTGAGCAGATCATCAAACCATCGCGAGGCTGATTGTCAATTTTCAATACTGCGATCCATGATTCATGAATTCCAAGAAGAAACATGGCGACAAAGGAAATGATAACCCCGCTGAGCATCTGCAAATTGAGCTTAAAAACGATAAAATCAAATAGTCCGTGAAAAACTGCTGCAGCAGTAATGGCCAGTAGAATTCTTACGGCCACGGTTGAATCGCTGCGTGGTCTATGAATGGCATTTGCGGCTATTGCAGCGCACATCACGCTAAAATAAAGGTGGGCAGTGGTGCTGATAATCATGCGGGGTACAACCACGAACGAGCCAAAAAAAGCATAGTATTGAAAGTTTTCCAGCAATGAAAAGCTAAGCGCACAGCCGGCAAAGGCCATGAACAAAACCGTAGATCTTTTGTTGAATTTTACCAGATAAGCTACCAGCAAACCTCCGGCAGCCTTGATAGATTCTTCTATCAAGCCAATGATTCCAATGCTGGCAAGCAAAGTTACCCACCAATCGCGGGGCGTTGAAATAAAAGAGCGCAAGTCACTCCCAAGAAACCATTCAACCGGTAAATAAACCAGCCGGGTCAGCGTAATGCAAAAAACTCCGCTTAAAAGACCAAAAACGGCCGCTCTTTTCAACTCTGCATCAACCCAGTTTTTCTTGAAAACAAGATAAAAAAACAGCAGCGGCAGGATGAGCAAAAAGAGCATTATCGGCTCGAATTCGTTCAATGCTGATTCTCCAACTGCATGACTGCCTTGTAAATATTTTTACTGCGGTTTACGTTGGCATGAAAAACCAGACCCAGTCCATCCGGCAGCCATATCGGTCGAAAGCACTCAGCCTCACCGAGAGGCTTGATCTCCCGTTCGCTTCCATCTTCAAGGTTTTTGATCAGAATTGTGTTTTTGCTGCCATTATCTGACATTGACCTGACAAAAACCAGGCTTCTGCTATCCGGCGCGATATCACCAAGCCAGTTTCTTTTGCCATTTTCGACAACTGGGATAGCTTCTCCCATGGGGTCGAGCATAATTTTCATAATGCTCGATTTTTTCAGACGTTCAAAAATCCTGGTAAAAATCAAGCCGCGGCCGTCTGGCAACCAGCGCGGTTCACGGTCATCTTCTGCTCCTGATGTAATCTGAAGTTTGTTACTGCCATCGATGCCCACCAACCAGATGTCGTTATTGCCTTTTTCGTTGGAAACATAGGCAACCAGACTGCCGTCCGGGGAAATTGCCGGCATCATATTTTTACTGGTTCCCGAGGTGAGTGGTTTGGATTGACGCTTTTCACGATCATAAACAAAAACATGCTCGGGACTTCGACTATCACTTGAAAAAACGATCTTTTTTCGATCAGGGGTTAATTCAGGGGTCCACACATTTCCCGGCCATTCAAAGGCGCGGATCGGATCGGCAGCGGCCGATGGACTTGCAACGAAACATTGATACAGGTTTTTCTCGCCTATTTTCATTTTGTCAGCCGCAAAAACCATTTCCTGAGAATCTCTGGCAACATAGCCATGGTAAGAATTAAAATCACTCTTTACGAGTGGAACCACCTCTTTGAAAATCAGGTTGGTTGAATCGACCTGCGGCATTTGGGGGGCTTCTTCAACAGCAGGGGCCGAAACTACTTCTTCACTGCCAGGCGTAGCATTCTGTGTTTCTGTTTCGGCAGCTGTTTCAGCTGCGTTGCCCGAGTCATGCTCTTGCGCCAGATCGATTGCGGCACCAGCGCTGGAAATGGCTTCCGAAACAGGCTCTTCATTATCTTGAGCAGCTAACGCTTCATTATCAATGGGCAAAGTAGCTGAGTCGGAGATTTCGGTTGGCAGACTCTGCCCCGAAACAAGCTCACCGGACTGACTAGCCGTAGGTATAGCGGGCGGGGTATCGAGCATACCGACAAAACTGTGGTCCCAAGCCCCACCTTTGAATAAAAGGGTATCAAAAAGGCTCCCGGCTACTGCTCCGGCAAGAAAAATGAACAAACCGAGAATCATTCTGGTTCGGTAACGTTGTCGTCTTTTTTGAGGCGTGTCGCATTCGGGACAGTTAACAACCCTTGGCGGCAGTTTTTTGCCACATCTGAAACAATACATACTGTTCTCCTTGTAAAAATGGCAACAGAATTATACCCTATCATGCCAACGGTTTAAAGTAACTAAATGGCAACGAAAATTTGTAAATGTCAGTAATGTTCAAAGCATTCCGGAGAACTGCAGATGATCAGAAAAGAAGTCGGGAACCTGTTCGTTGTTGGCTACCAAGGCGTTGAGCCTTCTCATGATTTTTTAAAATTCGTCGAAGACTGGGGAATCGGTGGTGTTATTGTTTTTGCACGCAACATCGATGATATAGACAGAGTTCCCCGCGCACTCAAAAAAATTGAAGAGGCCGCCGGGAAAAAAATATTCGCAGCCATTGACCAGGAAGGCGGTCTGGTCATGCGCCTTCTGCAAAAGTGCAGTTTGTTTCAATCGGCCATGGGGCTAGCGGCGACCGAAGATTCAGATTTAGTTGAGCGATCACATTTTGCCATGGGCGAAGAAATGCTGGCTATGGGCCTGAATTGGAACCTGGCACCGGTTCTAGATATTAATCACCCGGACAACCCCGGAATAGGTGCACGTT
>CAZTHA010000511.1:0-2783 GCA_964613435.1 uncultured bacterium
CCTTGTGATTGATCATTCCGTGGAAAAGATGCGGCTGACGGATTATGGCCTGGGTCTGCTTCACAGCTGCAGGGCGGTCTCCGCCTTCATGAAGAGGTATTGATACATTCAGGCCAATGAACCAGTCATTTTTATCGGGGTAACTGAAAAAGCTTGAGAAAGCAGGCGGCATGGCAGGCTTGGGTTCACCTGGGCCGGATTCTTTCAATGTTCGGGTAAAGTTTCCCTGAACGGCAACGGTAGGCTGATTGTAACGGCGTCTTGCTGAGAGCAGGGCGCGTTTCTGGGCCTCGATATTTTTTTCGATCTGCATGATTTCGGGTGATCGTGCAAAAGTATGTTCAACCAGGAAATCACGAAAAACTTTGAAGCCAAAAACATTGTCGATATAGGGCGCAACCTTCTGAGTATCGAGCATAAAGACTTTGGCAAAAATATCACAATCGGCAGTGGTAAATTCTTCTTCCTGGGTAGAATTTAAAATCTGATTCAAGGCCAGTTCAGCCTTTTTGCGCATCACCGAAGCGTCGATAACTGCCTGGCGGGCGCTTGCCATCTGAATCTCCCAGCGATACACTTCGGCGGGGCCGGAAGTCCCGACTTCTTCACGAAAACGGGCGATATCGAGATTGGCCCGGGTAACTTCGAGATTGTCACGCTGAATTGCCTGCAGCGTTTTGGTTTTTAGCACGTTGAGATAAGCCAGAGCGGCATCTCGCATGATATCGAGAATAAGCGCTCTTTCTTCATCACGCTTTGCTGCGAGCATGAGCTTTTGAATATCAATATTCGCGCGTGCAGGCTCATTATAAATAACCTGCATCAGATCAGCGCCGATCTGGGTCGTGTATTTTGCCGGGGTCATGATGGTTGAGGCTCGATCTTCATCGAGAACGTTTTCACGGGCAAAAAGACTGACTTTCGGCCGAAGATTTGCACGGGCACGGTCGACTCCGTGGCGACCGGCTTCGATTTCCTGTTGTTTGGCTGCCAGCTGCAGGTTCCTCACAACTGCGGCTTGAATGACTTCGGTCAGTGAAAGTTTGCGTTCGACATCTTCAGGTTCGGCAAAATACAGAACCGCGTCGGTCATTTGCGCCCAGGTCGGGTAAACCCTGACAGTTCTGGCGGTTTTCATATTCAAATGCAGGCGCTGAGGTAAGCCATAATTGCTTTCATACTGAGCCGGATCTTCGTTGAAAAGCAGTCGCTGCAGATTAAGAGCCAATCGACGAGAAAGCTTGACCGAGTCAATATCTGGAAAAACACAGGCAAACAGACCGTTTTCAACCGCACGGGCGCCTAGCAGGCTCATAGAAACGATTCCGGCACCGTTGAGTCCGGCTGCAACCCTTATTTGTTCTGGCTCAGAAAGAGGGAAAACTATCGCAGCGTCGCAGCCATCTAGAGCTTCGTGGCTCGGCCCAATTTTTTCCGCTTCGATAAGTACAGCTTTTAGACCGAGGTTTGTCGCGCTCTCAATAAGGGAGGATGATAGCTCGGGCAAAATACTGATCCAGTTTTGAGAAACTATTACCGCGAGCTTTTCAACTCGGCGAATCTGCTGTAGAGAATCGAGAATTACATTCAGGTCAAGATTGAAGTCGATCAGGTTCAGGTTACTTTTACTCTGAGAGTCTTTGGCAAAGACAATCTGCTGGGCACTGGAATTCAACACCTGAGCTGCAAAGGCTGGGCGCGGGAATTTTTTCTGTTTACTGAGGATGTGCGATCCCAGGGGGCCGGTGCAAAGAACCGCGTTGGCCTTTTTACTGGCAAACGCTTCTTTTATAGCCTTTTCAAGGGAAGCTTTGTCGTTTTGTCCTGAAAATTGAAGATCTTCGGCAATCAAGACATCGTCATAATCGGTACTCAGCTTTTCAAGTTCTGAGCGCAGCTTTTCGATAAGAAGACTTTCCTGCTGAGAATCACCATCTCTGACTATTGCCACTTTTATGGTTGCGGCATATCCTTGCGCATAAAAACAAAACATGGCCAGAAGAATAATCAGGCCGGTTCTCCATAATTTTGAGCGAGCGTACATTTAAACCTCCAGAACGAAAGGGTAAGTTTCAGGGATATTACATAATAATACCAAAAAAGTTTCTTTTTCTCAATAGGTATCAAGATCCAATATTGCATGTTAACCGCAAATCTTATCTTCATCAAGAGATGGTTCATTAACCATGGAATAATTATGGAGTGATTTTCCTTACTTAAAGTACTTGAGCTTTTTCCATTCTTGCCCATACGGTGATTGAAAGAAATCAGTTTGAAAAACAGGCAATTTCGGAGAGGCATTTCTCATCGCTTCCGCCCTCCTGGCTTTCCCTAGACTAGCTTGTGGAAGTTATTCATCTCTCATAATGATCAAATTGATACTGAATTTATTCTATCTTAACTCGGTGTCCATTTTTACTTTACCACTTCACCCGGCGGGGGTTGGGTCTTTTATTATATATTCTCTTTACCAGCTAAAAAAAATCAGGCGTTCAGTAAAGCCTGGCTGATTACTTCCGGGTTGATCTGGGCGATTTTCAGTAGAACCATTGCCGGGCCTTCCGGCCTTCTGCGACCCTGTTCCCAGTTTCTGAGAGTCGCAACGCTTATGCCGATCATCAGCGCGAATTCCTGCTGAGTTTTATGCAGCTTCTCTCTTATCTGCTTTACATCGAGCGGAGTTATTTCAAAGACTCTGCTCGGCTTCATCTCCCCGCGCCGAATTTTTCCGGCCTGTTTAATGCTGGTTACCAGATTGTTAAAGTCACTGTCTTTCATTTGAG
>CAZTHA010000512.1:0-2768 GCA_964613435.1 uncultured bacterium
GGGAATGTTGGCAAAGGCGCAGCAGAAAGATCCGGAGCGTAATGTCGCCTGGCAGATCGCTGATTTGAACAAGACTTTTCCGCTGACAGACCAAAGTTTTGATTTGATAACCTCGACGCTGGTGGTTGAACATATCGATAATCTGGCGGGGTATTTTGCAGAAATCAGGCGAGTGGCAAGAGCTGGAGCCGATATCTTCATTACCGGTCTGCATCCGGCCATGCATCTTTTTGGCATTTCGGCAAGATTCAAACATCCGGAAACGAAAGCTGACATTATGCCAAAGAGTCATTGTCACGACATTTCAACCATAGTTAATCATGCTTTGGCTGCGGGTTTGAAATTGGTAAAAATAGAAGAGCATTATGTGGATCAGCAGTTGATCGAAGAAGCACCGAAAGCGGCCCGTTATGAGGGCATGCCACTGCTGCTCATTTTACATTTGTCGAAAGGCCAGGGAAAATGAATAAAGTTAATGATGAAAACAACAGATGGGCTTTTGCCAGCGTTGAAGAAGCCCTTGTCTGGACAGAAAAGCGCAGGGAGCAGAAAGTCAATGTCGCCCTGGATGCGCTTGGCGAATATGCAAAGAATGAACAGCAGGCTTTTGAAAACCTTTCTCGCTATTTGAACTGTCTCTTGCAGGTTGAAAAGAAGGGTACAGAAGTCGCTATTGCCTTGAAGCTTTCGGCAATAGGTTTGAGCGTATCGCGTGGTCTGGCCGAAGAAAATTTGCAGCGCATCATATCGGTGGCAAAGGAAGCCGGAGCCACGGTCGAAATTGACATGGAGGGCACGCCGTCGGTTGCTGACACTCTTCTGGTCGCTCAGAGCAATGTTGAGCAATGCCCTGGGATGGTCATCGCGCTTCAGGCTTATCTGGATCGCACCCCAGCGGATATCGAAACCTGCCTAAAGGCTGGTTTGAAAGTGCGTCTGGTTAAGGGCGCTTACCGTGGCGACAGTGAAGACTTTGGCGAGATTCAGAAAAAATTTATGACCTGTTTTGAAGTATTGATGGCCTCAGGGGCATCTTTCGATGTCGGCACTCATGATCCGGTACTTCTTGATCAGATGAAGAGCAAGCTCGACGCTGAGAACCGAAACAAGGTCGGATTCGGATTTCTTATGGGCTTAGCGGACGATACCAAGCTGAGTATGGCAAAAGCCGGTTTCAAAGTTGCGGAATACGTTCCTTTTGGCACTAACAGCCGACCCTATGTCATGCGCCGCAACGTTTATCTCAATCGCCTGCATGAACTCGGCCTGGCTCCGGCTAAATAAAAAATCTATTTTAAATATTTGCTTATAAGAGCGTTCATTTTTGCCGAGGCTCGTCTTTTGGCGATCATGAACAGTGGGAAGCGTCCATTTACCATCACTTTTGGGTTAGCGCCGTTTTTGAGAAAAAACTCCGCAGCCTGATAATTGTCTTTCAGGACGGCGATGGCCAGCGGAGTCATGCCGCCAAGTTCTCGCAGAGCCTCGATATCGGCGCCGCTCTGCAAAAGGATTGCGGCACATTCCGGCTGGTTTTGCGACGCGGCAACGTGGATTGGCATGCCACCGTTGTTGTTCAAGGCGTTGATATCGGCCCCATTTTGCAAAAGCCAGATTACGATTTCTTTCTGGCCCCAGCCGGTTGCCATGTGCAGGGGTGATTTTCCTTCAGGGGTTTTTGCCTGCATTTGTGCCGGATCCTTGGCGATCAGCTGCTTTACCCGGTTGAGGTCACCGGCTTTGCAGGCATCGTGAATTTCCGAGGCCTGGGCGGTGCCAATTGCAATTATGCACAATGAGATAAG
Source organism: uncultured bacterium (assembly GCA_964613435.1). Classification (GTDB taxonomy): domain Bacteria; phylum Muiribacteriota; class Ozemobacteria; order Ozemobacterales; family Ozemobacteraceae; genus DYKG01. Next base: position 1,806 of record CAZTHA010000512.1, read on the forward strand.
AACAAGAATCTGTTTTTTCATTTCAAGCTTTCCCCTCGATAGTTATTTTGTTTGCATCTTTTCTCTCTGGTTGCCAGGGCCAGAAGTTTGAAAACCGGCCGAGCCATCTGCCCATGAAGAAAGAGAGCGCGCCAACGATGAAATAACCGAACATGTCGAATGAGATTTCGCGAAAAATAATGGCAAAAGCTGGGTCAGCCGGGTTTACAAATGCTTTGACCTTTTGTCCTCGAGCTTTGGCTTCGATCAGAATTGCCAGTTTGGCTTTTTTGTCATCGACGTTGTTGTTATAGCCGCCGGTAATGTCGAGATGCTCGCTGGTATAGCGCTGACCGTTAAATTCATAGGTGAATTTGCCGCGAATGCCTGTCGAAGAACCCCCACGACTGTCTTTGGCAGATTTAACCAGGGCGGCCTCGACAATTTCAGCTTCTACGGTCGGCCAATTAGCTGAAGAGAAGTAAAGGTAGAATTTATGGGCGCCTCGTGCGATCAGCCATAATCCGGCAATGATCAGCGGCAGGGCGACAACTATAACGAAACCTTTCCGGCAAGAGTGTTGCATATTGTTTCAGCCAACTTTCTATTGAGCGATGATGCAAGATTAAACCCGAAATTTCTGGAATTTGCAAGCAGTGTCGACAAGTTATCAGAAGGCTTTGCATTGGCAAAAATGGTGAATGCGCACAGCAATTCATGCCCGTCCGTCTATAGGTCGAATGACAATATAGTTACAAAATTCTTCACGGCGGTGGTAGAATAAAACCAAGAAGATAGCGACTGTGACGAGGAGCAAGTAAAATGGTTAAAATCGAGGATCAGCCGGAAAAAAAATCGCAGGTCTCCGTCTTTGCCCGGGCAATTGTCGCCTGCGTTCTGATCATTACCGTCGGCACGTTGCTCGGCCTGTACATTCTGGTCGGCAGTTCGGTGGTGAAAAACCTTGGTCGGGAGCGCATCGAG
>CAZTHA010000513.1:0-2762 GCA_964613435.1 uncultured bacterium
CATGGGAAAAATCGTGATTTGTCTTCGGTTCTGGGAAATCTGTCTGGATTTGTAAATATAAGTGCTGGTCAGGGCGGAAGCTCTGCAGAATATCTTTTGTCACTGCTTAACAGTAACCAGATGAAAAAACATATTATAAGTAAGTTCGGCGTTGCAACCAGTTCATATATTCTTGGAGCTCCTTTGCCGCGAGAATTAAACCCTGATGAAGTTTTAAAAAAATTCTCTGAGGTCGTTTCTGTTGAAAAAGATCGCGATGGCTTATTAACGATAAGTGCTGAGACCTCATCAGCAAGTTATTCTGCAGAAATTGTCTACGGATATTTGGAAACCTTGGCCTCCCTGGCTAAGGGCCCCGCTCTTGAAAAGAGAATTTTTGTTGAAAAGCAGTTAAAAAAAATTTCCAAGGAACTAGATCAGGCGGAAATGGCTTTAAAAACTTTTCATGATAAAAATCGAATGATTAATTTCGATGTTCAGACCCGCTCTGTTGTAGAAAGACTTGTTGAGCTTGAAGCCAAACAGATCGAAAGTGATATTCAGTTAAAAATGGGGCAAAGTCTACTCAAAGCCACTGAAGAACTTGGAAAAGCCGATATTGAGGTTTCTCTGGAGGCAAAAAAAATAGCCGAGCAAGCCCGCCAGGAAGCTATTGGAAATGCAATCTCGGAGGCAGAAGGAAGCTTGATGCAACTTCCGGAAATTTATCTTCAATACTCCAGGCTAAAGCGTGATCTAATGGTAAAAGAAAAGGTGTTTACAACTTTAACCGAGCAGTTCGAGTTGGCCAAAATCAACGAAGCTGAAGAGGGAAGTAATTTCGAAATTGTTGATAGGCCTTCTCCAGCCTTTTTAAAATCCAAGCCGAGAAGATCAATTATGATAATTCTTGCATGGTTGTCTTCAAGCGTTCTTTGTGTTTTTATTGCCTTTTTAGTGGAGTTTGTCAAAAAGCGCAAGCAATCTGAGTATATAAAAAACCTGCCAACAGAAGTTTCTGTGACAGGTTGAAAATTCAGACTTTGTAAAAATCAGTTTCCAAATGGGTCGTATGGGTCCGTTCCAGTGCTCGTTCCCGTAGAGTATGGATCTGTTCCGGTGCCTGTTCCTGTGGAAGTTCCACTAAGAGACCAGGTGCCATTTTGGGTCCCAACATAAGTACCTGCGCCAGAGCCCTGGTAGGCATCTCGGAAATATTGATTTGTAGTGAGAAGACGATCGCCAATTGTTACGCCTGTGCCAATTGTAATGCTGGTTAACTGATTGTATCTAAACGCTTCTGCACCAATTACAACAACACTATTGGGTATTGTAAGACTCGTCAACTGGTTGCTGCCAAAAGAATAGGCGCCGATGCTGGTTAAAGTGCTTGGAAAAATAACACTGCTCAAACCTTTGTTATTGAATGCCCAATCTCCGATTCTTGTCACGGTTACACCGTAAATACTGCTAGGGATAGTAAGACTTGTGCTCATGTTGCCCATAAAGCCAGTAATGGTGCCGGTGCTCTTGTCAAAAAGGAAATAAGAATCATTTGCTGTTTTGAATTGATAGCTGGGGGCAGACACAGGCAAAACGGTTCCACCAATGGTTACATTGCCGCTATTGAACTGAACTTTGTAAGTCTCACCGGGTCTTAAAGTTTGAAGGCCGCTGCCAGTACTGGTTATTGTCGCCGTAAGAATATTTCCGGAATGAGAAAGTTTTAAGGCATCGTTTTCTGCAATAATATTTGCTGATCTGCCTGTGCTCATTCTCAACGCTGTTAAAGAAAATGTATTTGGCTTAACATCAATCTCTGGGGCTAATGTAATGACAAAAGTTGCAATATTGGGGGGAACAGAATCAACGGATGGAATTGAGCTGTTGGGATATAAGATTCCTATTGAACCATTTGAAAGCTGAACATTTACTTTTTCAATGATCGATTTGCAGGTAACTGTTTTGGTAAATGTTTGAGTTGAGCCAGAACTAAAAGTAACGGTTGCTGAATAAGTCTTTTGACCGGAGATTTTTGTAATGGAAAATTCGTATGGAGGAGAAACATCAGTATAACCATTCGAGCCATCAAAGAATTCAACCTTTGAAACCGTTTCAGAGCCTTCAGGAAGAGTTAATGAAAGTTTAATATCCTGTCCTTCCCAATAATAGCCGCCAAGTAAAGGTGTTGCAGAAAGATACTCTGAGGTCTGAAGGCCCAAAGAAACAACCAGATTTACCTGAGTACCGGAGTCCACCTTTGCCCATGCTGATGGATTTTGACTAATTACCGTACCAGCTGGAATGGTTTCATGATAGACCGTTGAAATCAAATAAGTAAGGCTTTTGGCAGTTAGTTCAGCTTGTGCAACTTCTTTTGTTTTTCCGACAACGCTAGGAACTTCAATTCCACCAGATGAAATAATAATATCAACATTTACAAAACCTGCAAACAGATTCACTGCATCGTCATAAGCGGTTTCTTTTTGGGCATCCAAAGAAGCAATAGACTGTGAAATCATTTCAACCAGACCTATTACAGCCTTTCCAAAAAGCACTGAATTTGCAACAACCTGCTTTGCCACATATGCGACAAAATCTTGCTTCATTTTTGAATTAACGGGGGCAACTTCAAGAGTGTTCTGCTCACCTCTTTTGAGATCGAGTGCTCCGTGAAAATCAGTAAACGAATTTATGCTGCCGCCAACAATTTTAACTTCGCCAATACATGGGCAGGCTGGGATTCCCGTAAAAGTAACAGTTGCCGACCCATCAACGATAGG
>CAZTHA010000514.1:0-2754 GCA_964613435.1 uncultured bacterium
CCCGTGTCTACTGTCTGATAAAAGGACGGAACCATGGTAAGCTGGCGCTATTCCTTCGGTTCCAGATGTGAAAGTCAATGTCTGCAATACAATCCTGATGATTTTCACTTCCAACCCTTTCTTCCTCCTCTTATACCAATAGCATGAGCTTCGTAACAAATATATAAAAGAATATTCAAAATTCCAAAGGAATAATCTATAAATTTAAATATGAAGTTTTGATGATGCTTACAATAAAATTATTGCGTAAATTTGATATAATCAGTTAGTTCAGTAAAAACTGCCGGGATTTGTCAGTTTGATGCATGCATTTTAATATTCAGTTTTTCACCGGAAGAACGAATTCAGCGGCATTTTTTGCATCAAATAATTTAATTGTTGTTTCCATATGTCAATGAACATTATCGAGAAGATCATCTCACTTCATTCAGACGGCAAGGTGAAAAGGCCCGGGGAAACTGCAGATATCGTAATTGATATCCGTGCGGCACGTGACTTCGGAGGAGCCGGTGTGATAAGGAACCTCAACGTGAATTCACTGGGAATCCATAACTGCGATAGCACTTTCTTCACCTTTGACTGTAACCCCTCGGGGTCGGATCAGAAATATGCTGCAAACCAGCAATTATGCAGGTTGTTTGCCCGTGAGAACGGTATAAGGGTATTTGATATTGATGCCGGTATCGGTACTCACATACTTATGGATGAAGGAATTGTTCTTCCCGGATCCACTGCGGTATCGACCGATTCGCATGCCAATATCTTTGGTGCCATTGGCGCCTTCGGACAGGGGATGGGCGATATGGACATTGCCGCAGCCTGGTCATCGGGAAAGGTGTGGTTCAGGGTACCTCCCTCCGTAAAACTTATCCTCAATGATTGCCTGCCAGAGAATATAAGCGCCAAGGACATCGCCCTGAATCTGCTTAACACCTTTGGAACCACCACTCTTTCAGGGAAGTCTGTCGAAATATATGGCGAAGCTTCCGGATCCCTGACACTCGATCAGCGTATAACCATTTCATCGATGGCGACAGAGATGGGAGCCATTACAATACTTTTCCCGCCCGGCGATGATATAATAAGGTACTGTCACAGCAGGGCCCTTAAGGATTTCGAACCCGTATATGCCGACATCGATGCTGTATATTCAGCTGTTTTTGAACTGGATGTCTCCGGCTTTGTCCAACTTGTTTCCCGTCCCGGGAAACCCCACGACACCGTCCCTGTAAAAGATGCCGGTTTTATCAAAATCGACTCAGCTTTCATTGGAAGCTGCACCAATGGCCGGATTGAGGATATGGAACGGAGTGCATCGATACTGGAAAACAAACATATAGCACCCGGAGTTGTGCTTAAGATAGTTCCATCAACTGACAGATTGTGGAATGAATGCCTTCAGAAAGGACTAATACGTATATTCAAGGATGCAGGGGCTCTGGTGTCAAATGCAGGATGTGCAGGTTGTGCGGCAGGACAGGTGGGACAGAACGGGCCGGGTGAGATCACGGTTTCAACAGGCAACCGGAACTTCCCCGGCAAACAGGGGAAAGGCGATGTATGGCTTGCATCGCCTGAGGTGGTTGCTGCATCTGCCGTTGCAGGATATATTACTGATCCCGGAAGCATACCACCGGTTCCTTCATTATTTTCACTTTCACAGAAAAAAAGGACCAGGGAGCCTTCCTCAGCCCATTCAGTAGAAATAGCCCAACGACGGCTGTTTGCCGAGGGCAGGGTTTGGATTTTAATGGCTGACAATATTGACACAGACATGATATATCATAACAGCTATCTTACAGTAACCGATACAAAGGAGATGGGGAAATACGCCCTTGGTAATATCGCCGGTTATGAAGACTTTGCATCAGATGTATCTCCCGGCGATATACTTTTCGCCGGCCTTAACTTTGGATGTGGAAGCTCAAGGCAGCAGGCAGTCGACTGTTTTATCTCACTGGGACTGGGGGCTGTGGTGGCCCGCTCGTTCGGGGCTATCTGGGAAAGAAACGCCATCAATGCCGGGTTGCCTGCCATCATCTGTGAAGATATTGATTCACTCTTACTTGTCGACGGGGATATTGCACGGGTTGACTTTGTGACAGGCGGGATAAAAAATCTTAGCAAAGACATAGTTGTAAAAGCACAACCCTTCTCTGATATCCAGATGAAGATCTTCCTGAAGGGAGGACTTCTCAGAACCAATACATAAAACACTAAACCATGACAGCTTTTACTTTTGCTGAAAAGATCCTTGGGGCACCTGCCGGATCCATAGTGTTTAAGAAACCTGATATTCTGCTTACCCACGACAATACCTCAAGCATAAATCAGACATTCAGAAAGATGGGAGGGCAAAGGATACTTCATCCTGAACGCATGCTTGTGGTACTCGATCATAATGCCCCTCCGGCCGATTCAGTGCTGGCGACCAGGTATCAGGAGATCAGGGACCTTGTAAAAGAGTACGGTATAAAGATGTTCTATGATGCCGGAATGGGCATATGCCATCAGCTAATGTCGTATCATGCACGGCCGGGTATGATAATAACCGGCAGCGACAGCCATACCTCAACTGCAGGGGCTTTTAATGCCTTTGCTGCCGGTATTGACCGGACCGAATCGGCAGCCATCTGGAAGACCGGCGAGACATGGTTCAGGGTTCCGGTGTCGATGAAAATAAACCTCAGGGGGAAGCTCAAAAAGGGAGTAGAAGCCAAAGATTTGGCTTTATGGATAATAGGCATGGTAGGG
>CAZTHA010000515.1:0-2733 GCA_964613435.1 uncultured bacterium
TGGAAAAAACGGTCGATACCCACCCAATAGAAACGGCCATATCCGTTCACTTTTTTTCTAATTCAGCCATAAAAATACAAAAATATATTATTTGTTTGGTTTTCTCATTGTATCCCCTTTTAATTCAAAGCGGTATGCCGTGTGGACTATTCTATCCAGTATAGCATCAGCCGCTGTGGTGTTTGACAGCATTACATCATACCAGTCCGCTACGGGCAATTGGCTCATGATAATTGTTGCCTTTCTTGCATGTCTGTCTTCCATCAATTCCATAAAATCCAATAGTTGTTGGCCATCCATTGCTTTTATGCCAAAGTCATCAATAATAAGCAAATCCATTTTAGCCATCTTTTCGAAGAACCTTGGTAATGTAGCTTCTATCCGATGCAAGGTAATTTTTTCAAACAATTTTTGGATATTGAAATAGGCCACTTTAAAGCCCATCAGGCATGCATGATAGCCAAGTGCTGTTCCCAACCAACTCTTGCCGGTTCCTGTGGGTCCGGTAATAAGAATAGGAGCTCCTTGTTTTATATATTCACAAGTGGCCATTTGCATTATTTTCCCACGTTCCAGACCTCGTGCCACATCAAAATTAAGTTCTTCAATGGTCACCTGGTAACGGAAGCGAGCGGCGGATATTAAGCGCATATTACGGTTTTCTTTGCGCTGGTCTTTTTCTGCCTGCACAAGCATTTGGATACCTTCGTAAAATGACAGACTATCGATTTTACGCGTTTCCAGAAGCGATGTCCAGCATCCGGCCATGCCCGGCATTCTTAAACTTTTAAATTCATTTGCAATTTCATTCATTGTACTTGTTTTTTTAATGATTATTATTGATTTATTCAAAATGACTCTTACCTCTGATATTCTCGTGGGAAGGGAAAATTTGTGGTAGTTGTTGGGGATTAACCTCACTAACACCCCTGCATTTGGACTTTATCAGGTGGTCAATAAAACCGTAACGGAATCTTTGGTATAAAAGCGCCGTTTCACAGGCCTTTTTAAACAGATTAGGGTCAGTGGTGCGTTGCAGTTTTAACAGCCCGTCACATCCCCGATAGAATGTCTCTACTGGTACTTTAGCCGTTGAGAACATACATTCTATAACCTCTCCAAGTTCGGGAAGTACACTTCGGCCCCGGTTGATGTAATACTGCGGTGAGCGTTCACGATAGGCCATTGTATTAGATGCCATGTGGCTCTTTTGAAGGGTATATCCTCCTTGTTTGTATTCCCTTGGATGCTTGGCAACACATTCGCCTTTAATATAAATTTTAACCAGGTTACGAGTGTAGATGACATGCGCTTGCTCGCCGATATGGATATGAGGCACTGAATAGTGGTGTTTGTCACGCCCCAGATATATACATCCATTAAGACCTACTTTTAAACCCGCATAATGACGCACTTCAAATTTTTCTATTGGAAGCGGCTGTAATTTCTCCTTTTCTGTAGCTAAAAAATGCTCTTCACGCGTGTATGGGTATTGTTGCATACGCTTGCGATTATGAGCCAGCATTTTCTCTGCAATGGCATGATTAAGCTCTTCCAGGGAAAAGAATTTCCTGTTGCGTAGTTGAGCATATACCCGGTTGTAGACTATTTTTACATGGTTTTCTACCAATCCTTTATCTTTTGGACGTCTGGGACGGGCCGGGATTACCACACAACCGTAATGATTGGCCATGTCTTCCATGATGCGGTTGATTTGTGGCTCGTAAGGATCGGTTTTGGTAACGGCCGATTTTAAATTATCGCTTACAACAATTTTAGGAACACCACCCAATGCCTGAAAGCAAGAAGTAAGTGCATAGATGAAATCTTCACTCTTTTGCGAAGGAACAGCTATCGCAAAGCCATAATCCGTGGCAGGCATACAAGCTACAAATACCTGTGCTTTTACAATTTCGCCGGTTTCCATATCATGGTATTCCAATGTATCTCCGGCAAAATCGATGAAAAGTTTTTCGCCTGGCACATATAAATCCTTTAAAATCGAGGAGGGAGTTTTTCGTTTGGCTTTGGTGTGTTGCCTGTAATGATACCGAAACTGTGTTAAACTGTATCCATTGGGGTTTTCTGCAATATACTCTTCCCAAAGAGTCTGAAGAGTTACGTGTTTCCTTTTTAACTCTTCTTCGAAGTAGGAAAGCTTTCCCTTTAGTTCTTCGAAGCGATTATCAGGATAAGCAGGGTTGCCACCTGTCATACGGTGCTGTAAAACCGGATCATCCAGTTTTAGCAACTCTTCAATAGTTAAATGGTCGTGTTTGGCTCGTTTTATGTAACGATTGACCGTTTCCTTGTTTACTGAAAGTTCTACGGCTATTTGACGGTTAGAAACGCCATTTTGATGCAGCCGGAGCATTTGTTTTACCTTACTCATGTCTTTTATTTTTCCTGCCATGACTTTAAGTTTTTTCTATGTGTTTTACGCATAGAAAAATACTGACAAAAAAGTGAACGGTAATGCTCCGTTTTTGAAAAGTGACTCCCCTGGGGGGACATACTCCGTTTCGGATTTTATTCCAGGTTGTTACAAACTTAAAATGGGTGGCAATGCTCCGTTCTTCTGCCGTTTTTCATCCAACCGAAAATCACTGGGTGGCAATGCTCCGTTTTTTTAACCATTTTTGACCGTTTTAAGCGTTTTTGAACGGCAATGCTCCGTTTTTTTACGCTTTTTTGGCCGTTTTTTACACCGTGGCTAAGCCGTTTTTTGGGTGG
>CAZTHA010000516.1:0-2723 GCA_964613435.1 uncultured bacterium
CGGGACACAATCCTGAATTCTACGAATTCAGGTTATGTCCCGGAATTCCCTACAGTAGCTCGAAATTCCGCGGGACACGATCCCGAATTCTGCGAATTCGGGTCATGTCCCCGGAATTTCTCGTTCGGGTCATGCCCCGGAATTACTTCTAGAGCGGCTGGGGGCGTTTTGTAAGAAGAGCGAAGAGCCGATTTTGATCGATGTGAAAGGGTTCTTTGAGCCTGAAGAGGCGCAGAGGGCCGGGTTGAGGTATTGGCGGTTGTAAAGAGTTATTTCAGGCAACTTTAGTAGTTGGTTGATTCTGGATAATGATTCTTAAAACCCAAAAAAGTCGGGCTCATGAGTGGCCTCAATAATCAAAGAATACTATAAATCTACACGAACGAGCGTTTCCCAGCCCGGCTTTATGTAATATCTTATCGACCCCTTCTCTTTAAAAAGCTGAGTCAGGCTGCATTTTGCTCGCGCCATTTGCGAAAGTATCTTTGCATATCTACCAGGCCAGAAGTAGTGCGGGGACTGGCGTGGCGGAGTCCAAGTTCAAGCATGGCATCGACTAATTCGTAATCATAAACAAATTCTTGCAATTCTTTGGCTCGAATTTCAGCAAGCAGAACGCCCGTGCGCTTCCATTGCCCGACAATTTTCTCATTGATTTTCTTTTGCTCGTCATCAGAAATTATTTTTTCATCAGTCATCGGGCTTTCTCCAATATCTTTTTGACTCTCTCAATTATTTCCGGCTCATTCTTTAGTTCAGCCAACTCGGTAATGCGTGCCATAATGCGTTCAATGCCAAGGCGGCTCTGCTGTCTCAAAGCAATTGATTCGGCATCGATCCAGTCTTTTGGTCGAGCAGCAAAAGCCTTCATGATGAAAAGATCATCGGCACTGCAGACGGGCAACGACAATCCATCAGCAAAGGAACAGGGCGAAGCATTTTCCATCATTTCATGTTCAAACGGCAGCGCAGCAAATGTAATGTCTATTGCAACTCCGTTGCTGCTTTTTAAAAGAAGCACCCGGTTTGCAACAGCAAAGTCAAGGGCATCAGAAATACGACTTTCAAAACGCTTCAATATGCCCTCTGCAAATATGGCTTCTTTTCCGAAATCAACAAGAACGGCAATGTCTGCATCCTGAGTGAAACGAACCTCGCCCCATCTGATCACGGCAAGTCCACCAATGATACAATATTGGAAGTTCATGGAAGCGAGGTAATCGCAAACTTCTTTTGCTGCTGAAAACAGTTTATTCATTGAAATTTGTCACCCCCGGTCGAAATGCCCTTGAAATTTCATCTTTTAAAATAATAGCATAACGGGTTTTCAGCGTCGATGTCTGAATAATTATTTCATAACATGGGAATCGATACCCTCGAAGTGATACTGCTTCGAAAAGGAATTCCGCGGGACACGATCCTGAATTCTGCGAATTCAGGTCATGTCCCGGAATTCCCTACAGACAGGATCCCGAATTTTTCACCAGAATTCCGTGGGACACGTCACTGAACTCTAACGAGTTCACCACATGTCCCGGAATTCTGTGATCCGGAATTTCTCGTTCGGGTCATGCCCCGGAATTCCTGGCGATCTTCTGAAACAGATGCTCAGCCTCAGCAATTTCTTGAGCCGATAATCCGAGTTTTCTGGCACGAGTCTTCCAGCCGGCAACCAATTTTTCAGTTCGTTTAATAATAGCCTGTGCCTGCTCGACACCGAGACGATAAAATTTTGCCGTTTCAAGCAAAACCGCCATGTTCGGCTGGCGAGTATACAGATCCAGCGCAAGAACATGCTCAGTCTTTTTAAATGAGGGATTAAGGTCGAAAGCAGGTGCCAGCCGCCAACCACCTGGGGTTCTTATAAAGCCATGATTGCGCAGATGATCGTCACGATTGGCAGTGGCGACATTGAAAACGACTCTGGCAAAAAGAGCAGCAAGATCGTCAGCGATAAAATCCGGGTCTCCCCAGGTGGAAATAAATTCAGCCAATTCAAGATAGCTTGCATCTTCTGTATCCTGACTGCCGGTCATCGTCATTGCCGAGGCGAAAAAACGTCTGCTGCTGCCGACTCGATCGAATCGTTTAACCATAAATGTGTGATAGCCATTGCCAATTTTTATTAGACGGGCTTCCGGAACGACTATATCACAGGCAACAGCAAGTTCGTGCAGCAGCATTTCCCAGAGCGCAACATCGCTATCGTCATCAGCAGAGGGAAACTTGGCGATCCAAAGATTGCCGGCTTCATCGACCAGATTCGCTTTAGGGCGAGCACCACCCAGCGATGAGCCTGGAGCAACCAGAACCTTCAACCATTCCCGCAATTCATCGAAATCATCCTGCTTTCTTCTGGTCAGCTCCCAGGCAACCGCCTGAAGCTCTGCAATGCGGGCAACCGGTGGCGCCGAACGACTTTCATTGGCAAGAAATGATTCTGTGCTCGGCTGACTGAAGCGCAAAGCACCCATTCTGGTGCAATCCTGTATGCCCAGAAGAAAATCCCAGGCTTCAAGAGTTTTTGGTGCCCGGCACTGTTCTCGCGCTTCAACGACTTCCCGGCGTTTCATAAGTATCTGGCCCCAGCGGTCAGGGCAGGAATCCATAAAAACACCAAAATTCTGCCTGCCCGGATAGAACTCTCCGGCGGTCAAGTCCAATTCCGGATCGAGTGGAAATGAATGCGCCGTTTTCAGCCAGGCGGGGTCGTAAGCAAAGCG
>CAZTHA010000517.1:0-2721 GCA_964613435.1 uncultured bacterium
TGTTCGTCTTCGGCGAATGTCTGGTCAAAGGGCATGGCTGGGGCGATCTCGGCGGCGACAACGCTCCGTCCGATATTCGGCCCTGGTGGTATACCCGCCTTGGCGAAGATCGAAGAAATCCCAATTCCGGTCCCGATTCCGGTTTTTCAGTGCTTGATTTTTCACTGTTTTCAACTTTTCGCGATAATCTGAGCCACGGCCGCTTCAACGGTGTTGAAGGGGTTCTCTCGATGGATTGGGTTTACGGCAATGCCACAAATCTGGTGACCTTCCTGCAGAATCACGATGTTGGCCCTGACAATGATTTCAAATATAGATTTAAGGGTGATGACTGGATGGCTGCGGTTGCTTATAACCTTTTGTGGACCATCCGTGGCATTCCCTGCCTGTACTATGGTGAGGAAATTGCGTTTATGCGTGGTGCGCCCCAGGATATCTGCGGCAATGACGACACTCTCGACAGCACTGGCCGTGCCTATTTTGGTGATCATCTTGAAGCGGGGACCGTCGCTAAAACGCAGGCACACCCGCTTTATCAGCATATCAAGAGGCTGAATCAGATTCGCCGACAGATTCCCGCCCTGCAGAAAGCGCCTATGAGTATGACCCGTGAATGGGGATCAGGCATGAGCTTTGTTCGCGATTTCAATAACGGAGAAAGTTACGTTGTCGTTGGCCTGGCCGCCGGCTATGATCAGGATATAAGCGTTTTTGGCGTTCGCAATGGCACCTATGTCGATGCCGTAACCGGTAATCGGGTAAATGTTAATGGCCAGGCGATCAGTTTTCATGTTAAAGGTAATTCAGCGGGTATTTATGTTTTGAATGGCCCGGGAAAAATCGGTAAGGATGGCGCATTTTTGCGCTGAGAAAGAGGAAAAATGAAAAAAATTGCAAGTTATTTTATTGCGGGTATGTTGTTTTGTTCGGTTGCGATGGTCGCTATCGCCGCAGAAACTGCCGTAGACGAGTCGGTTGAACCCAGAGCGGTCTATAATCTTGAAATAAACGGCCAGAAGTTCGAGATCAATCAGGGCCAGGAACTTGAGATCAAGGGTGAATTCAAAGACCCTAAGGTGAAGTTTGAGGTTGAGCCATACAAAGAATTCACCTATGGTGGCATTTATTTGAAATACCCGCAGAATTTCAGCTTTGAAGCTGATCTGGCCGATGAGAATGTGAAAATGTGGAACCTTTCGGGCAACAGTGGCATTCTCATGCTGCAAAAATACAGCCTGGAAATGGACCACCGCACGATGGCCAACCTGCTTCAACCCCGCTATGGCGAAGAAAATGCCAGAGTTGCTCCATGCAGTATGAAGCTTGGTGGAAAAGAAGTCGAAGGCTCGAAAGTCGTCGCGACTTTTGGTGGCTCGGCCATTTCTCAGGAAGTCTACTCGTTCAAGCAGGGCGAAGGTTCTTTGTTGATGATTCTACAGGATAGCGTCGACACCAATGGCAACCCGACCGCCGAAGGCCTGGCCTTGAAAAAACTTGTCGGCGAAACTTTCAAACTGAAGTAACTTTCGTTAGCAAAAAAACGCAAAAAAAATCAGACCTCATCGGCATCACCACGATGCCAATGAGGTCTGATTCTTTTAGTCAGTTCAGTCGTTTTTGCGGGAGATTACTTTGGCGAGGCCTTCGGGGTGAATATCGCGTTCAAGCTGCTGAACGGTGCGGCTTTTGCCGTTGATTTTGCCCTTCAGTACCGGGTGGTCGATGCCGCCTTTGCCTTTAACGGTGAAAGTGAATTCGGGGTCGCAGGGCAGCATTTTGAAACCGTCTTCTTCGAGTTTGAAAGCTTTTACCATTTCATTACGCCGGTTGATGAGCTTTTCGATGGCGAGCTTCTGCACGAATACCGGCCAGCCGCTGTCGGCGAAACAGCGTTCGAGATCTTCGCGACTGAGGGCAGCGATGCGCATGACCATCCAGCGAGCGTCGGCCCAGGTGCAGTTTTTCCAGGCGACCGGAATGTAAAGCGGGCGCATGAAAAAGTTGATGCTTTGCGGCATCAGCATGATCAGATTTTTTTCAAAACTGTTGATTTCACCCGATGGTTTCAGGCCGCCGAGAGTGCAGCCCAGATCGCTTTGAAATTCTACCTGCTGGTCGAATTCGCCGGTCTGCAGGTTGTAAAGCAGGCCAACGCGACTGTTGTCGTCTTTCATATCCTTGTTTTTGATCCAGGCATTGAAAACCAGGGAACTCCTGGCAACACGGTCTTCTATTGCCCCGGTTTTGCTCAGAGCAGCGCCGCCCAGGCGCTTGATCGCCGGATTATAAAGGGACAGTTGGCATTCTTTGAAAAGCACATAATAACAGCCGATTCTGTCTTCGGGAATGCCTTCCTGCTCAGCCATTTTCGCATCGACGATGCCTGAGCCGAGAACCTTTCTTGCCTTGTCGGTTAAAACCGGTTCGGGAAGAAGATAACGGTGCGCGTGAAATTCAAATTTAGATTGCAAAAGAGCATTGGCAAGTTGATCAAAGGTGCAGACGCCGTCCTTTTTTCCAGGTTTGTCGAGCACCAGAATAGTTTCACCGGGACCTGAATAAAACTTAAGATCGGTGTAGCGTCCGCCAAGATCGATGTAAAGGCGGGTCAGTGCTACATCAGTATGAACTTCATCGCCCCATTTCAATTTCCATTTGAGGCCATAGCGATCCTTGGCGGTGATTTTCGGCGATGTCGCATCCTCTTTGAGTTCGTCATAA
>CAZTHA010000518.1:0-2707 GCA_964613435.1 uncultured bacterium
AGTTGTAAAGGTTTGCTGAAGTATGGCATCACAATTTCTGGTAGACCAGCTGTTGCCTCTGGCATATTCAAACCAGATAGAGCCAGCTGGAGTTCCTTCAGCACCGGTATATTGATGCTCATCAAACTCAGTGGCTTCAAAAATTGGGCTGTTTATGGGATCCCAGTTGTTGGCATTTCCGTTGAAACCAGAGTTTTGCAATTGCTGAAGGGCGAAAGCAGCAGTTGAAAAAAATGTAACGAAAAAAAACAGGCTAAGCAAAACAGCCAAAGACAATTTAAGTTTAATCAATCTGCCTGAATTTCCCATAAACCAACCTCGCATTCATCAGCTCTTTTATGCTTCCTGTACTAATTCTACAGATTTAACGGCGATTACACCACTGTTTCAATAGCTTTTAAGATCATGATAAAGCCTAAATAGTTGCCACAAAAGCAGCAAAACCATAATTATCGCCAGTACATAGTAGTACCAGGCACGCTCCGGACTTGGCTCAAGAATGCTGGCATGACGTTTAACCTGAACGTGATCAGCATTGTTTTGCGCCATCTCAAGATAGAGGGCACGGGCATCAGCATTGCTGGGATTCTTCTTGAGCATTTCCTCAAGCAATATCTTAGCCTGTTCATAGGGCAAGGCTTTTATCTTTTCAAGCATTTCTTCTTCTGGAACAGGTGGCGGATCCGGGTTGAATACGGGCTTGCGATCAAGCCAGGCCGGGCGGGGCAAAGAAGGCCTGAGTTCCCGGGCATGCATCCAGAAAAGCTCGGCATTGGCCATATCGCCGGCATCTCTGGCCTTTTGCGCCATGATCATCAATTCGGTGACTTTTTGACTGAATTGATTGCGTGCGCGACCGGTCTGCATCGCGCCATGCGCAATCAGAGGAATAAAAAGCAAACCCACAACAACCAGTAACTCAACGATTCTATATCTTTGATTCATCTAACTAATTCTAATCTATTAATAAAGATTTAGCAAAACAGATCTTTGCTAATTCCCATATAATCACCATTCAGAATAGTTGCGACCACCATCTATCGAATCTTTATTGGTGGGAGAGCGAATGGCAGATATCGGATGATAGCTTCCCGGACGTTCCTGACCCTCATAAGCTCTTTCAAGCTTAACGCCGTAGAACCATACGCCCTGACCGGGCAAAGAACCGGAATTGTGCAAAATGATTCTGGTTGTGTCTGCGCCGATATCCGGCACATCCATTATCAATCTGAAAGAAAAATAAACCCGGTAATAATTCAAAGTCTCAAGTCCGTAAGCAAAGGGAATTCTTTCGAGTACCCCGCTGCTTTCGGTTTTAAAACTTGCGTGGGGCTCAAAAATACTCAAAGTTCCGTCAGGGTTTACCGTCATCGAGATCGTCGCCACTTCGAGCCCGCCCGAATCATATTGCACGAAAGCGATGTCAGCACTGCCGCTGCCGGGGCAAACCCAGGTCGAGAGAAAAAACAGATCGGTCTGAGGCGCAACCGGGGCAACGAAAACGTCGGCGGATATTTCCTGAAAAAGACTTGCGGTTGCAGTCTTTGGCGCTGGCGGGCCACCGGCTATTACATTACAGCTCACCAGAACGTCGTCGTTGGCAAGTCCTGATGCGGCAAGGTTCGAAAGATTTCCTGCCGCTGATTCATAGTAACCCAAGGCCTTGTCAGCCGGAATTGCATCGAGCCACACATTAACATTCGTCGTGTTCCCAGGGCTCAAAGAAGCTGGGAATGCGCTACTTTTAAGCAAACTGATGCCATCGATTGTTTCTGCACCTTGAAAAAGATTGCTAAAGGTCCAGACGAAAGTGTTGAGATCAACGTTACCCGTATTGCGCACCGTTACCGAAACCATGGCGGAGCTTTGCCCCTGAACCACATCACCCAGATCGATGGGGTCAGTTTCGATATCCAGGGTTGATACCGGCAATATGTTAATGCGGGTTAAAAAGGTACCCGAGGCTTCGGTTGCCGCATCGAGGACTCCATTGCCGTTGTCGTCTTCCCAGATGATGTTGGAACCGACGTACAAACCAGGCGGCAAATGCGTAGACGGTTGATAGGGGTTCAAAACAAGATTGCCGGTAAAATTGACGCTGGTCCCGACCCCGACAGAAACCGGAGCCGCCGGCAAAAACCCGATGCTGGTAGATGCAATGACATTTGTTCCGGAAACAAGGTCGCCGGCTGCCCACTTCAATTTGCTCAGAGGAATGGATGCGGTATTTACAATCTGCGTCCCCGCCAAACTGACCACTGAAGCACCAGGCACCGAATTGGCAAACGAAACCGGCGAAGAAACCGTAAAGGTTTTTTTGCCAATGGTCAGGCGCAATTCAAAGGGGTCGGATTCTTCCGTTGTCCATGAGAGAAGCGGTAGCTGATAATCATCATAGATTCTCATGATGCCGCTGTAATTGCCAGGAATCTGCGGACCGACAATAACCGTGACCGTGGCCAGCACCGAAGCTCCTTCGGCTAGAGCTGCGGCGGGAATATCGAAAAAGACGGAGGCTCCCGGAATAATGTCACCGGCAAGCGTTGAAAGATCGGCGCCCAGACCTTCAAGATCGGCTAACGGCATGTTGCCGCGGTTCCAGATGGTAAAATTTGCACTTTTACTGCTATTTTCCGTAGTTACTCCCATTAAAACAGGCTTTGGCAGAATCTCGATCACCCGCTTCAAATTAACCGTCAATTGAAGA
>CAZTHA010000519.1:0-2703 GCA_964613435.1 uncultured bacterium
AGACCAGGTCACAGCTATTCGCGAAGCGAAAGACTGCGATTCCAAGCAGCTTGGCATCAAAGAAGTCAATCTGGCAGTTTATCTTTTCGAAAGCAGCTTTCTCTTCGATAATATTTTCAAGCTCAATAGCAAAAACAGCCAGAACGAGTTCTATCTGACCGACCTGATCGAAATGGCCAGTAACCAGAGCTTGAAAATCCTTGCCTGCATCGAAAAGGATGAAGCCTCTACCCTTGGCATCAACAGCAGACAGCATCTTGCTCAGGTTGGCAGAATTCTTCAGCAGAAGGTGATTGAACAACTAATGGATAGTGGGGTCACCATAGTTGATCCAGACCAGACATTCATCGGGCCTGATGTAAATATTGGTGCAGACAGCACGATATGGCCAGGCTGCGTTTTGAAAGGCAGATGTGAAATCGGGGCAAATTCTGAAATTGGCCCTAATACCGTTATCAGTAATGCGAAAATTGGCAAGAACTGCAAATTGCCAGGTTCTTTCATCGAAGATTCGGAGATCGAAGACAATTCGGCTCTTGAGCCATTCACCTCCGTTGTTGCAGGAATCCGAAGATAATTTAGTGGGGTAAAATCAATGCAAAGCAATTCAAAGGTAAAGATTTTTTCCGGCCAGGCCAATCAGCCTCTCTTTTCAGAAGTCTGCCGGTACCTTTTCACTCCCGAGGGCAATGTTCTTCACACGTCATTTGCGGATGGCGAGTTGTATTGCCGCATTGAAGAGTCTGTCAGAGGTTGTGATACGTTCATTATCCAACCAACCTGTAGTCCGGTCAACGACAACTTAATGAAACTTCTGATAACGATTGACGCGCTAAAACGCGCTTCAGCGGGCAGTGTGACCGCAGTCGTTCCATATTTTGGCTATTCCCGCCAGGAAAAGAAAAGCACCGGGCGCGAGCCGATAACTGCCAAACTGGTCGCCAACATTATCGTTAAAGCAGGAGCAATGCGAGTCATGACCATAGACATGCATGACCCTGCCCTACAAGGTTTTTTTGACATTCCCGTCGATCATCTTTCGGCCGGGCGTCTGTTAGCAGAGCATTTTCTCAACCTTGACCTCACCGATCATGTAGTTATTTCACCTGATACAGGCGGAGTTCTGCGCGCCAGACAATTTGGTAAAAAACTGGGTTTGCCGATGGCCATAATTGACAAGCGCCGCCCCGAAGCCAACAAAGCGGTGGTAATGAATGTAATCGGGGAAGTCGCAGGGAAACATGCGATAATCATCGACGATATAATCGACACGGCCGGAACTCTGGTAACTGTCGCCGAAACCCTGGTAGCAAGCGGTGCGAAATCAGTTGTAGCCTGCTGCACACACGCCCTTCTTTCAGACCCAGCCAGTGATCGAATTTCAAATTCTCCGGTTAAAGAAATAATCTGCACCAACTCGGTTCCCATAAGCAATGAAAAGAAGGAAAAATGCCGCCTGACGGTTCTTTCTCTTGCACCATTGATTGGCGAGGCCATTCGCCGAATTTATGAAAGGCGCTCGGTAAGCGAGCTCTTTCTCTGATAGAGGTAAAAAAATGAAAAAAATAATGAGATTAACCGTCGCAGCGCTGGCATGCTCGTTAACTGCCACCATTTTTCCCGGATGCGGCGGCAAACCCAAAAAGAAAGAAAACCCGGTTGCTGTAGACACAGCAAAGGTTGAAAGCAAGGATTTTGATGACTGGAAAGAGAACACCGAGATTCGTGCAGCAATAGAGAACGGCAATTATGCATCGGCACGGGCAGAAATAAATGATCGTCTGCAAACCAATCCCAAGGATGCCAGAGCGCACTTCTTGCTCGGGCAGTGCTATCTGGGTGAGAAGAATTTCAACAAAGCACGCCGAAGCTTTGAAATGGCAATTGAACTAGCTCCAGACAACCGAAATTATTCAAGAGAACTCGGACGCTTCCATGTTGAAATTGCCGATGATTTACTCAGCAAAGACATGCCCAGCGAAGCAGCCGAGAATTATAAAAAAGCTATTGAGCTGGATTTTCAGCCCAAGCAAACAGAACTGAAATTGGCCGAAGCATATTCGATTTCTGCACAAACCCTCATTGATCGGGGCAATGCCAGCGATGCCGAAAACCTGCTACGGGAAGCGCTGCAATTACTTCCAGATCAGCCATCTCTAAGAGTTGATCTGGCAAAATTGCTGATAAGTGGCGATCGGCTAATGGAAGCAGAAAGAATCCTAAAAGCCCTTTGCGAAACCAACCCCGAGTATGAGCATGGGCTTACCGCCTATGCGCAGTTGTTGTATCGCATGGGCGAAGTTAAAACCGCCGCCAATTATGTCTCTCAGGCCCTTTCCATCGCCCCGGCCGATGCTGAAGCGCTGAGACTGAAAAAGCTTTTACAAAACGATGTTCCGGTTGTGACTCCGCCGGTGCCAGAACAGATAACCCCAGAAATCGCGAAAAACAAACTCCTTGATCTTGAGAAAAGCCAGCAGCTAGGCGAGCAGAAAAGAATTCTTCTGCTACTGCTGGAACAGTTTCCCAACGAAGCCTGGGCGTATCTAAAACTCAGTGAGATCAACGAAAAACTTGAAAATTACGATCAGGCATTGAGCGATATTCAGAATTTCCTGACCGCAGAACCTGATTCTGACCAGGGCAACTTTCAATTTGCCCGCCTGTTGCAGCAGAAAGGGCAACTAGAAGATTCATTGAATC
>CAZTHA010000520.1:0-2700 GCA_964613435.1 uncultured bacterium
TCTGGCTGCTAAAAATGAGTTTCGGCTGATTGGGGTGTAGCCGTCAATGCAGTAGTAACCCATCTGATGATGAAGCTTTTCCGGCAATCGACCCGGGTTTCGAATTGGAAAAACCTCAGGATAAACGTTCTGGTTGTCTTTTAACTCTTTTGCTGCCCGCTTTAAAAACAAAAACATGTTTTTGTCATGAACGCGGGTTATCAGTTTATCAGATGCCTGACGGAACTTTTTGATCTGAAAGAGATCAGTCTTCATCAGCTCTTTGAAAATAGCAGGAATTCTGACCGGCATTTCCACATAACCGCGGTCTCTGACAACGTGTAATGAGCTGGCGGGGTTCATGAGCAGGGCAATTTTGTTGGTCGAGTTTTTTCTTATTTTGTGGAACTGCTCGTGGTTGCGGTAATATCTGGGATCTCTCAGCCGAACCGGGTTGGCTTTAAAAGAGTAGGCGAGCTTGTTAATGGCATAGGGAGTGTAGAGGTCTGCATATTTGGCTAAAAGGATTTTTCGAACGACCTTTCTTACGAGACTGCGCTCGGGCTTTTTTTCGTCCTGGTCTAGGGGGTCGAACATCATGTAATAGAGATCCTGGTCATCGGGGTAAAGAGGTTTACAATAATCATTGCCGACCATCGGTCTTGCGCCGTAACGCTCATAAAAGCGCATGCGCAAGATATTCTGCGCGAGCAGACTCTGGTCATGTATCATCGAGTTTTCGTCTACACAACACTCAAAGAAAAGACCTTCAACTTTAAGGCTTTTTGCCTCATCTCGGACTTTCTGGTAAAGGGCGCCGCCCACGCCACCTCCGTTGGGGCCGGGAGCAACCGAAACATATTCAAGCCAGGCGAACTTTTCCTTAACGAAGAGCAGCAGAATGGCGAAACCGGCAACTTTGCCGCCGGACTTTTCGGCTACGAACAGAAGAGTCTGATAGCCAAATTTGATCGGGTCATGCAGTCTTGCGGGAATTGCCTCGATATCTTTTTTACGGGCAGTGGGAAACTGGCCGCTGATTATTGATTGAACCTGAGATATTGCGCTTTGATTTGCCGACCAGAAGTCATCTGAAATCTTTCTGATTCTAAACATCTTTCTGCTCCATCGCATTTGACGATTGACTTTGGGATACCCAAGTTGATGAACGGCGGTATATTAACAGAAAATGCGATAAAACAATATATTCAAAAAGAAACTTTGAAAAAAGATATGCCCCGGTTGGGCCAGGGCATAACTAATTTTTAAGAATAGGTTCTAGTTTTGGCGGTCAATTGAGTGAAATGGAAAACTTGACGCAGCCTAGTCGACGCTGCCGTGCACCGTACATTTTACCCGGTAATTGCCTTCGGAATCCAGTTCTGCAGAGTATTCGCCGCCATCAGGACACTGCACTTCAGAGCGCAAATATTTTCCGTCGAAAAGCGCTTTCATGTTGAGTGTGCGCATTGGCTCAGGATTATCCATTGAATACATTTCCATGGCTCCCATAAGAACCCGTTGATTGGCGTAGCATGCTTTTTGGCGAGCATTCTCTCGGGCCTTGCGGAAATTCGGGACAGCGATGGCTGCTAACACGCCCACTGCCGGAGCAATCAGGTGGTTGCCGGGAATGCCCTGGGCACGAATTCCGGTCCAGGTGCCTTTGTGAAATACGTCCAGCGAATTAACGAAGCCTTTGAGAATGGCGATCGAATTCTGATCACTTTGTGATAGCTGTACCCCGGTTTGTTGCAATCGGGCTTCGACCAGGTTCATCATCTGCTGCTTGAGAACTGGGATCTGCTGCTGAAGAATAGCTTTAAGCGCTTCAAGGGCTTTCTGGTCTGTAAGTCCGGCGCCAAGCAAAGAATTTTTCTGGCCGATTATCAGGCGTAGGACCTGTATTTTTTTTACGATTTCCTGGGGTGAAGAGGGGTCGGCAGGGAGGTCGACGATCTTGAGATTGTCAGCGGTATTATGGATCGAGCAGACTATCTGGCCGTCTCCCATCAAATCGCCGGTTTGCGAATAAGTGCCACCGTTGGGGCACTGGGGGACGCTGCGCAGATACTTCCCGTCAAGGAGTTTCTGCGGGTCGAGCTGGTGCATTTCCTGGCCATTGGCTGCATCCATGTTGAACATTTCGCATGCGCCGAGGAGAACGCGCATGTTGGCAGAGCAGGCCTTGCTTGACGATCCTGATGAAGAGATGCTTCTGAATGCCGGATGCTGTTTGATGATGGGAGCAGGAAGAACTTCAATTACCAGGCTGTTTTCAGGCTTGGCGGCAGCGGTCTGAAAGTTTTGCCAATGCTCGGGATTTCCCTTTTCTGAGCCCATCAGAGCGTCGACATAAAGGCCTTTGCTGGAAAAGACCAGTTTTAATTTCTTGGCGCCCTGGAGGGGTGAGACCTGATAGTTGACAACCTTGGCACCATTGGGGCCATTTTCTGCTTCTGGTAGCTTGATCTGCAGGGTGTCGCGGAGAAAGGCAATAAACTGTTCTGGCTTTGAATCGGCTTCGATCAGAATGGCGAAACCACCTGAGTTGAAGGGCTCGAATACCAGATAAAGACCGCCGGTTGGCCTGAAGAGCGCATTCTGGTCAAATTCGAGAAATTTCTTGATCAGGGTTTCAAGACTCATGGCTTCCTGAAGATTTTTTTCCGGTGGGAAAACCGGGTTTTCAATGGTGCCGTGGATACTGCATTGAATTTG
>CAZTHA010000521.1:0-2697 GCA_964613435.1 uncultured bacterium
GCCTGTTTTTCACGATTTATTTTACACCGTAATTTGTCCTTGACAAAGGATTGAGCTTTGAACACATTCTCGGGCTGTAAAATCTATACGTGTTTTCCGGAGGGAATTATGCGCTTGACAATCAGGAATGTGGTCAAAGGTGTGGCGGCAGCCGGCTTGTGTGCTTTGCTGATCAGCCAGGTAAACCCCGCCCAGGCGGTTCTCGAAGGAACGAACCGTGAACAGATGGAATATCTCGACTTCTCTGAAACCATGATTCGCGACGGACTTTATGCCAAAACCGGCCGGGCGGTTTTTGACCGCGACAAAAGGCGCTTTGTGCGCGGCATCAAAGAACACAACGCCCCGCGCATCTACGAGCCAGACGTCTACACCTGGGAACTGGCAATGGCGAAGCACCGCAAAAAACTCGCAGCCATGGCACCACCCGAACAGCCTCCCGTCGGCCTGGTCACCCCGATGCCCATGAGCCCCGACAGTGTTCTGCCCGCCAGCCCGGTACCACTCACTCTGACGCCAATAGGGCCACAGGCGGTAATTGAAGGGACAATGCCGCTGCCGGCTGACGCACAAAACCGAATGAACCAGATGGTTTACCGCGCCAGAGCCCGTGGTCTGCATTCAGGCAGCGAATTGCGGGCTGAAGAAATCAAACAACGCCTCTTAAACCACCTGAACTCGCTCGGCGCCGAGCACAGCGCGCCGTCGATACCGGCTCTCATGCCGGCATTACAAAACCTGCCTCGCGGCACCAGAGGCGACTCGTGCGACACTGAATTTTAAAGCAAGAAAATGCCCTGATTGTTTTAAGCAATCAGGGTATTTTTTTATTTTCTACAAATGAAAAACAGCAGTCAGATAACGCAATAAAAAGGTCAGGGGCCGGTTTCGTCTTTTTTTGAGAGAACGACCGTCGACTTTTTCAGAATCTCGACTGCTAATCAGTCTACATCTCATACGCGCATGGCAACGGCGCACTGGTTATAGCCAACACCAGAGCCCATGAATACGACAAGGTTTCCTTCCTTGATCAGGCCACGGCGCCGGGCGACATCATAAGCGACCGGAATACATGCCGACCCCATATAGCCGTATTCATGCATGATCTTGATAGCTTTATCTTCTGGCAAACCGAGATCTTCCATGACCTGCGTAATTGTTTTGCTGCGCACCTGCGTAAAAACGATGTGGTCTATATCAGAAACCTCGAAGTTACCGTTCTTTGCTGCCTCTCTGACACGTTTTGGCCAGCCTTCGCGGTTGACCGACGAAGGAAACGGTGTAACGAATTTGACTTTGGTGCGACCGGCCCACAGCGATTCCTCGCTGACAGGTTCTTTTGTGCCGCTTGAATAGATGCCCCAACATTCGTAGTATGAACCATCTGCAAAAATCGCTGAAGAAACAAAACCCGGCTCATCAGAAGCTTCAAGAACCACAGCGCCAGCACCGTCACCGTAATAAAAACTCATCGGATCATTTTCGAGATCCGCCAGACGCTGCATCATGTAAACGCCGATTACCAGTGCCCGACGAATGTTCGGCTGATTCGACATCATCCCCGAAGCAATTGCCAGACCGGTCGGAAAAGAAGCGCAGGCGCAGCCAACATCAAATGTGCCGGCATTCTTTGCACCCAATTTATGCTGCACAACAACAGAAGTGGCGGGCGTAATATAATCAGGAGTATCAGTGCCAAGAATAATAAGATCTATATCTTCAGGCTGAAGTCTGGCATCGGCAAGAGCAGTTTTACATGCTGCAACTGCCAAGTCAGAAGCCGCCCAGTCAGCAGGAGCGCGAAATCTCGTCATAATACCGGTAGCCTGCTCATTTTTCGTAATTATTTCATCACCAAATTTTTTACGAAATTCATCGTTATTGTGCTCTTCTGAAGGCACATAAGCGCCACTTCCAATTATTTTTGCAAACTTTGTCATAACATCTCTCCTTTTTTGTTGCTTTGCAGCAATTTTTAGCAGCGTCGCAGCAATTTGTCAAGTATTTTATCCCGCCGACCCGATCTCCGCGTCTATCCGTGGCTATCTGTGTCTATCCGTGTTCATCCGTGTTTATTTTCTCCGGCTTTAAATGAGACATCGATTGTGGTAGACTGTCGCTGTTTTCAGGTTCATTCATAACTTTTTTCAGGAGGCTTTCATGTCTATAATTGATGCTATTCAGGCCCGTGAAATCATCGACAGTCGTGGTAATCCCACTATTGAAGTCGAAGTCATCACCGAAAGTGGCGCTTACGGTTGTGCAGCAGTGCCATCAGGTGCTTCTACAGGCGAACACGAAGCAGTCGAACTGCGCGACGGTGATAAAAAGCGCTACGGCGGCAAAGGTGTCCTGAAAGCAGTAGATAACGTTAACGAAACCATCGCCGGCGAACTGGAAGGCATGGACGCTGTTGAGCAGCGCTCTATCGACGCCACCATGATCGCCATGGACGGCACCAAGAACAAAGGCAAACTCGGCGCCAACGCCATCCTCGGCGTATCACTCGCCGTAGCCAAAGCCGCCGCTGAATTTGCCGGCCTGCCTCTCTACCGCTACATCGGTGGCGCCAATGCCTGCACTCTGCCGGTTCCGATGATGAACATTCTCAACGGCGGCTCACATGCAGACAACAACGTCGATTTTCAGGAATTCATGGTCATGCCCGCAGGCGCCAAGTCTTTCAGCCAGGCTTTG
>CAZTHA010000522.1:0-2689 GCA_964613435.1 uncultured bacterium
AATATAAGAAATGAAACTAACCCTTCATAAAACGATCAATCAATATCGAGGCCATAGGAATAACCAAAGCAGACAACAAACCCGCAACCTTGTTCATATCAAATGGCCAGGTATCGACGGCGTGAATATGATTTCTAATCTCTATCAAATTCTTGATAGCGAAAATATTCTCCCGGTCAATCTGCCCCCTTCCGAGATATTGGTTCAACTCTACCGCCACCAGTCCAAGCTTCCGATCCTTTTCACGAACCATGGCATGATGAATATTATATATTGGATAAAAAAGATAAAAAAGTATGGCGGCACCAAAAGAGGCAAACCAACCGATTAATGCAAGATTAAAATTCCACCCGCCTATTTGCCTGGCAAAAATCCCGAGAAAATACGGAATGACCACAAACAATGCCGTTTTCAAAAGCATCTTACCAAGCAATCGAATCCCAGCATTCTCTTCCTGGATTAAAAGAATGTGCAATTCCAAATCACCCAATGCTCGCACAAAAAGAGCGAATTTGAAAAAAACGGCAACCAGGCATGCGGTCCAAAATAAATACAACGCCTCGTACACCAAAAAAACCCAGGCAGAGATTTCGCTTCTGAATGGAGAACCAACCAGATATATGTCGCCGATTACCGCGAGGGTACAAACGACAAAAGCAGTTACAAAAGAATGCCGATCGGCAAAGATATAGCTTTTGGCGTTCTGAAAATAATCTTCGCACTTTTCCGAGGTCCACCCGGTTATTCCAGGCAATTCAAGCTTGAATCTCTCAAGTAATTTTTCAAACCAAACAACACCTGCCGATGAAAAAAACATCTGAATGGCATACAGAAAAAAGGACACCAGATAGATGCGGTCCTCCTCGGTGAATGACCAGTATACGGCAACAGCACTAAAAAGCAGAACGCTTACAGCAAGATAGAGGAACCAATAATTTACCCTGGGAAATCTGGATGCCAAACGTCCCTGAAAAGACAAAAATCTATGACCATCTTCGGGTTTAAGTGGTAAACCGGGATTTTCCAAAATGGCAAATTCATTCTGCAACCTTGGATATGTAAGCCATTCTCGGCAATGGTGACATTTTCTCGCTCCCTTGACGATTTTGTTAAGACAAAATGGACATACTTGATCAGCCGAGTTTTGCATTTTTCACTCCCAAAAGGCGATTGACTATCATTTTTTTAACAACAAGCTATATTCAACAGAAATTTTTGCACATAATTCGGCGTTACTTTTTACAAGCTCAATATTTGTAGCGAGACTTTTTCCATCAGTAATTTCAAACAATCTCTGAAGCAAAAAAGGCGTAACTTTCTGCCCGGTTATTTTTTTTTGTTCTGCTTCGGACAAAGCCTTATCAATACAAGACTCAATGTCCAGGCGATTCATTGCAAATTTTTCATTCACGGGATTTCCTACCAAAACCCCGCTCTTATAACCCAATTTATTAGACAGGGCGAAAATTTGAGCTGCTTCTGCCGGTTTTTCGATCCGACAAGGCGAAACACAACCGCTATCTGCGTAGTAGAATGCCGGAACCTGATCACAACCATAGGTCAAAACCGGCACCCCCATTGTTTCGAGATATTCAAGAGTAGCCGGAATGTCCAGCACCGCTTGGCTCCGGCACAAACAACAAGAACGGGAGTTTTTGCCAACTCCTCAAGATCGGCAGAAACATCGAAACTTTGCCCACCACCCCGGTGTACACCACCAATCCCCCCAGTCGCAAAAAAACTCACGCCAGCGAGGCGTGCACAGATCATTGTCGCAGAAACGGTTGTAGCCGCAGATTTGTTAAAGGCCAACAACTCCGGAATATCGCGACGGGATGCTTTAAAAATCTGTTTTGATGTTCCGAGGAGCTCAATTTTTTGGTCATCAAGCCCAACACAAATTTTACCATTGAGAATAGCGATTGTCGCTGGGATTGCGCCATTGTCACGAACGGTCTTTTCAAGCAGTTTTGCAGTTTCAATGTTTTGAGGATACGGCATTCCATGTGAAATTATGGTTGACTCTAATGCCACAACCGGCTTCCCACTATTTAAAGCATCTTCAACTTCCGTAGCGATACTCAAAAAACTTTTCATCCCAGCCTCCAGGTTTAAATCGCATTATATCTACATTTATGATTTATGCAACAGCCTTTTTTTTCGCAAACTCCCCCAATTATTACTACCGCCCAACGTGGAATCTCAATTTCTTCAAATTTTCCAATCACTTTTTCAATGCTGTCAATGACATCCTGGGTAATCCCGATATGATCCGTGGCAAATTTCGCTCGATTACACCAATACACATAGGAAACGTCAAAATAATCCTCTGCATCGATCAAAGTTTTCTTCAAGGATCCACAAGATTCACATTTCAGAGCTACTTTTTTCGAATAGATCTCAATTTCTCTCCCGCCGCAACCACAATTTTCACAAACTCCAGCAAATAACCAATATCTGGTGCTCCTGGGGTAATCCGGCAAGGGGTCTTCCAATTCGCCGATGCCAATACTAATTGTTTCAGGCTGTTTTATCATACCATTAGAATAATACCAGCGGCAAAGAAATTCCAGCTTTTTGCAATCTTAATTGGGCAATGCAGATTTTTCTTTTCTGAATTTGATTTTGATTTTCCATACCATAGTTTTGAAATGAGACTTTAACAGAATTTTTAAATTTTTATTTTTAT
>CAZTHA010000523.1:0-2689 GCA_964613435.1 uncultured bacterium
CTGATAACCCCATTCGCGGGCATTCAGGTCGGAAACAAGTCCAACGACTTTTTTCTTTTTTAACAATTTCAGGGACTCGATGATGTTGTTGCCCATAATGACTTTTGAACCGCGCTTTTCCCGGTAGCTGTTGATGAATTCGGTCATCTGGTTGACGGCCTGGGGCCGGGCGACGACATGGAGTGGGTAGCCCATCGCGGCCAGCTCGTAGCCGATGATTTCCCAGTTCCCAAAATGGGCGCTGAGGATGATGAAGGTGCCATGTTTTTCAATTGCCTTTTCAAGGAATTCTCGACCTTCTATTCGAACGAAATCCGGTCGCTGCTGTTTGATTTTGTCGTAGAAGAAAACTTCAAGCAAAGTCGCGACCTGATTAACCGTCATGCCTCTGATAATTCTATCGGCATTCGGCGAAAATTCAGCAGGCAGAAGTTGGCGGGCACGGTGTATTTCGCGTCTGAAAACCATCGGAAAAACTTTGAGGAAAAGACGCTGAAGTCTGGGCAGCGAGCGCACCGGCAGTCTGGTCATGGCATCGACCAGGGCCTTGATCAGGTAATACCTGATTTTGCGCTTCAGATTTTTCAGTCGGTCTTTAAAAGTCATTTGAGAAAATCTGCTACCAGTCCTTCCATCAGGCCTTTGTGCCCGAGAATGATGTCGACGACTTCGCGAATGACTCCGTGGCCGCCTTTGTTTTCGAGGATGTAATCGGCATAAGGCCTGATTACCGGATGATGGTTGGCGGGCACGAAAAATAGTCCGACCCTTGCGCCAACCGGAAGATCATTGATGTCATCGCCGATATAGGCAACCTCTTCAGGCTGCAACTGGCGACGCTGCAGGATCTCAGCGAGCACCTCGCCCTTGCGGGCAATTCCCTGATGTAATTCATCGAATTTCAATTCTTCGGCTCTTTTGGCCAGGGCTTCAGAAGATCTGCCGGTTATTGAGCCGCCAAGAAATCCGGCGGTTTTCCAGAGCTTCATGCCCATTCCATCTGTGGTTGAAAAGCATTTTACTTCGATGTTCTGGCTGCCAAGTATGATGCGGCCATCGGTCAAAACGCCGTCACAGTCGAACAGCAGCATTTTAATCTTCTGGCAGGC
The DNA here is from genome assembly GCA_964613435.1 of uncultured bacterium. Lineage (GTDB taxonomy): Bacteria > Muiribacteriota > Ozemobacteria > Ozemobacterales > Ozemobacteraceae > DYKG01. The sequence goes on from CAZTHA010000523.1 coordinate 1,110, forward strand.
TTCCTTGAAAGCCGTTGGTGTTTTCGGAGTGCGATCCATTTCGAGCCACCTTTCGCTGTCGTTTATCAGTGCCATTACCGGGCAGAAACTCTCGTGGTTTCTCAGGGTTCATTGCCATGAGTCCCCATGGAGAATATCAAGGTATACCATGTATGAGTCAGAATGTAAACGGTGCCATGTTTACCGCCCAGAGTATCGGCCTGCGAAACCGGTTGCAAAAAATATCCGGGCGATCCCAAGTCTCAGGGTTTTTATCGGAGCAAAAATCTGCTATACTCATGCGTCTTGAAACAGGTACTACTAGCATTCATTTTGTCATGGGTCGCCGGAATTCTTCTGGTGCCGATGATTCGTAAACTTGCCCTGAAGCTTGGACTGGTCGATCGCCCCGGCTATCGAAAAATTCACAAGAATCCGGTCCCGAGAGTCGGGGGACTTGCCATATATCTCGCCGGTCTGATGGGGGCGATGCCGTTTCTGTTCGAAAGCCGTGAGACTTTTGGCATTCTGATCGCCGCCACCTTTGTTTTCATTATCGGGCTGCTCGATGACATGCTCGACCTGCCGGCCCGAGTCAAGCTTGCCGGCCAAATTGCCGGTTGTTTCATTCTGGTATTTTTCGGGGTCAAAATTGATTTCGTTACCGATTTTATCGCCGGAAAAGGGCTAGTTGCTCTCGGTTTGTTGACTTATCCGCTTACTTTTCTATGGGTCATCGGCCTTACCAACACGGTCAACCTGGTTGACGGCGTTGACGGGCTGGCCGGCGGTATAGTCTTCATCGCCCTGGGCACCCTGCTTTCGGTGCGCCTTTTCGTTCCCAATGCCCAGGACGCGATGCTGATGCAGAACGTTCTGGTGCTTTCGGCCTCATTGATGGGTGCTTTGCTGGCTTTTTTGCGCTTCAACGTTTTTCCTGCGGTAATTTTTATGGGCGATTCGGGGGCATATTTCCTCGGTTTCATGACCTCGGCACTGTCAATTGCCGGTGCGGCCAAGGGTTCGATTCTTTTTCCGCTTATCGTTCCGATGATCGCTTTTGGTTTGCCGGTTCTCGATGTCGCCATGGCCATTTTGCGTCGCTACTCGAAGAAAGTACCCATTTTTCAGGCTGACAAGGAGCATCTGCACCATAAGCTCCTGGCCAAAGGTTTTTCGCAAAAGGAAACAACCAGATTTCTTTGGATGGTTTCGACCTGTTTTGGTTTCGTGGCGATTCTATCGGCAGACATTCAGCATCGCGGCGTTCAGTCGTTTGCCGGGATTTGTCTGATTATCATGATTTTTCTATGTATTTTCTTTTTCCTGAGGAAAAGTAATGCCCAACGCTGAGCCCGGTTTTGCCAACATTCTGCTGCAGCAGGCCCCGGTAGCACATCTGACCGGCTCCTTCGCCAATGGTAGAATTGCTCAGACCTATTTGTTTGCCGGTTCGGCTTCGGTCGGGCGTTACCGGACCGCTCTGGCGTTTGCTGCGCTTTTGCAGTGTAGCCAACCCGCTTCCGGCGATGATGGGGTTCTGGATGCCTGTGGGCATTGCGAGGCCTGTCGACGCATCGCGGCCGGGAGTCATCCGGATG
>CAZTHA010000524.1:0-2664 GCA_964613435.1 uncultured bacterium
GAGTACTTTTTTGGTCGTTTCCAAATCTGGTTGAAATTTGCGTGAGTAATCAATTTCATTCCAGTAAGAAAAATAGTAGGCAAGAGTTTTAAAAACTCCATGCCATTCTGCTTGGGTAAAAATGCTCGAAAAAGTTTGTTCAACAACGGTTCCATTTTGATCCCAGGCAATAAATTCCAGTTCATCGGGAAAGTTGGTGCGAAGGCGCCTGAGCCAAACTTTTATCTGCTCAGCCGATGTGTTGTCGGCTCGCCACTTGAGATAGTTGCTGTGAAGCATGCGACACCAGTATTTTTCCTGATTTTCATTCAGACGTGCCTGAGTAGCAGCCATGTCTGTCGTTGCTTTGATATCACTCAGGTGTTGCTGTTCGACAAGGCTGAGGTGACGGTATATTGTCGAATAAACTATCGAAGCTGGTATGCCGCCAAGCAGCAGACAGAAGAAAAGCCAGAGCAAAACACGGCGAATTGGCGAGTCAGTCATTGTCGTCTCCTTTTAAACAAACGATCAATGTCAGGTCGTCATCGGGTTCTTTGGCCCAGTCGCGATAAACAGAATAGATTCTCTGGTAAAAAACCTCCGGATCTTTATCGTAGAGCCCCGGAAAGATCTGCTGCATCCTCTCGTAGCCAAACTCTTCGCCATTCTGGTTTTTCGCCTCAGCCAAGCCATCGGTGTATAAAATCAGGGCCTGATTTCCTTCAAGTCTGAAGTTGAAGTTTTTGTATCTGGCTTTTGGACCTATTCCAAGAGGAGTTGCCACATGTTCTATAAATCTGGCCGATTGGTCTGATAAATCAATTAGCAGAGGAAAGCAGTGTCCGGCGTTGGCAAAGGAAAGTTCGCCGCTTTGATGGTTTAAAACAAAATATTGAAAAGTCATCATTCTTTTCATTTTGGGATTTTTAATAGTGAAAAACATCTTGTGCAGCGCGGTGGTGATGACCGTGGGGTCAAGTTTCTGCTCCTGTGATGAAGTCAGTATTCCCGACTTTGCCATGGCCATCATCAGGCCGGCCGGTACGCCGTGCCCAGCAACGTCGCCGATCGTTATCGCCCAGCGGCTGGCATCGATTTCAAAACAGTCGTAGTAATCGCCGCCGAGTGTTGTCATAACGATACTTTTTCCATAAATGCGATATGGACCAGCTGAGAAAGAGTTGCCGGGGAAAAGGCTTTCCTGAACGATTCTGGCGACCTCGAGATCGCCAAGACCCTCGATCACACGGTTGAAAATTGAACCAAGATAGCCGATTTCATCGTTGTCAAGATCTGGTATACGATGCTTGAAGTCGCGAAAACCTATTGCCTTTGTTGCCTTTTGTAACTCATGAAGAGGTTGCGCCAATTGTTTTGACAAAAGCAGCGATATCGCAATTGTAAAAAAAATGTTTAAAATTATGGCCAGACCTATTTGGAGTCGTATACGACTTACTTGCCGGGAGAGGTGGCTTTCGGGAATGATATTGGCAAGAACCATATTGTTGAGGAGTCGACCTTTCATGCCAACTGCCAGATTGCTCTTGCCGTCGATGACAATTGTTCGGTAAATGCTTTGAGTCGAATTTTCGGCCTGTTCGAGAAAAATCTGAACCGGTTCGGGAACCATGGACTTGTCTGGCCAGAAACTCGAACCATTGGTCGATCTGGCAAAAAACGCCGATTTTTGCAGTTGCTGTTGCATTGTCGCAAAACTTTTGTCGAGATATTGTGAGCTAATATTCTTTTTATCCCAAAGCATCATTAAATAATAGTTGTAAGGAGTTATTCCAGGTAGACCAAAAGCATATTGAAAAGAAGTTTTGATCGTGTTGCCAGTATTTAACTCGACTATTCTTCCGGAATTTCTTCGGGCATGCCGGATAACTTCGGAATGGGACGGTGACAAAAGCGCGTTGAAATAGTCGCTGGTATCAGCCGTGATCGGATTTCCGTTGATGAATTTCAACGATGCTGCCATCATTGGAATTACATAGGTGTTTGAATGAGAGGGTTTAAAATTGTCGGGAAAGTATTCAAAAATTTTAACTGCCTGGCTTGAGACCAGGTAGGCTTCAGAGGGATTAACCCTGGCTATGGTTTCTTGCACTCTGAAAAATTGATCGGTTGAAAAATCTTTGGCCGCAGAAATTTTATTAGTTTTATCGCAGACCTCGACAAGCTTTTTTCTTGTGCTTTCAATCAAATTTTCCGAGCCAAGATCGAAAGCTCTCAGGGTTGAAAAAGAGTTGTAAATGAATTCATTTCTTATGGCAACAGTCTTGCTGTTCAAATAATCATAACCAATCAGGCTCAATACAATCAGTGGAATAATATTGGCAAAAAGAAAGACCAAAGTTACTTTTAGCCGTATCGAAACAAAAAGCTGCATTTTGAAAATAATGAAATAGATCAACAAATAGCCCAGAATCAGCAGCAGAAGAATTCGGATAAAGCTGCTGTTTCTTCGGTCTTCTACCGACCAGAGTTCGCTTTGTTTGGGGTGGACCGCGAAAATTCTCAGGTTATCGCTGCCGGCAATAATCGCGATTATTGCTCTTTCAGTTTCGATAATCTGTCGGTCAAAATTTTCGAATCGGGCCAAAGCGATTTTCAATTGTGGGGCAATATCCTCTCGGAATTTGAGGTTATAAATGTCTGAAGAGCGTGTGTAACCGGTAA
>CAZTHA010000525.1:0-2650 GCA_964613435.1 uncultured bacterium
CTACAATAAAAGTGTTCTCAAACTACAATAAAAGTGTTCTCAAACTACAATAGTTATCTTTATGTTTTATTGTAAAATTCTCACTTTCAAGAGTTCTGTTTATATGCTATTTTATCGGGGTTAGAAAATTACAATGATTTTAGCGGAGGCGACCAGGTGGATAAAAACTTAATCAAACATAGCGTAAACCTTTTGGAATACCCATTATGGTTTCAAGATGAGTGTTTGGCGGAAAACAGTCGCGGTGTTACCTGGTCTGATCGCGAAGGTTATGTTTATCGGTCTGGCTATAAAGTTCCTGTTAAAACCGATGGGATCTTTCTTTTGTATCTGCTTTTACAGAGTCAACGTAGTAACTATGCGCCGGAAATGGTTTTAACCAGATACCAGATTCTGAAAGATTGCAGTCTGGTGCCTTCTCAAGTCTGGTATGATCGGCTCGAAGATAGTCTTGAACGCTGGAAAATGGTTGGCGTTAAGTTTGAAGGCAGCTTCTATGATGGTAAGAACTACTCTTCAATTAACTTTGGCGTTATAGATTCTTGGAAAATCGATAAGACAACAAAGAATCTGCATATCAGATTTTCTCAAGAATTCCTGACAATGATGATGGGCAAAGGTTTTTTCAAGTATATCAACTTTGCTGAATTCAAAAAGTTACGTTCTCCACTGGCTACCAGGCTCTATGAAATTTTATGCAAATCGTTTCATGGCCGTGATACCTGGGAAATCAATGCTATCAAGATGGCTGAAAAGATCCCGATGAAAGAACGTTTTCCAGCTCACATTATTCCAAAAATCAAGACAGCGGTTAACCGTATTAATCGTTGCACTGACACTCAATTTCTTTTGGAAACCCGACAAATTAAGGCTGGTCAGACTATTTTGTGCTTCAAAAAACAGACTGTTTCAAAATCTGTTTTAATGTCTCAACAGACCGCTAAGGAAACTTTTGCAACGCCTGATAAGCCTGAAATCAAGAGCTTGATTGAACTTTTGCCTGTGGCCCGTCGCTCTCAGAAAACTATTCTGGAACCAGTAATCGCTTTTTATGAGATGCGCGGTGCTGATTATGTGGCCCGGAACATCCGCTATACCAACAAAAACGCAAAAAGCAATTACCGGCCTTATCTTTTGAAAGCTTTGCAAAATGATTACGGCCTTGCAATGCAGGAAGACGAAGAAGCCGCCAGGCAGGTTATCGCTCAGGAAGCCATGAAGGCACAGGAAATTGCTCACAGCGAAGCAGTAGAGCAAAAACGCCGCAAAGAGCAGGAAGAAAACAAGAAACGCGCCCAGGCATATATTGAAAGCCTGTCTGAAGAATCCAGGGCGGCACTTCAAGCGGAAGCTGTTGCCAATATGTCTGACAATATAAAAGAGATCGTTCTGAAAAAGGGTCTCGGCAGCAAAATCATGTTGAATGTCGCTATGGAAAACATTGCTTTGCAGCGTCTTGCCGAAATCAATGCCAGCAAACCTGTGCAGCCAACTTTGGTAATGGCAGCAGAATTTTGACTGTTCTCAAACTACAATAGTCGATAAAGGACAAAAACATGAAGAAAACCGCTTCTAACGATAATCTTGTAACTAAAATGGAAATAGTCAGAGACCTGGCAAAGAAATCCAAACTCACTCATTCAGTAGCCAAAGACATTCTTAACAATCTGCTGGACATCATCGAGCGAAATTTGAAAAAGGAAAAGCGCCTGCAGATCATCGGTTTCGGTTCATTTTATACAAAGCTGAAACCGGCCAGAACCGCTATCAATCCAAACACCCGTAAACCAGTCCAGGTTCCGGAAAAGAAGCTGGTTAAGTTCGCACCAGGCAAAGCCTTGTGCGAAGCTGTAAACAAGAAATAGTCTGCATTAAGAACTAAAAGCAGACGAACTATGACTTTTTTAGGGTCAACTATTACCTTTTCAGGGTGAAAACTGTTCTCAAACTACAATAGGTTTTTACCAGAAACAAAGAAAAGCAGGCCGGGAAAGTGAAATCGGTGCTTCAGGGAACGCGGCCCACGTCCTGTTGACCTGGCCAACACTCCGGCAGCTTCGCCGCCTTCGCTTTTGGCCAGGTCTCGGAAAGCCCTTCGGGCTTCCGCAGGAGCGTGCAATGTCCTGCCTGCCGGTGCCTGGTCTCAGCCTTTGTCATTTATTGTCATCGGCTGGCGCTTTTTTTGTTCGCCTTGCTGACGGTCGCCCCGGCAGTCCGGACATTGGGGCCGCTGTCCGGTTCGCAGTGACTTTCGTTGCGATCCGGCGCAGATGAAGCAGGCCGCACCCGGAGCCGCTTGCTGGAAGAAAAAGACCGGCGACCAGTCAGAGCCCTGGCCGCCTCCAGCTTGTTGCGCCGCCGCGATCCCGGAGCCGGGTTCAGCGGACGCCGCTCTTTAGGACAGTTTAGATCCCCCGCCCACCCAGGGCTGCGCCAACGGTGCTAAACAAATCCGGGCGGTTGTCCAGCCGGCAAAGCCGTCTGGCCACGTCTCATCATTACCCCTGGCAAGCTCCGAGGGGCGATGTAATGCCTGGTTTCGCTAGCGCAAAACCAGGCACCGGGCAAACCGTTCGCGCAATTATCGCGCCGGCATCGTGCCGTCACGATAATTGCTTTGCTCACTGTCTGATAAACGCGTTTATCAGAC
>CAZTHA010000526.1:0-2644 GCA_964613435.1 uncultured bacterium
TGATGTCGTTTTCAAGGGCCAGCCTCATCGAACTTCCCCGCTCGATAAAGGATTTCATTTGTCCAAGAGTTTTTCTTGCCGTAGGCATATCAAGAGTTTTCTCAATCGAAGCCAAAAGCTCCATCAATGGAACCCCAGCATTTAAAAGCATCCCCATTGCTTCAGATATGTGAACCATCAAAAAACACTTAACAACTGTCTTTAAAATCGGAATTCTAAGGGCGATCTCTCCGGCAACCCAGCGTCCTGTTCCAGAAATGAAGAGCCATACGCCTAGAAGGCTAAGTATACCTCCAAAAGCAAGAATTGGATAAAAATTGCCACTGACGAATGCGCCGATATCTAAAACCAGCTTTGTTTGCCATGGCAGCGGGAAATTGGCGGATTTGAAAATTCCTGCGAATCTAGGCAGAGCAAAGCCAAAAAGCAGCATTAAAACACAACAAATTACAAAAATCAGAAGGGCGGGGTAAATTAAAGCGCTTAAAAGCTGGTTTCTCAATTTTACCGATCTTTGGCGAATGGCTGAGAGCTTAATCAAAACCTTCTCCAGCACACCGCCGGTTTCACCTATTCGGACCATATTTACAAAAAATGGATCGAATTGGGCCGGGTGCATCGAAAGAGCATCTGAAAAAGAGTTTCCTTTCTCAACTTCGCGTCGCACTTCCTGGATTACCCTTTTGAGGGTAACATTTGTTTCTCCACTTTCAAGAGATGCAAGAGACTCTGTTAATGGTACGCCGCTACGAATCATTACCGCAAGTTGAAGAAGGAAAGCGTTGAAAACGCTGTTTGGAACCCACGATAAAAAGGCAATCTCCTTGCCAAGAATATCGTTCTTTGATTCAGACCCTATGCTGGTTGGCCAAAGCCCACGATTGGAAAGCTCGTTTAACGCAGATTGCTGGTCAATCGCCTCCAGAGAGCCTGTGACCTCTTCGCCCGTACTGCTTTTTGCTTTGTAATAAAATAGCATTTGGTAAAATACCTTAAATTAGCAACTAATCAATTGAAAGTACTCTTGCAAGTTCTGCAAAGCTGGTTGTTCCTGACTTGACCTTGGAAATACCATTTTTTACCATGGTTTCCATACCGTTTTTTACTGCCAGATCCCTTAAATCGCTACTATCCGCTTCATTAAGAATTGCCTTGCGAATCTCGGAATTAACGACCAGAGTTTCTTCAATACAGGTTCTGCCTCTATAACCAACATTGTTACAAGCCGGGCAACCTGCGCCCCGATAGCTGGCAAAGTTAGGATTGAATTGGCTCAGCACTTTCGCCGGTAATTCTTCTTTTTCTTTGCATGAATCACAATTTATGCGGACAAGACGTTGAGAAATGGCACCAATAATGGTATTGGCAACCAGATAGCCTTCGATTCCCATTTCGGCAAATCTTACCGGGACTTCAGCGGCCGAGCCTGTATGAATCGTAGATAAAACCAGATGACCGGTCATGGCCGCGTTTATGGCCAGTCGGGCCGTTTCGCTGTCGCGGATTTCACCGATCATAATAATGTCAGGATCCATACGCAAGATTGAACGAAGGCCGGTTGCAAAGGTAAGATCAAGCTTCGGATTAACCTGCATTTGGTTAAGCATTGGCAGTTGCATTTCAACGGGGTCTTCAAGGGTGATGATCTTGTTTTTGTCGTTGTTAAGCTGCTTGAGAATTGAATAAAGAGTTGTGGTTTTACCTGATCCTGTCGGACCAGCTATAGGTAACAGCCCATGGCTTTTTGTGATCAAACCTTCAATGTTTTCAATGCTTGTCTGTACCATGCCAAGTTCTGAAAGTTCTTTGAAAGTCGGCCCATGGTTTAAAATTCTGATAACGATGTTTTCACCGTTTACACAGGGAATGGTTGCCGCGCGAAAGTCTACTATCCGATCGTCAACCTTTGTGACTATGCGGCCATCCTGTGGGAGCCTGTGCTCGCTCACGTCCATGCGCGCCATTACCTTCAGGCGTGAAACTATCAGGGCATGCAGGTGATCTTTTGGCCGGAAAACCGTTTGTAGCATTCCATCAATGCGAAATCTGATGTGAAAGCCAACATTGTCGATTTCAATGTGAATGTCAGAAGCTCTTTCTCTAACTGCTTTCTGCAAAACCTGATTTACGAATTTGACTACCGGGGTGTCTTGGACATTCAAGTCTTCGCTTTCCATCCTGGACAGGAAGGCTTCGTCCTCCATATCCTGAACTTGTTTCAGAGTTTGCGAAATGTTTTCCGCGCCAGAATAATATCTGTCGATTGCCTGAATAATTCTTTTTGAAGAAGCAAGCACCAGCGAAACAGGTTTCTTTGCCCTGGTTTCCAGATCATCGATGATGGTAATATTCAGTGGGTCAAAAGTGGCCACCAACAGGCGGCCACTTTTAATCTCAAGTGGTATAACCGTGTATTTTCGGGCAACAACATAGGGAATTTCGTGAACGACACTTGGATCGACGATCAATTCCTCGTCGAGAAGAGTGGGAATGCCCAATTGTTCGCTGAGAGATTTTAACAAATCCCTTTCGCCGATCAGGCCCATTTCTATCAGTGCTTCCCCGAGACGCAAGCCTCTTGGGCGCATAAATGTTAAAGCTTCCTGAAGCTGCTGCGAAGAGATAACCCCTGCATCGATTAATG
>CAZTHA010000527.1:0-2643 GCA_964613435.1 uncultured bacterium
AAAAAGAATCTTTATTGACACATTATCGGCATCAAAATAACACAAAATAATACCAAAAATCAATCGGGTCTCAAAAATCCTCGAACTTTGTTTGGAAAATTTTTCGTTTCCATCATTAAATAAATCCGCGAAAATTTCAAGTCATGCTGATAAATAGTAAGTTTCGTTTGCCAGGCGTGGTTTTCAGAAATTGTCAGCATAAAAAAACTGTGTTAGGCTTATTGTATTTCCCACCAGGGATAGAATTAATCATGGCTCTGAACTGACATTCTTGTGAGCTAAGATGCTTAATTCAAGCTTTTTCAGATTTAAAAATTTGTGGGAGCGGGGTCTAATGATGGATCACATTCTGGGTACTATTTCTTTTTTTCTTTCGGTACCAGAAACCGAATATGCTTTGATGATCGACGGACCCTGGGGTTCTGGCAAAACGCATTTTTACAATTCGAGAATCAAGCCGCTGGTTATGTCTCAGGATTTCATTCCCTGTTATGTGTCGCTCAACGGAATCAAAACGACCGACGAAATTGCTCGTAAAATGCTGTTGAAAGCCAATCCGAGTATTATGAAGCTGATTCCGGAGTCTTTGAAAGAGGCTTTTTGCGCACTTTACCCGGCGGGAAAATCTTTGGGGACCCTGAGTGAAGCCAGGCTAGAGGTCGATCCTTTCAATATAAAGGATATGTCCCGTTGTGTTTTTGTCTTTGATGACCTGGAGAGGGTTTGCATTGATATGCCGGAATTATTGGGTTTTTTCAATAATTTTGTCGAGCACTCAAAAATTAAATGTTTTTTTATCACGAACGAAGCCGAGATAATTTTGAGGTATCAGTCTCTTGTAAAGAAATCGGAAGCAGGCTCTTCCGTTTCTGAAGAAGAAGGGACTGCTTCGGCAAATTTAAATGACTATTTGCGCATTAAGGAAAAGATTGTCGGCAAGACTCTGCATTTTTCTCCGGAGATTTCGCAAACGGTTATGGAGATGGCTTCTGAAATCATTGGCGATGAGATTTGCCGCCGCGCAGTCCTTCAACAGAGGGCTTATCTGGAAGAGATGAATAACAAGTACGCGCTTAATTTGCGCGGAATGAAAGGGGCTTTTTTCACGATTGACAGTTTGGCCAGGCTTTTTCCTATCGATGACCCGGGTTTAAAGGAAAGGTATCTGGGCCGTCTGTTTCGCCTGATAAATGCTATTGCTGCCGAGAACTCAGAGGGCAATTATGCCCTGGTCGATGGCTTTAATACTATTCCCAGCTCTTTTTCCTTCTTTTCCAAGGCCATGGTTGAAAGCAATCGTGAATATCAGCGGTTCTTTGCCAAGTATGTTATTTCTGAAGAGAATACCGTTTTTTCTGCAGAAGTATTGAGATACCTTTCGAGTGGTAACCTCGACGCGCAAGCCTGGAAAGAGGAGATTCAGCCTTGTCCGGATTCTTCGCCGCTCAGTGATGATCCGCTGGAAATGTTCGATTCATTTGCGCTGTTTTCTGATGAAGAGCTGCAAAAAAGGGTGGATCGTTTATTCGTCAAAATGGCATCGGGAAGTATTGAGTTCATGTTTTTTCCAAAGGTTTTTCAGTTTCTGGAGTTTCTCATACTTTCCCGGGCGGTAAAAATAGATATTGAGACGGTGATCGGAGTATTTTTGGCCGCTCTTGAAAAGACAAGGCCTGAAGATTATGAAAATGCAGCCTTTAATGATCCCAAGTTCAGTTTCGATTTTCCCGAAAATGCAAGTGATGATTTGAAATTCATTCTTGATTCGGTTCTTCGCAAGAAGAACGAATTTCAGAGTCAGCAACTGCAAAGAAGGGCTATGGAATTTTTTGAGAAGTTTCTTGAGCCGGCCGAACTTGTTGGTGAACCGCCGCTGGAACAGCTTGAGCGCATGGGTTTGAAGATGACGCCGTTTTTTGATCGTCTCAACCAGCCCAGATTCTTTGAGATGATCAAGGGTCTTTCCAATCCGTCTCTGGTTCGATTTATCAATTTGCTGAAGCAGCGCTATGATTTTGCCAACATCAGCAGTTATTTTCATCGTGAAGTCGCATTTTTTGCCGAGCTTGCCCGAACCCTGGTCCAGGAAATCGGCGTCACCGATCCGTCTATCCGCTGTCATTTGCTGATCAGTCTTCAGACCCGGGTTGAAATGATTTTGGCTTCACTCAAAGGCAGGAGTTAGGTGTGTTAGCCGGGTATTTTTTTTCGGCGTGACTCTCGTTTCATTCTTGCGTTTAAAGGGTCTTTGCGATATACTGTTACTAGTGGTTGTTTGTACAACCGAGCGAAATCGGGGGCGACCTGGTTTCGACGGGGAGTGTGAGCTGCCACCTGCCATTCGAGGTTGATCGAAGGGCCTCGCAAAAAATCGATCAAACATTAACTGCCAACGAAGAACTGGCACTCGCAGCCTAATTACGGCTCGACGGTCCCCCGGCTGATTCTGCCGGTAAGCTCCGGGATGACCGACGACAAAACCGGCTGGATTTAGTACTGGGCCACTGGGGTACTGAATCGAGATTTTCCAGACGGATCGGGTTAGTAGAGACCTGCCTGTGGGTTACGAACGCCTTAAAAAACTAATTGCAGGATATAATGGTAGACGGTGTCTGTGAGCCTTTTCGGACGCGGGTTCGATTC
>CAZTHA010000528.1:0-2642 GCA_964613435.1 uncultured bacterium
GGGTTTCCTTTCTGTTTTTGATTGTGATGGTTCTCGACCATGCGCGGATAGTTGACATGAAGGGCGAAAGCGTTATTGACGATGTGGTTTTTCAGCGGGGTCTTGGTGCGGGGCTTGCGACGGTTTTCTTTGCGTTCATTGCCGGCGGGAGTCCGGGAAAGCGTAGGCTTTTCACCATGGTTTCAGCGGCAGTGTATTTTGGCAATCAGGTTATGCGCGATCTTGATCTGCTGTCGGCGATTGCTCAGAATCCGGCGATGATTGAGAAGAACACAGAGTTGATTTTGCCGTTATTGGGGTTGTTGTTCGCCGCCTGGCTGGTAAAACGTGCCTCGCGTCAGTCCTGAACATTCAAACGTTCACCGAGCCTCTGAATTGTCGAAAACCTGGGGGCGGGCCTCTGCGCCCGGCCGGCATATAGAAAGTGACGTCTAATGAAGATCTGTAGTCGTTGTGTAGCACCTGAAACCGCTTTAAATGTGGTCTTTGATGCAGATGGGGTGTGCAATCTTTGCAAAGCTTATGAGCAAAGAAAAAAGGAAATTGCCGACCCAGAGCTTTTGAAGCCGCTTTTACACGAGCGCTTTGCAAAAACACGCGGAACTGGTCGCTATGATGCTCTGGTCGGGTTGAGCGGCGGCAAAGACAGTTCGTATGTAGCCTGGTGTCTGGTAAAAGACTATGGTTTGCGTCTGCTTTTGTTCACTTACGACAACGGCTATCTCACCGATTATGCACGAAACAATATTCGCCTGATGGTATCCAGTTTGGGCCAGGACCATGTTTTTGTTGGTCCCGATCCGGAATTGCAAAGGGTAATTGCCCGTTCGAGCATGAATCGGGTTGGTGTGCCCTGTATCGGCTGTACTTTTCCCGGATTTCTTGCGGTTTTAAAGCTTGCCATTGATAATGAGATTCCTTTTATTGTTCATGGTCGCTCACCGGCGCAGATTTTTAAAGAGTTGGCGCCGGCTTCGGTTGATCCGTTTTTGCCTTTTCTTGAAAGCAATCTTGAAAGACGTGAAACTGAGAAGGTGCGTCGCTTTGCCTTGCAGATTACGAGAAAACTGCTCAAGCGTTTTCGCTGGTTCGTTAGCTCTGAAATCGAAGGCAAGTCGTCTTTGATTGGCCAGGCCCAGCGCCTTTATGCGCCGGATATGGCTAAGTTGAAGTATACACCCAACCCGCCCGAGTTTCTTGCCTTCTATCTCTACCATGGCTATGACGAAAACGAGATAAAACGAACTCTTGAAGCAGAACTGAGCTGGAGCCGACCAGCGGATGATCGGTTTATGGGTCATGAAGACTGCACGGTTCACGCCGCTTCAGTTTATCTGTATACCATGGTCAACGGCCACCCGATTTTACAACCCGAGCTGGCGACTCTGGTTCGCCAGGGTTCTCTGAGCCGAGAGGCGGCACTTGCAAGGCTTGACGAAGAAAAAGAAAAACACTGTTGCAATGAAGCTTCTTTCGAGTTTCTGCAGCAGCTCACGCAAATGACCCGCGAAGAAATATTGAGCCGCGCCCGCCGCTCCCACTATCGACTTGTAGCCTTCCGCTGGCTGCAAAAGCACCTATTGCGCCGCATTCGCTTTTGATGGCAATGCTTTCAAAGCATTTCAGAAAGTCTCAGAGGTAACAGGAAAGTTGGATAGAGAGGTCTGGAAAATCTCTAGACCGATTTTGTAATGCTCTTTAAAACGGTTAGGAAATTTCTCAATTGTTTATTCATTTAGCGGTTGACCTGAACTAGTTATTGAGCCTTGGAAAAGAATAAGGAACAACGAAAATCCTTGAAATGTTTAACCGGGAGATTGGCAGAAGACCCAGAGGAGTTTCTTTTTTCCCGGATAAGACTAAGTTTTCATTATTGGTGGCTCATTACTCATCGAAATTCATGAAGAATGGATTGCAGGTTCAAGACACCTTAATTGTGCAACAATAGCGGAACTAAATCCCAGAAAAAAGGTTGCATAGCCAGAAAAGTTTAGAATTGCATGTTTCGGGAACCTATTATAGTATTTTGATTGAATGTTTAAAAAAGCTCGGTAAGAGGGGCTATATATGTAATTGGAGATTTGTATTATCAAGAGAGGATGATTTTATGTTGCAGCAAAAGCGAAAGTTTTCTTTATGGCAAAAAGCTTCATTTTTTATCGATAAATGCCTATCCCGATATTTCTGGCTTTACCCGATACTCTTCATTTTACTGATTGCCTTGTTCTCTTGCTTTTTTGCTGGGATAATGCTGCGTTATCAGATTTGGCCAAAAAATGGACCAGCGATAGAATTTTGGGATGCTGCGTGGAGAAGTCTTACTCATTTATTAGATCCGGGAGTCCTCGCTAGTTCAGAAGGTAAGAATTTTCAAATTCTTATGCTCCTGGCATCAGGAATTGGGTGTATTCTATTTGGAACATTCACGGGCTTTTTAACTTCAAGCATTCTTGATAGCTTATTAATTTTAAGAAGAGGAAAAACTCAGGTTACCAAAAGAAACCACGTCGTAATACTTGGTTGGACACCTTTAATATTTCAAGTTATTCAAGAGCTGGTATTCGCGTTTGAAGTCAGATCCTATTCCTGTATTGTTATTCTTAGTGAGGAAGACAGATTGAAAATGGAAGAGGAGATAATGT
>CAZTHA010000529.1:0-2635 GCA_964613435.1 uncultured bacterium
CTTTTGGCGGTTCCGAAAAATAGCTGCTGAATGCACTTTCAAAATCTGTCTGCTCCTTAGACCAGAAGACCGTTGAGGCATCACCGACCTGCATTCTTTGTTCGCCTGACTTTAAAAGAGTATTCAAACCGGTTACATATGCGAATTCACTTGACTTGCTTATGGGGGCATTATAGCCTTGCTCTTTCCCGTATGAATCATACCCACTATTTTTCTGAAATCCAATCAAGTTCTTTGTATCCTTATTAATTGGAGTTCTACCATGGGTTCTTGCAATTTCCCCAGTTTCACCTGTTACAAGACAGATTCCAAGCTTACCTGAAACTTCAGTCGGTTCATTTTCTACCAAGGTTTTTTCAACAAAACTTTTTATCCTTTCACTACATGCGACTGGAGACAGCTCTGAAGAAAGCCGAAACGACATATTACAGGGTACAGACTTCAAACAATCTTGAATAAGATTACAATTAATAGCTTTCTGAACCCCGCCTGTTTGGTAGAATCTTTTTACTGCTTTTATTCCAATATCTTGAGAAAGTTCTTCCGGCAAACCTTCCACCATATCCACCCATGTTTTATGCTGTTTCAAAGACTTTTCATCACTCTCTGGCAGACCAAGAACATAGCCGATGTGATCCCATAAAAGAAAAGTTGTTGCGTAACTTTTGCTGCCAGAGCGTCCTTTTGAACGTGGAAGAATAAAGGATTTGCCAATTACTTTCTTGCCTATTTTTTCTCTTGTATCTTCAATATTAATGAATTCACCATTTTCATCAATAACAATCAAAAACTCCAATGGCTTTTTTTCAAATCCCTCAGGTGCGATATCTGAACTCTTATTTTCTGCAATGCGGTCATAATATTCTTTCAGGGCCTGAAGGATCATCTTCTCACCTCGATTTCCCGGCGATCAGTATTGAGGCGACCGTCAACCAACGAAGCTTTGAAAAACATCGGCATCGGATTTTGAGGATCGGAAAAATCCATATCATATAGCATCCAGCCCAGTTCTCTATTCTCGCCAATGGATTGCGCCGGTTCCTTTTCAGGGTCTACCAGTCGGAAAAAACACGAAAATTCGCGACAACCCAGGTAAGGGCGATTAAAGCATTGTCCTTTTTTGGCTCTGCGTTCAAACATTGCAGCGTATTTCGCTTCGTTTTCATCAGAGCGGTTTGCATGTTCCTTTTCTGATGAATCGGCCCATGTTTCGGCTGAAAAAAGCTCAGCGGGTTTTCTTTTTTCTGGTGGAATAAACTCAAAATGAGCGTAAATTCGGTATTTCACATCCTTCAGGAAAAGACCGGCCCTTTGCTGCCTGTCATCTTCGATGTTAATGCCCATCGGCTTTCCCGGCAAACCCTTCATCATATCTGAAGTAGGATTATTACAAGTTTTCCCAACTTCATTTCGACGAACAGAAACCCATTTTATTGGCTGCAAAACTTCAATTTTTGAAATATGCCACTTGATAGCCGGTTTCCACATAATGGCTTCAAAAATAGCCCGGGCAGCAGAGGGAGTCATTACATCGTAACTCACTCGTTCAACCTTCATTTCCGGTCTGGTAAAACAGGCGTATTCGCCCCAGACCTCGACACACCAGTTTTTCATTTTTCCTCCTTTAAAGAACCAGATCTTCTGGAGCAGGTGAACAGTCATCAACTTTCAAGCCTGTATCGGCCGAATATTCAATAGAGGTTGTCAGGGCAAATACCCCTGGCATGACTTCTTCTATTGATCGTCTTTTCTTTAGAGCTTCAAAATCATTCAAATAAACATTTACCGTATATCTCTGCAATTTGCGCAGTAAAGCACGGTTCAGCTGTTCATTGAATCGGTCTTTTTTGATTCGATCAAGCCATTCTTCACTTTCACCATAACGAACTATTATCTGTCGCTGCATTTCATCATTGATTAGCTTAAAGTCATCTGAAACTGAGCGAAACTTAATGCCAAATTCTTTAAAATCCGGGGTCAATCTTGCAACTATCTCTTTTGCATCAAGAGAATTTGCCTTCCAATAGAGTTCGCTAAAAAAAGAATTGAAACTGCCAGGTTCAAGCGGATCAGAGGAAACTCTTTTCAAAATCACTGTGGTGGTTTCAGCTGCTTTGCGCAAAATGCCTGGTGGTGATTTTTTTTCAGAAACAAACACTTTAACAATACCGGATTCAAGCTTGCCTTCCCTATTACATCGCCCAGCTGCCTGTGCAATTGAGTCCAAGCCAGCCAAAGCTCGAAAAACGACTGGAAAGTCAAGATCTACACCAGCTTCAACGAGCTGAGTGCTAACCACTCGAACCGGATCACCATTTCTCAACAAGCATTTGATTTCATCAATTTTTTCAGAGCGATGTTGCCCACACATTAGTGCCGATAAATGAATAGTGCCTGCCGGCATGAGTTTGTAAAGATCACGACAGGTTTTTCTGTCTGAAACCACACAAAGAACCTGCTCAAATTCTGAGCATTGCCTGGCGACTTCGTCTAAAGAAATTGCCTGGTTCAAGTTTTCCGGCAATTCAATTTTCACCCTTTTCAAATCTCGATAGAGAGAAAAAACATCCCTTATTATTTCTTTTACCGAGCCCTCTCTTAATCCTTTAAAACTTGTGGCACCCAGATCTCGACT
>CAZTHA010000530.1:0-2634 GCA_964613435.1 uncultured bacterium
GCGTACCTCATACACATGGTCAACACCGGATTTAGGTTGCAGGCTGAAGCCCTGCATACCGGAATCACGCAACATAAGATTGATGCTATCCTTAGCCGTTTCGGTTTCCACCGTATCGCTTCTTGCTGCTTTCAAATCGGCGTTGATTTTCTCGAGCGCCTCCGTATGGGTTTTTATCTCACCTTCAAGACCGGAAATTTCATCGGCAAGAGCGGCATCACTCTTTTTATATGCAGCAATGATATCCTTGAGCCGGAATGCCAGTAGAGAAAACGCCAATTCTGTGCATTCGGCTCTTTTCTTCGGTCCTGCATCAACAACGGCATTGTTGGCGTCAATCAAAGCGTTAAAGCCGGATATTATATCGACAATTTCCTTTAGGATAGGCGCTATTTCCGCCAGAGTTACGACCTTTGCCGGTTCTTCTTGCTTTCCTCGTATAGCCTCGACATTGGATTGAATGGCAGCTTTCAGTACCGACAGTTTGTCCGTGAGCGGTTTTGTGTCTATTTGAGGGTATACTTCGCTGGGGAAAGTCTCCAGAGGCATATACAGGTCGTTTGCCGTTTTCCTGTAGAGAGTCAAAAATTCATCCAGGCGAGCAAGGTTTTTCTGGTATCTGTCATCAAAGCTGTCGATTACGGTCTGCTCGAAATCGTCATCCAATTTTCTCCTGCAATATGGGCAGCGACCGTCTGCGTGTTGTGTATAGGCATCATGACCCTGGCGCATCCATTGAGTAGCACCGATGTCGCGCAGAAATCCTGCCAATTCCGTAGTCGCACTGTTTACGATTGCCAGAGACAAAACGTCGCTTCCATCGAGTGAATCCAAGACTGCTGTATCCTCAACGGAAGAAAAGCGTGAATATCGCTTTGCCGTGTCGGAGTATGCGGAATCATATAATCTCCGCAGTTCCTCGATGTCCGTATCTTTTGGCGCATGGCGCATAATTTCTTCCGTGAACGGCTTTGATTTACCCTTGCCGTCCTGCGTCTTTTCAAATTCTGTGCGAAACGCTTCTTCACGGTCCCAGCACTCTTTATAGAAATCCTTTTGCAACTTCGTTCTGGCCGCCGTTTTCTTATCCCGTTGCTCAGTGGCTGCAGTTTTTGCTTTACGCGCTTCACCACGCGCCGCTGTTTTTTCGTCTATCAGCTTTTGCGCAGCATCGTTTTTTGCGTTCAGAGTAAAAACTCCCGGCATATTACGGTAGCTCCGAAAATTACCGTCAATGAAAGCTTGATTGTAGACCAGCGGTAAATAATCCCCAAAGCCTCTGCCGGGAGCGTAGGTAACGCCGGTGCCGCTTTGTATGGCTTTTGCTACGGTAGATTTTCCCGTACCATTGTTGCCAAAGAAGAAGTTTACATAGGTTAGTTGCTCCGTACAGGCGTTAGTACCTTTGTAACTTGCGTCAGACAAGTCAATGCGGATTATTTCTGATGGAATTTTACTCACAAAGGCACCTCCTTACATAGGTCTGGGTATACCGGGAATCCCGGCTTCGTCCAGAGCCTCGAATACATTAACTTTATGAACCGACCACGCGCTGTGGTTGAGGTCGGTAATGGCACAATCCATGTCCAGGTCAAAAAACACGGCATTGCGTTTATCGCACAATTTCTGCTGCTGTATTGGCGCGAGAGGATGAAATGCGATTTTTATGTTCTTTCCAGCAACCCGTATCATCTTAATGTAAGCAAACATCGCCCATTGATTTGGGTCTGTCGTGCCTTTCATTTCTGTGTTTTCACGGCAGATGATTGCGGGAAACCTCATCAGTTCTGCTTTTCCATCATCGGAGAGGGTGGAACATCTATCAAATATCTCCGTTGGGACATGATACTTTGTTAGCGCACGGCCGACTGGCACAGTAACAATATTATCCTTAAATACATCCTCTTCGCAGGTGACAATCAGCTGATAGTATTCTTTACTGAAAGACTGAACCGCCATGAGCTGCTCTGCACTGACACTTGGCGTGTTTTGAGGGTAAGTTATGTAATTATTGAAGTTGACTATGCCGCCGTTTTCGTTTGTAACATTGACGTTTGTTTTTCCTGTCTGCAGCGTAGTCGGAGTGATGGCTGAATCGGCTTTCTTTACAGTTATTTCATTACCCATGCGCCATCCTCCTTAAAGATTGAAATTTATCGTACCGTTATTCGTCAGATTGATGTTGTTCTCTCCATTCTGAACAACATTGGTCTGGTGCTGAATAACGGTTATTTTTTTGTTTTCTGTATCCTCTTTGGCGGCACCTGATGGCTCTTCGTCATCCACGACCTCCGCCTCAATTGTTTCCGCGTCCTCTTGGTCGTTGTCCTCGGGAATTGGGAACAGCTTTTTATATAGCCCTGCTATTTCCTTACGCAACCGTACTGTTTGTGGTCGCAAAATTTCTCGCAGTTGATCTCCTTCTTCCAGAGATTCGTTTCGGAACCATAACACGCTTCTGCCGGGAATGGCGCGCAGGAACTTCTCTGAAAGGTAGTAGGTATATTCGTTCAGTACCTTGATGATATCAGTTACCAGTTTTCGGAACCCGTCATCCTTTATTTTGCGTAAATCGTATTGCCAGGTTCGATTAATTGCAGCAATTTCATCAGCGAGGGTGATGGATGTGGCTTC
>CAZTHA010000531.1:0-2632 GCA_964613435.1 uncultured bacterium
AAGCAAAAAAGCTCATCGAAGATTTTCATCCGAATTATGGGAAATGGGCCGCCAATTGCTTCAATAACGCCAATGAACTCGTGCTCGAGCTTGGCTGCGGCCGTGGCGAATACGCAATCGGCATGGGACGTCTTTTTCCGACCAAAAACTTTATCGGTTATGACATAAAAGGCTCAAGACTCTATTTCGGCGCCAAAGAAGTCCACGAAACGGGCGTCAACAATGTGGCTTTCGTTCGCGGCGCCATCGACTTCATCGACCGGGTTTTTGCCCGCGAAGTCAACGAAATCTGGATAACTTTTCCCGACCCATTTATTGAAAAGCCCAAACGCCGGCTTACCTCACCGTTTTACCTCAACCGCTACCTCAAGGTTCTTAAACCCGGCGGCATCGTCAACCTGAAAACCGATAACGTCGAACTGTTCGACTTCACCAACTGGCTGGTGCGTAAAAATGACCTGAAAATTCTCAAAATCTGCCGCAATGTTCACGCGCAAACCGACATCCCCGAGGTCGAAGCCATTCAGACAACCTACGAAAAAAAGTTCGTCGCCCAGGGAAAACCAATTCACCTGCTCCGATTCGTGCTCAACAAAGCCGTAACCATGCCCGATGCCGACTGATCGGCCGTTGCCCCGGCCCAACTGCCTGAGCGCATAATTATAGCTTTTATCCATCTCGACAACTCCCACTATATTTCGTGCACGAAATAGCGTATAAAACCACAATATAGCGTTTGCAGCAAGGTTATCGCCTCGGCTATATAGTCGCGAAAGCCCTTAACAAAGCCAATTTGAATCTATTTTGCCAAATCTGGCACAAAACCTGCAATAGTTATTCACAACGTGTGAAACTACTCAATCTCTTTCATAAACTTACTTAAGTTAACCTAAAGGAGCATGCCTATGGAATAAATGGAGATCGCCCCAAAGCGACTC
Organism: uncultured bacterium; assembly: GCA_964613435.1. Classification (GTDB taxonomy): domain Bacteria; phylum Muiribacteriota; class Ozemobacteria; order Ozemobacterales; family Ozemobacteraceae; genus DYKG01. Next base: position 939 of record CAZTHA010000531.1, read on the forward strand.
TCCGGATATTTTGGTCCTCAACCAGGCAAGAACCTCTCTCTGATTAATAACCCCTTACAGCCCCGTTCTTCGGGGCTGTTTCTCCAAAATTTTTGTTCACTCATCACTCATACTCATGATCCCTCCTCCTGATTCCATACGTTAGTTTGATTTGCCGGCCTGAGACCTCTTAGTAAGTTTCTCTCTCCATTCCCCAATGATCCGGCAAGTCTACCCTCTATGCAGCCCCGTTTCAGGGGCTGTTTTTCTTGAACTTTGTATTTTCGCAGTTTTGCGTTAAAATGCTGCAACTATGAAGTTTGTCAGCATAAGAAGATCGAAGTTCCGCCAGCAGGGAATTGAAGGCATTCTGCTCATTCTTGCAGCTGCACCGATTCTCTTTGCCCAGATAACTTCCGCCAGCCTGAAACAGCAATTCTGGCTAACTTCGGCCGCTTTTCTTGCGAGCCTGATGTTCGTAATTGCCGCCGGGCTTATTATCAGAAAGCCTGCTACAGGAAAATTCTTCGCAACCTCAGCGGTTATAATCAGTCTCGCGTCACTATACCCAATATTGGTTTCAAACCCGTCCGCATGTCTTGCCGGCTTTAGCGCTCTGATTGTCGCCCTGCATTTTCTTGCCGACTTCAAGGTGCAGGGTAATTTTGCCAGAGTCGGTGATCGGCTCGAACTATCTTTGCAACGCGCAAAAATGGCTGCAGCCACCCTTATCAGCCTTTCAATCGCCGTTTTTCTTGTTTTGCGTCAACCGGTTGGCAGCTCTGAAATCGCCCTGATGGTTGCAGCAACCATCTCCCAGATTTTGACCATCATCTGGTCGATCGGCCAGCAATCCAATTTTCATAAACTCTTCAGCATCGTTTTAAACAGTGTTTTCATGCTGGCCGCAATTTACCTTACGCTAAACCACCACGCCTGGGCCGGTTCTTTATTGATCGGTCTAACAAACTTTCTTTTCCTTCCCGAATCGTCTGAAACCAGTGATTCATCAAGCAGTTGGTGGGAACCAGTAATCAATCATCCCGGGCGGGTAACCCTGGTCACCTTCCTGGCTTTATGCCTCATCGGAACTTTTCTGCTGATTTTGCCCTGGGCGACGGCAAAAACCATTTCAACCCTCGATGCTGCTTTCACATCGGTGAGCGCGGTTTGCGTCACCGGTCTGATTGTCCTTGACACCCCCAACGATTTCACTTTTCTCGGACAATTCTTCATTCTCCTGCTAATTCAACTCGGTGGGCTGGGAATCATGACCATCACCACCGTCGCCATGCACGCTCTTGGCCACCGTCTCAGTCTGCGCCAGAAAAGACTACTCAATTCGGCTTACAATGCCGACCACCACACTCTCTCCGATTCCCTTCTTTTGATAGTCAAATTCACTGCCGTCTTTGAATTTTTCGGGGCGCTAATTCTTTCAATTCTTTTCCGAAGCAACGGCTTTGCCCTCGGCGAATCGATTTGGAAAGGCGTATTCACTGCAATTTCCGCATTCTGCAATGCCGGCTTTGCCCTGCAAAGCGACAGCCTGATCCCATTTCAGCAGCAACCCCTGATTCTGCATACCATCGCCTTGCTTATTATCAGCGGCGGAATTGCCCCGGCCGTAGCCCTACTGGTTCCAGACTGGCTGCGCGGAAAACCAATCACCGTTGCCAGTCGCCTGGCACTGAGCGCAACCCTGATTTTGCTTT
>CAZTHA010000532.1:0-2628 GCA_964613435.1 uncultured bacterium
GCGCTGGAGGACTACGCCACATCCAAGGAACGCGGCATTGACCGCTTTACCCTGATGCTGGAACGCCGCAACGTCAACGGTCAGGAGCAATGGTGGGGCAGCTTTGAATACGGGGGCAAAAAACTGAAGGTGATTGCTACGCTGGAAAAGAATTAATTATTTGGCTTGAAAAGATGAAAATCTATATAAATTCCTTGAAAAGGAAAATATTTTGATGTATTTTCATGTTAAAGTTAAGTTGACAATCATCATGTATTTTTGAACAGGAACGGTAATGGACACCCAAAATTCTCAAACTTCGCCTATCAGCCAGATTATGAACAGCTTCGATGTTAGCTTTTTTAAGGCCATAGAAGAAAGTGTAAACAACAGTTTTGCACAGGCACAATTAACATCTCAGCGTATGTTTAAGGAGCCGGAACAAGTTTCTGGTCGTGCACAATTAAGGCACTGTTTGTGCGAATCTGGAATGAGAGAGGTCGCTGAAAATTTTGGTTTGGTTTCTCATGCGCTTCATACAGAACCACGTGGTGGGCGTTATAGCGTTATCCAGAATCGTAATATTTTTATATTAAGAACCAACATACAAACGCACTGTGGGACTCCACGTGCCACAAAATTTCGCCAAGAGTGGTCACAATTTAATGCCTGGCTTGAGCCGCAGCAAATGGATCTGTTTCAAGAAGTAAAAGAGCCTCCTGCAGATAAGTTATGCGCGATGCTGGTTGTAAGTGCCCAGAATCAAAGTGGCGATCAAGAATTGCCCGCATATGTAGGTATAGGTGTTCCTCATTCTGATTTATCTGGCTGGATATTCCGGATGTCTATTTCTGAAATATTAGCTCTTTACCATGATCAAGATACAGAACATAGTCCTCAACACGAGCCGCAAGTCATCATTAAGGACAAAGCCTTCCCTGTTCTTAAGAAGAAAAATGACGGCAAAAATTAGTAGTTTAAATATTTATTCAAGGGGATAGTCATGAGAGCCGGAGTATCTGGATTTCAAAAAGAACGATTGGTGCAAGCCCGTGAGGCCTTAGGCCTAACACAGGTTGATTTGGCGCGCATTATTGATAAAGCAAGCCCCAGCATATCAAAATGGGAAAACGGTATGAATCTTCCCGAAGCCGATACGCTTCAAGATTTGGCGAAAGCCTTAAAGGTTCCTGTTGCATTTTTTCTTAATGCCGTCCCAGATCATGGCGAGATGCCCATTTTTTTCCGCTCAATGGCGAGCACGACTGAAACTTTTAGAAAGAGGACTCGGGCACGATTAAAATGGTCTCAGGACATTTCCCTGTCTTTGCAACAAGAGTTAGATTTTCCAAAAGTAAATGTCCCTCGACTAGATGTTTCTGATTATCGTGAAATTCGGGATGAGGATATTGAAGAAATTGCAGGAGCCTGTCGTAAAGAATGGGGCTTAGGAAGCGGACCTATATCAAATGTCGTTTTAGCAATGGAAAATGCAGGTATTATTGTTGTTAAAGAAGATGTTGGATCCGTAAAGATGGATGGGTTATCTCATTGGTCAACATTAGACGATCGCCCATACGTTTTGATCGCTAAAGACAAAGATACGTGCGTGCGCTCAAGAATGGACGCTGCTCATGAATTAGGGCATTTGGTACTCCATCATAGTCTAAAAGAAAAAGCATTAAATAGAACTGATTCTTTCAAACAGATTGAAAAACAAGCATTTCAATTTGCCGGATCTTTTTTAATGCCTGGAGAAAGTTTTGGCGCCGAGATTTGGTCTCCATCTCTTGATACATTTGTCTCATTGAAAGAACGTTGGAAGACATCTGTAGCAGCGATGATCGTAAGATGCAGAGCCTTGGGTATTATCTCGGAAGCGATAGAAAAAAATCTATGGAAATATTATAGCTCCAGAGGCTGGAGAAAATGTGAACCATTAGATAATAATCTGGTATCTGAGGAACCTAGAATGTTAGCTCGTTCAATTCGTTTGCTTATTGATGAAGGGATCAAATCACGAGAAGATCTTATAAATGATTTTCGCCTTTCGGCTCCTGATATCGAGTCAATTTGTGGTTTGCCTCGCGGGTATATGACTGCTCAGGATGCAGAAATTATTGCAATGCCAGAGTTAAAGGCGACAGCAAAAAAGGATCAACATGGTTCAGGTAATGTTATTCCGTTTAAATCTGAATGATTGCAAACATTAATCCCAGTCTTGGATTTTTGTTTTTCCTGTAAGACAAAAATCACTTATTTCTTCGATATAACTTGAGAAGTCTTTGTTGGCTTCAACAAGACGATTGATTGATTCCCAATCTAGGTCAGAGCGTTCTTTCGCTGGAATTATGATTTGGCTCTCAGAAGGATTTTCTGTGTCTAGCAAAATGAATCCTATGCCGTGTAATCCTGATAACATACGGAGTTCTTTTTTTGCTTTTTCTTCAAGCTCTGCAGCCACCAAATAACCAAAATTAGCCCAGCTAGAGTTGCTGACGGCTTGGAAAAATGTGCTACGAACATTTGATACGTTAATAAGGCGCTTGACTTCAAAGCTCCATAGTTTTGCTTTTTTATCACCATACTGCTTAGCACATTCAGTGACTTTGTCTGACCATTCAAAAGACAAATCCTCCAAGGCAACCA
>CAZTHA010000533.1:0-2625 GCA_964613435.1 uncultured bacterium
TCGAGGTTACCGGTCGGTTCGTCGGTTATGAGAATCAGCGGATTATTGACGATTGCTCGTGCGATACAGACTCTTTGCTGTTCGCCACCCGAGAGTTCGGTTGGAAACATGCGGCGCTTGTGCGAAAGACCGACCTGTTCAAGGGCTTCCTGGACGCGGCTGCTGATAATTGAACTCGACGCACCGATAACTCTGAGCCCGAAGGCAACGTTTTCGGCGACGGTTCGGGTTTTTAACAGTTGAAAATCCTGCAGGACGATTCCGAGGTTGCGTCGCAGATATGGCACTCTGCTTTCAGGCATTGCTGAGATTTCTTTGCCGTCAACGTAAATTTTACCTTCAGTCGGCACATCTTCGCGAAAAAGCATGCGCAGAAAGGTACTTTTGCCGGCGCCGGAAGGGCCGACCAGAAAAACAAAGTCTCCGGGTTCGATGGTGAGACTGATGTTATTCAGTGCACGTACGCCATTCGGAAAAATTCTTGAGACATTCTGAAGTTGTATCATAGCGGCTGGTAATAAATTTTCTAATTTTTGATTTTGAAAAAGATTATAACAGGAGAGTTGATTTAAGGCAAAAACGATTTTTTAGCGCAAAAAATTAAAATTTCTGGTATCTTTTATCATTTAGAAAATTATCGACACTATTCCTGTTCATAGTTCATCTGTTAACAGAGGCTGGAGGAGCCATGATTTTTGAGCTGCTGAATCTGTGTATTGAAAAAGGGGCATCCGATCTGCATTTTAAGGTTGCCTACCCACCTATTCTCAGAATAGACGGCACCATGCGACCTATAAAAGACATGCCGGTCATCACTTTTCAGGATTTCGAAATTATGCTCGAAGCAATTCTCGACGATGTGCAACTGGTAAATTTCCTGAAAAACCGAAAACTCGATCTGGGCTACAGTTTTCAGAATGCCCGCTTTCGTGTCAACCTGTTTAATGACTTTCATGGTGGCAATGCCGTTTTCAGGGTAATTCCATTCAAACATTTGACTTTTGGCGATATTGATTTGCCAATGTCGGGAAGACGGCTTGCCGACAAGCAAAAGGGCGTGGTTCTGGTGACCGGGGCCACCGGTGCCGGTAAATCAACCACTCTTTCGGCATTTATTACCCACATCAATTCACACTATCACAAGACGATCGTCACGGTTGAAGATCCGATTGAATACCTTTTCGAGGATGAGCTGAGCCTGATCAGCCAGAGACAGGTTGGGGTCGATTGTCTGAACTTTGAGGACGGGATTCGCGGTGCGCTGAAAATGGATTGCGACGTGTTGATGGTCGGAGAGCTGCGTAATCCCGACGCGGTTGAAATGACCTTGCTGGCGGCCGAATCGGGCAAGCTGGTTTTTGCTACTCTGCACAGCAACACGGCTATTCAGGCGATCGAACGCTTTGTTAATCTGTTCCCGCAAAATCTGCATGCACAGATAATGGGGCGCTTGGCCAGTCATCTTCAGGGTGTGGTAACTCAGGTTCTGGTGCCGAGGAAGCAGGGGCGTGGCCGAATTGCTGCTTTCGAGATTCTATTGAATACGCCGGCGGTAAGAGGTTTGATTTACGAAAATCGTGTTTCTCTGATTACCTCATACCTTGAATCCGGATCGAGCTCGGGTATGATTTCACTTGATCAGTCTCTGGTAGAGTTGGTTTGTGATGGCAAAGCCGACAAGACAGAATCTTTGATGCGGGCTAACAACCGTGAATTTGTCAAGCGCAAGATCGATGAGCGCGAAGCTTCCGGGGGTGTAGTATGAGACCAGAAATTTTTGATTATTTTGAGCGGGCGCTCGAGCTTGGCGCGAGTGATTTGATTTTGAAGCCCGGGGCTCCACCTTCTTTCAGATTGAACAAACATTTGATCATTTCTGAGGATGAAGCTTTGGCACCACAGCAGATGTATGATCTGTTTCTGCCTATGATCGATGCCGCGCAACAGGAAGAATTGCGCGACAAATGCTATGTAAGCTCAATTTTCTCATATAGAAACAACAAATGCCGGGTTCGCTATTATATGTTTCAGCAGCGCGAGGGTCTGGCAGGGTCTTTCCGCTTCATTCCGCCGAAAGTGCCCAACATTCACCAGCTTGGTTTGCCCGAATCTTTGATAAATATTTCGGCTCGACCACGCGGGCTGTTTTTGATTACTGGTCCGGCCTGTTCGGGCAAGACGATGACTATTGCCGCGATGGCCGATGCGATCAATCGAAGATTTGCCCGACACATCATTACCATGGAAGCTCCGATTGAAATTATCTATACCCCGCAGCAAGCTGTTTTCACCCAGGTTGAAATCGGCAAGGTCATCGGCAGTTATTCTGACGCCCTGACCAATTCTTTGCGCGAAGACCCGGACGTCATGATTATCGGAGAGCTGAAGGAGCGGGCGATCATCGAGCAGGCGCTCATGGCCGCTGAAACTGGACATCTGGTGCTTTCTTCGCTGCCAACAATGGGGGCGGCTCAGACGATAGAACACATTGTCAGCATGTATCCGCCCGGCAAACAGGAAGAGGCCCGCGGTCAGCTCAGTTTGAGTCTCATCGGCATTTTTTCCCAGATGCTGGTGCCCAGCGTCGATCCTTTCCAATTGCCAAAAGTTGCCTATGAGCTGATG
>CAZTHA010000534.1:0-2624 GCA_964613435.1 uncultured bacterium
TTTTTATTCCCATATTTTTCCTCAGCTAACCAAATTTTTTGCTTTTTATAAAAATTTGGAAAGTCGCCATGAATTGGTAAATAAAATCTATACAATAATTAACGAAGACCCCGAGCTTACAAGCAAACTGAAAAAACATGTCAAAAAGACTGAATTGTACAAATATGTCCAGGACATGATTGAAAATAGTCAAAATATTTTGCTGATTATCGATGAAGAAAAAAAAGAATTACCTGAAATTATTAATACCTATACAGATACTTGGGGCAAAATGGTAAAAGTTCAAATAATAAAAAAATTCACCACTTCTGAAGAAGAAGTTTTTACCATGGAACCTGAATTTGAAGCCATAGAATTCTCTATTGAGAAAAGCGTTGACGAGGTTGATAAACAGGACTTAGATCTTTCAGAAGATTATCATTTAGAGAAAAAACCTGATTTTATTAAACAAATTTTTGAAAAATTCAAATCAGAAGTAATGAAAATTAATAGTCAAATCAGGTTTAATCCTCAAAAGTATTATATCTCAGTTGTCAATGACAGAAATGTTGTTTTTATCCAAATAAGAAAGAAAAAAATTAGATTTATTGTAATGCAGTCTGAGGCAGCTATTAGAGATGCCATTCACCAATCTTCAGTAAAATCTCTTTCTCCAAGTGTTCAGAAATTTTACAATGGTGAATGTGCTGCAATTGATATTGAAAGCATTGATACACTTCCTGAAATGATTAAGCTTATAAAACCGCTTTTAATGCGAAATGACATTGAGAAGGCATAACAAGTGCGTAGACGCGGAACGTCGAAGCTGTCACAAAAAGTTGCAAAAAAATTGCAACTTTTGCGCCAGCTCCGATTCCCTCGCTTGCCGATGGCGTCACTCGGCGTCCGGTCACGACTTGCCGTTAGGCCAGAAAACAAAAATTAAAACCCCCCATTTGTTTTGCTTTCAGGGTTTTGGTAAAATATAAGTAGCTGGGAGGGCAAAATGAGCTCAACAACCTACAATTTAATTACAAAGCAACTTGAAAATCTTCCTGAAGAAATGCAGAAAAAGGTTTTGAAATACGTAAAAAATCTGCAAAAAGACAGTTTAAAAGGCGTTTCTGGCAATCAATTAATAAAATTTGCCGGATGCATCTCAAACGATGACCTTGAAGTTATGAAAAGAGAGATTGAATCTGGGTGCGAGAGAATCGATAGCGATGAGTGGTAAATTCCTCCTCGATACAAATATTGTTATTGGTTTGTTCCAAGCTGAAGAAGCAGTAATTGAACGGCTTAAGCATATAAAAAGCGCTTTTGTTCCCAGCATCGTAATTGGAGAGCTTTATTTTGGAGCTTTTAATTCAGGTAAGCCGAAAGAAAATATAAATAGAGTTAGTGAGTTTTCTTTAAAAAGTGCCATTCTATGTAGTGATCAGCATACAGCTAAAATTTATGGAGAAATAAAATCAAAATTAAAATCAATTGGAAAACCAATTCCTGAAAACGATATTTGGATTGCTGCAATAGCAAAGCAATATGATTTAATTTTGATTTCCCGAGACGTGCATTTTCAAAATGTTTCAGGGTTATCCTGCGAAAAAATTTAATGGCCTAACGAATAAGGATAGATCGTGCGTAGCCACGATCTTATCCACTTGTTGAACCAGCCCGGGCGAATAATTGCCAATCGGGCTATAAGAAAATATATCGGAAAAAAATCGCTTTAAAAAAGCTACCGGTCGGGTTTTAAAATTGCCGGCACCGTAAAAATGACGTTTTTTTGTAACCACCCATCAGGAAAAAAACAGTCGATTTTCGGTTTCTGCGCACCGAAATCGGATTTTTAGCATTTTGCAACAACAGAAAACTGCAACAACCAGTAAAATAAAGTTGCTGCCGGATTTAAAACCTTGATTAAAATGATTTTGTTAGAATTACTGGTGGCGCTCTCGGCCCGTCCGGGCGACGAAAACCCTTTATTGCCATTGCCCTGCCGCAATCGGGGCATTTAAATGCTGGTCGCTCAGAGTGCACTGTTAGAGCAGGCTTAGCATGTAATAAAAGCTGAATCAGAGTTAGCAACCTGCGAGAGTTTCCGTGCAGGAAGCCATAATCCCGCACCCGGCGAAATCCGCTCGGCAAGGTATGCTGAAGAACCTGCCACAAAAACTGCTCTCCAGACATTGTTTTTCTTTGCCATTTTTTCGTTTTGCCTTCGCGCCAGAGAAATGTCACCAGACCTTTTTCATTTTTGATGATTCTTGTTTCAGCAATGACACCGCGATACAGATACCTAGCCAGGTATTTCAGAGCCGGCGCCCCGGAACCCGCACTCCGGCAATGCACCACCCAATCGCCACCGGCAAAAACTTCTGGCAGCTTTAAACCATGCTTTCTAAGTAAGGCTACGAGTTTTGCTCGGAAAATTTTCGTCAGTGCGCGCTGCGGAAAAAGAAACCTGCCTTTGCTGCGCTTCCATTGTCGCATGGCAGGCTCCACAGCTCCGGCAGGCACAATGTAATGAATATGCGGGTGAAAATCCAGTTTCCTGCTGTTGGTGTGCAAAACACCGGTCATACCGATGCTGCCGCCCAGGTATTTTTCATCGCCACCAAGCTTTTGCAATGCGCTTGCCGAAG
>CAZTHA010000535.1:0-2616 GCA_964613435.1 uncultured bacterium
TGCAGGAAAAATTGAAGGAATTCAATGCCGACAAGCCCGAAAATGAAAGAATCGAAATTCGTGTGGCGATCAACACCGGCGAAGTGTTATTGCGCGACGGCGATGTTTTCGGTGAACCGGTCAATATTGCTGCCCGCATCGAGGGTTTAACCGAAGCCAACGAGGTCTGGTTTTCTGAATCGACCTATCTTGCCATGAACCGAAAAGAAGTGCCGACCAGTCTGATTGGTGAATACCGGCTAAAGGGTATTCCTGAGGCGGTTAAGGTCTATCATGTGGTTAGAGACCCCAATGATCAGGAATATGCTAAAACCGTGCACAGCCAGGTCGAGCGCCTTAAATTACAGATCAGTTCCGGCAATCTTCCGGTTATACCCAAAAAAGGCAGTTGGCCTTATTTGCTCGCCGCCGCCGTGCTGGGCCTGGTGCTTTTCCTTTTCATGGGTGAATCGGAGTTTGACCGAAACATGCGCAAGGCATTAGAATTGCAGGCAAACAAAAATTTTAAAGAATCAATTGAAAATTTGCGAAAAGCGGCTGCTGCGAAGCGTGATGATCAAAAGTTGGCTGAGACGCTGAGTGTCGCCGTCGATTCTTACATTGAACAGCGCTTGCAGATAGAAGAGGGTAATCTCGAGAATCTCGCCGAACTGCAAAAATTTGCCCGTGAAACCAGAGTTGTTTTTGCTTTGCCCGGGCAACGCCTGTTCAATTCTGAAATCAAACTTAGTTTTCTTGCCGCCCAGTTTCATGCCGCAGCCCGGCAGCGTGACCAAGCCGATAAGACTCTTGACGAGCTTGCGGCCAGTGTTGGCAGCGACAGTCGGGTTCTTCTCGACATCGCTGAATTTTATCGCCGGCGTGGCTATAACTGGCACAGAACCATCAGATACTTTCATGCTGCCGCCATGACTGATCCGGCTTCATTCTCAAAATATCCTGGTTTGCTTGAGGAATATGACTGGTTTCTAAGGCAGGTTTCGCCTTCAGACGGTTACGACGAAGTCCGAAAGTTCATTCTCGACCATAACTTCGATCATTTTGCCCCGACCCTGCGCGATTCATTGTATAAGGGCGGCGAAGAGTTCCGCACCCTGCGCTGGAATGCCATGCAAATGCTCGAAGCCAAAGGTGAGAAGGTTGACAAAACCATGCTTTACCTCACCGATCTGCTTACTTCACCCAACGGAAAAGATACTCCGGAAATCCGGGAAATTCTTGCATATCTGACCGGCAAATCTGGCCCGGCTTTTGGTGCCGAGATCGAGCGTTGTCTCAAAACTTTGCCTGGAAAATTCCCATTATTCGAAACTTACCTTTTTGTACCAAGTGATCAGGTAATGAAAGTGGCGGCCGGTCCGCTTTTTATGCATTTGCAGGAATATCTGCGTGAATTGCTGGCAAGTGACCGGGTTCCCTGCCGAATGAACGCTTTCATGGTTTTGCTGGCACGTCAGGCCCTGGACCCAATCGACCGCTGGAAATATAACTGTCGCAACATCAACGATTTTCGCCAGATGCAGTGGAGCGCCTCGTATTACCCGGCTCTAATCGAGTCTTTGGACTATATGCTGAATAACGAACTGCCCAAAGATGCTTTTACCGATAAAGAATTCGCTGAACTTGCCCGGCAGGCTGCCAAATCCGTAAAAGCAATGCTCGACCAGGAGCTTGAAGCGGTGAAAAACAAAACCGACTATCGCTTTTTTAAAGAATACGAGCGCGAACAAAAAGATCTGGAGAAGCTGATTGAAAAGCTGAAAGGCTGATTCTTCTGGTCAAACACGCTTTTGGGCCGTTCAGGGGTAGTTGTTGTTATGCTCGATATGGCAATCAAGAGCTAAAAGAATAATCTTCCCAGGCGAAAAACTTTAATTAAACTTTTTGCCTATATATAAGTAAAATTGTATATCTTTGCCGCCATCCAATTGTTCCAAGCCGAAGATACTGATTAGGAAAGGCTTCTATTTTTTTGCAATGAATGCTTCACCCGCTTTATCCAGACTCATTACCAAATTGGTACGTGGGCTGCTCTATTTTTGTCTCCTTTTGTTTCCGGCAATAATGGTTTACCTTGAGCTGGAAAGTCTATTTGCAGTTGAACTGAGCAATCGTAGGCAAAATCTTTACGAAAAGGCCAATTTGGAACTGCTGAAATTCAATGAAGTTTCTGAAGATACACGTTTTTTTCATCTGCTCCTTAAAAAAGAGTTTGCCCAGGTAAAGTCCAGGCCAGAATTGAGTGGTTTAAAAATCCTAAAAGATCGGTTGAACAAGAATTATCCTGGCTTTTTTTCATTTGTCTTCTGGTCTTCTGATGGAAAACTTATCAAATCCTTATCCGACGATACCCGTTTCAGCTTTCTATCAAGAAAACTAAACGTCTTTTTGAAAACGGTAAGAAAGAGAGCGCGTGAAGGCCTAAACGATGATGAAAAATTCATGGAATATTGCCAGCGTGAATTGCGTATTCAGCGACAGTTCCTCGGACCATTCATTACCCCTGAAGGTTTGTTCAAGCCTTTTTTGCCAGATTTTTCCGCGGCCTGCTTTCAGCTTCATGGCCGTGGTGAGAGAATGCTGGGCTGGTATGATCAGGGAGATTCTTTTTCCGTT
>CAZTHA010000536.1:0-2604 GCA_964613435.1 uncultured bacterium
TTTTGCATGCGACTGCGGGGTTTGTCGGGCACCGTCATTTCGATCAAACCGGCAGACATGGCCGCATGCAGATAAAACTCGCGAAAATGTTTTTCATCGGCAAGACCAAGCCGGTGCATTATTTCACGACGGCCAAGCGGCTGCTGCAAGTGCTTGAGCATTTTTTTGACTTCGGGGGTGACTTCGGGGGTGACTTCGGGGGTGACTTCATGTGAAGGCCTGTTTTTAATAGCACCGAGGATAATCTCAAGCATAAAATCAACAAAGGGCCGGCAATCGGTTTTCTCCGTGCTCAGCGCCAGGGCATCGTAATACTTTTGTTGATTCGCCCAGATCAGACTTTCAACCGGAATCATGGCCATTACCGGCTGCCAGGAAGCGAGAATCAGAGTCTGCCACAGGCGTCCCATGCGCCCGTTGCCATCAACAAAGGGGTGAATAAACTCAAACTCGTAATGAAAAACGGTGCTCAGAATTAACGGATGTTCATCAGCTGTTGCCGCCCATTCAAGCAAATCGTTAACCAGTTCTGAAACGCGTTTTGCCGGCGGAGCAACATGAATAACCCTTTCTCCTGACATAACTCCAGCCCCGCCCTGGCGAAACCTGCCTGCGGTATCTACGATATCTTTCATCAGTATTGAGTGCGCCAGCAAAAGATCCTTCAATGAGAATGGCTTGAAATCGTTTAACCTTTGATAAACAGCAACCGCATTTCTCGCTTCAAGTATTTCATGTCTCGGAGCCTGAACTGTCTTTCCGGAAATAACTGCCGTAATCTGTTCGATGCTCAGCGTATTTCCTTCAATGGCCAGTGATCCCTGAACCGTTTTCAACTGATTAATTCTTCTTAGTCGCAACAACTCAGCGGCGTGCTCACCATGAGCCAGTTCGCCGATCAGTTCACAAATTTCGGCAACCAGTCTCAGAGTTTTCGAACCGATTGTAAACGGGGGTGAGTATTTTTCTGACATGCCCCTATTTTATCATAAATTTCGCCAATATAATCCCGCCTGGAGGAATTTTCAGGCTCTTTGCAAACACTTGCCAAGCCTTAAAACAGGACAAATAGCGCAAAACTCATCAGGCAGTTTTCAGCGTTTGCCGGTTATGATATCTTCAGAAAATACAGGTATTCTTCTATCTTTTTTGGGAGGAAGCATGAAAACGCGCTTTTTGCACCGTGACCAGGCCATTGCCGGAATTTTGGGGAAACTCGAGTCCGGCGACACTCTGTTGCTCGATAAGGGTTGCTGGAACCTTGATTCCACATGGGTGCTCGACCTCGACCTGAACATAATCGGTGCCGGTACCGGTGAAAGCAAACTCATTTTTTCTGATCCCGGGCTCGGCATGAGACTTGATTCGGGAGCAAGACTGATGCTCAAAGACCTCGAACTGCATTTTCCCGGCCTTCAGGAACCATCGACTTTGCTTGAGGTAAAATCGGGCAAGGTTCTGGCCGACTCCTGCATTTTCAGCTGTAACCCAGAGGCCCCCAAACCGAGCGGATTTCTTTCCAGTTCGCAAAAAGACGGCATCGTTGTTTTGCACGACAGTGAGATTGAAATGCACGACTGCCAGATTTTCAATTTCCCCGGAGTTGGCTTGAACCTCAAAGACGAGGCCAATGGCCGCCTGATCGACTCGACCCTGGCAAACAACGGCCAGGGCGCGGTTTTTCAAAAGCAGGCAAGCGGCAGTTTCATTCGCAACAGCGTTTCCGAGAATCAGACCGGCCTGAGCCTGCACTCGGCAGGTGCTTGCGAAGCGGCCCACAATACCTGCCAGAACAACAGTCGTTCAGGAATTTCAACCTCAGCACTGAAAGCCCGGATCGTTTTCAACAACTGCATCAGCAACGGCACCGGCATCTTCGTTTCCGGACGCTCGCAGGTGTTTTTGCGCAAAAACGACTGCTGCGACAATCGCGAGAACGGCATCATTTTCATGAGCCACGCCACCGGCACGGCCCAGGACAACTACTGCTGCAACAATGGTGAAAACGGCATCTACGTCGACGACGACGCCTACCCTTCTATCTACAATAATGAATGCAGTGAAAATGGCGACTCGGGCATGCGTTTCATGGATCATTCACGCCCCTCGGTATCAGGCAACCGCTGCCACAAAAACCGGGGCTTCGGCATCTACAAGGCCGGGCGCTCGCATCCGAATTTCTCCGAAAACGAAGCTACAGAAAATGGCAAAGAAGACTTCTGCTACGCCAGCCCCTCGCCCTACGACGCCACCGCGCGGTGAACTTGTTTGCCAGCTTCTCCAGACAAAAAAAGGTTAAGATTTACTATAACTTTGAATACTTTTCTAACCAAATTGAAAATTTACAAGAAAGAAAGCTTATTGCTAAAACGATATCGCAGGTGATATCATAAGTAAAAGTTTTTAGCTCTGGTTGATGCTGTTAAGGAGGTTGCATGAAAAAGATTGCTAAAGTTCAGCCGCCTTTTGAATTCAATGCCTACACAAGGGTTATAAGTCATCTTTCAGAAGAGGATGGCGGTGGGTTTCTGATAACTTTTCCGGATCTGCCTGGATGCATGTCTGACGGCGACACCGAAGAAGAAGCGCTTGAAAACGGAAAAG
>CAZTHA010000537.1:0-2589 GCA_964613435.1 uncultured bacterium
TTCAAGATGGTGAGCGCAAGCAAACCGAGTCGTTTCTGCGCTTTAAAAACCACTACGGTTTTGACGCAGTCTTTTGCAACCCTGGTTCTGGTCATGAGAAAGGAAACGTGGAAAATAAGGTCGGTTATACCCGCAGAAACATGTTTGTTCCCATTCCGGAGTTTCGCAACCTCGAAGAGTTCAATCAAGCTCAGCTGGCCAAGTGTGAAGAAGATTTCCAAAGATCTCACTACAAGCATGGCAAAATGATTACTGAGCTCTTCGAGAATGATAAGGCAGCTTTGTTACCACTTCCTGCAACGCCCTTCGAAGTATGCAAATACTTAAGTGCAAAAGCTGACTTATACGGAAAAGTCACTATTGAAAAGAAAACCTACTCAACAACTCCAACAATGGCCGGCAGTGTTGTCATGCTAAAGCAGACCGCTTTAAGAGTTTTGGTTCTCGACTCAAAAATGAACGTGATGGCTGAACATCCAAGATTACATGGTGAAGAACCGGAAGAAAGTATGCGTTGGTTGCCATATCTTAAGACGCTTTCGCAACGACCGGGGGCCTTAAAATACACGCCGATTTATTCGATGTTTCCAGAAAACCTGCAGAAATATCTTACTGGATTGCGTAAAAGTAAATGCGGCAAAGCTCTCAAAACGATATCGGCATTGACAGAGAGAAGCAATTTTTCAAAAGCAGTCGAGGCTGTCAGGCAAACTATAGAGCGTGGAGTGGTTGATTCAGATAGCATTATCAGCAGAAAGCCTGCAGTCAGCCGATTTTATTGAAAAAAAGCAGAATCTCATCCTCTATGGAAACGTTGGCACTGGAAAAACCCATCTTGCAACAGCAATAGGAGTTAATGCCTGCAATCAGGGTAAAGAAGTAAAATTTTTTCGGACAGCAGCTCTGGTGAATTACCTTTCAGAACAAAAGACCCGTGGCAATTTAACAAAAGTGTTTAAAACACTTGAAAAGGCATCTTTGATAATTCTTGATGAACGGGGCTATGTACCACTAGACAGAGACGGTGCAAGATTGCTGTTTCAAGTAGTGTCAGACTCTTACGAAAGGCGCAGTCTCATACTCACAACCAATCTCCAGTTCAGCAAATGGGTCACGATCTTTTACGATGAGCAGATGACGGCATCGATTATCGACCGTATAGTTCATTACGGTCATCTGCTCATATTCGACGGAAAAAGTAAGCGACTGAAAGGAGCGTTAATGAAAGGCTAAATTCCCTACCCGTTACCCGCAATGACTTTTTGCAAAATTAGGGAATTTTGACTTGCAAAAAACACTCAACCGACAAAAAGGTAGATCAAATCTACAGTCCCGAGTCAGAATATTGTTTCTGCTTCAGGCGCGAAGTAACGAAAAGGCTCTGAGAGTCGGAACCAGAATGAGCCTTGTTTTTCAAATATAGTTCGAAAAGGAAGAGATATTCTCACCGAGATAGCCCTGGTGCAAATAGTGTTTATAACTAAATAAAATGTCCTTCATCAACTTACAGACAACGCTCCAGTTCATCGGCAAAACGGGCTCCCATCTTGCTCCGAGTGCAACTGGTGGTTGTTCGGCTCGTCCGGGATGTTAAAAATACATATCCCGAATTACGAAAGAGCTTTACATCGCTTGCGAAGTTGCTGACACCAGAGCTGAGTAAAAATTGCAAAGGTCAAAAAAGCCGGTTGCAATTTGGATTATAAACCTTCAAATTCTTCTTTTGAAATATTGGCTTGTCTAAGGATTCTTTTTAGCAGATCTCTGCCAATATCGCCTTTATGAGGATTTGGAATTGTTATGGAAAGGTTCTCTTTTAGCATAAACTGATGTTTTCCACCTGAATGCGGTCCGCTAAAACCAGCTTTTCTAAGAGCTTTAATCAAATTATCTCTTGAAATAGGCTTAAAAGGAGGCATCAGGCTGCAATATTTTCTATTATCTGAAGTTTGTAGCCATCAACTTCTGGAAGTTCAAGGTGTTTGTAGATTCTAAAGAATATCCATTCTTCAAGAACTTCTGCCAACTCGTTTCTACAAGTTTCTAAGTCTTGAGCAGAAGCATATACTCCCTGGAATTCAGGAATTTCGCCATAAAAACAATTATCCTCTTCAAGAATTTCGTATTTTGCATGCTTCATTGCTGCTTCGATATATTTTATCAACACATTTGTTCTCCAAGTATTATTTTTCCTAATTTTACTCGCTTGAAGCGATTTCTAACAAGTCGAAATTTGCATTTTCTTGTGCAAGCTGAAAGCAGAAAAGTGAGTTTCTGGCACAGCGGAGACTTTGGCCCGCATCTTTAATAGAACAATTTTACAGACAAAATTCTACACAACTTGAAAGTTTCTTCACAGAATAATCACCAAACTTTTATGAGCAGCAGCTTCAGCTCTCAAGCTCTGTCGTAGCAAAAAGTTAATAGGCTCAACCGACAAAAAGGTAGATCAAATATACAGTTCCGAGTCAGAATATCGTTTCTGCTTCAGGCGCGAAGTGTCGAAAAGGCACTGAGAGCCAGAACTACAACATGCCATGTTTTTCAAATACAGTTCGAAAAGGAAGAGATATTCTCAACGAGATAGCC
>CAZTHA010000538.1:0-2581 GCA_964613435.1 uncultured bacterium
TTTTTTTAATTGTTCCATGTCCAGGCACATTCGTTTTTCGTTTTTGTTTTCACTTCTAAACCCGCAATACATACAGTTGTTAACACAATAATTGCTGCAGTAAAGCGGAGCAAAGGTCACAATACGGTTATCGTAGACCTTTTTCTTAACCTTGTCAGCCATGGTATACATTTCCTGCCAGGTTTCAGGATCTCTAACTTTAATCAGAGTGGCAAGTTCTTCCGGAGAGAGGGTTTTAATATCAAAAGATTTGGCCATGATTTCACGAACTCGCTCTTTTGACGGCTCTTCTGCATGATTAATGGTTTCCCAGATTTTGTCGTCGTCGATGAAATCCTTTCCATCGACCATGTGTTTTTCATATTCTTCTGGTTTTATAACCTTGTTGATCCAGGAACTTTCTGAAACCTGACCGTTTACTTGATGCATGTTTTTCCCCCTGTTGGTCAAATTCTGGTTAAAACTGACTTGACGCTAACATTGGGAAGCTGGCCGATTTTGCCGGTAAGTGCGCCAATCTCGTTGTTGGTTCCATCCACAATAATTGAAACGACGGAAATGCCGCGTTCCTTGTAGGGAATTCCCATTCTGCCGACGATTATGCTCGCATACTGATGGAGTAAGTTATTGAAATCATTGAAGGCTTTATCTGGAGCCTTCAATATAACTGCCACCACGCCAAGCCGGCGCTGATCACTTACGTTTGACGAATTCATTTTGCTTCCTCGATGTCAGGCAAAGCCCTTCAACTCAGATTTGTTGTTTAAGAAAAATTTCACAAACTAATAATATAATAGCAGGTTTTTTTAAAAAGGCAAGAGAAGATTTTTGTAATTTTGATTTCTTGGCTACAAAACCAGGAAAATTTTGTGACCGCTTATTTCGAGCCCTCTCAAGGCTTAGCCAATAAACAAGCATTCATCTTCTTGGGGACAAATTTCTCCAAAACATCAACAATGATGGTTCTACAATAACCCTTCTGATTGTCTAGGAACCTGCAATCAACAAACAAATTGCATATGGAAAAGCCTAAAATGTGAACCATTCAAATAAGCATTAAAACTTACATAAACAAGTTTCAGAAACCTTGTTAGGGGGTAATTGTCAAATAAATCTTTACCACGTCATTTCCGCGAGAGGTGAAAACTTCTTTTGCTTTGCCTGTTTCTATCGAAAATTGAGCAGAAAATTTGCGAAGGCTTTCGCTGTCATTCTTTCGGTCCGCATTGCTGATTTCGGCTTTTATTCGTCCAGAACAATATCCATCGGTAGCGATCTTTTCCACTCTGATGAACCCGGAAATATTGTTGAAATTGTGTTTCTTGTCTTCACCAACCAATACCGGTTCGAATTTGGCTATTTCATCAAACTCGATCTTTTCTCCAGGCAAACCGAGAAAATTAAACTCATGAATTGTTTGTTCATTTCTGACAACTTTTAAATGCAAATTAATCGACTGTTCAAGGCGGTCAAGATGGCCGATCACCATCATGGTTTTTTCAATAGCTGTCTCTGTTCCGTTAACCACAATACTGTTTCCTGATAAATCTGCTGCAACTTTAATATCCTCTTTTATTGTGGTTAGAAGGATTTTGGCCATCTCTTCGGCCTGAAAATTCTTTAGCTTGATAACCTTCATTTGATTTTCAAGGCGCTTCTTGTCGGTCACAAAAATAGTATTCCCAATTTTTGTCCTGGTAAAACCCGAAGCCTGACAGACAATATCCAGGGCCTGTGAAACGCTAACATCTTTGATTGATATAGTTAAATTGCCTCGAATACTTTTTTCCAGGGCAATCCCAAAATCACCGCTTTTGCAAATAATTTTGGTTATATCCCGAATGTCGACATCCTTGAACTCAAGAGAAACCTTATCTTCAAGACCGGCCATAACCATAGAAGTTGAAAGTAAAAATATAAACAACATAGCCAGCTTTTTCATAAACCCTCCTCAAATTTTCATCATTTTCAGCCTAAACTAAAATCGCTTTAAAACCAACCATGAGTGCAAAAGCATTGCTATGTTTGTATCTGGTGTCTTCAACTGATATAATGTCGAGGCTATGATTAAAAAGGCAGCTGAAGCAATCAAAGAAGCCCGGAGAGTTTGTGCATTTACCGGTGCGGGAATTTCGGTCGAAAGCGGCATACCGCCGTTTCGCGGCCCAGGCGGCCTGTGGAACACTTATAATCCCGACTTTATTGAGATAGGTAATTTTTTACAGGCGCCTGAACCTTGCTGGAAGCTGATTCGTGAGATTTTTTACGATTTTTTTGGAAAAGCCCGCCCAAATGATGCCCATCTAGGCCTTGCCAGCCTTGAGCAACATGGCCTGGTACATTGTGTTATAACCCAGAATATTGACAATCTTCATCAGATGGCCGGAAGCAGAGTGGTTCATGAGTTTCATGGTACCGCCAGCCGCATGATCTGTCTGGATTGCCATGAGAAGTTTGATGCCGAAAGCATTAATCTGGATCGTATCCCACCCGAGTGCCCGAACTGCTCAATCGGACGTTTGAAACCTGACTTCATTTTTTTTGGCGAGCCGATAGCTGAACCAGCCAATAGCCTTTCTTT
>CAZTHA010000539.1:0-2579 GCA_964613435.1 uncultured bacterium
AGCCTGAGTCGAAGTCGAATGGGACGTTCACCGCTTTGGAAAACCTCAGCCCAGATCGTTGGCCTGCAGCCATCTCTCTGCATCCAGAGCTGCGCTGCAACCCGTGCCTGCCGCAGAAATTGCCTGGCGGTAATGTGGGTCGATCACGTCGCCACAGGCGAAAACGCCGGCAACACTCGTTGCTGTGGAGGGCTGTTTGACCTTGATGTAACCTTTTTCATCGAGATCGACGGCGCCTTTGACAAAACCGGTGTTGGGAGTGTGCCCTATGGCCATGAATAAGCCTTTGCACGGAAAATCTGATATTTCGCCGGTGATGACGTTCTTGACCTTGACCCCTTCCATGAACTGGCTGCCATAAACTTCTTCCAGAACCGAGTCGAGCACCATCTGAATTTTCGGGTTTTCGAAAGCCCTCTTTTGCATGGCCTTGCTCGCTCTGAATTCTTTTCGACGATGAATCAGCAGAACCTTTGAAGCAAACCTGGTTAAGAAAGTGGCTTCTTCTATGGCTGAATCACCACCGCCAACAACAGCAATAACCTGGTTGCGAAACATTGGCAGGGCACCGTCGCAGGTTGCACATGCAGAAACACCCTTGCCCCAGAAGGTTTTTACGCTTGGCAGGTCGAGAATTCTCGCGCTTGCGCCTGTGGCCAAAATGACCGAATGCGCTGCGATCGTTCTGGTGGAATTGCTCAGGGTGAAGGGACTGGACGAGAAATCCACCCTGTCGATGTCTTCCATGATAAATTCGCTACCAAAACGCTCCGCCTGCTTTTTCATGTTGGCAATCAATTCGGGGCCGTCTATTCCTTCAGGATAGCCGGGAAAATTTTCAACTTCAGTTGTCGTCATCAACTGTCCGCCAGCCTGGCCACCTTTCATAAAGCCTTCGATTACTACTGGTTGCAAATCGGCGCGTGCTGTGTAGATCGCGGCAGTTAAACCTGCGGGACCAGATCCGATTATTACTACTTTTTTGGCCATTGCAAACTCCTGTTTTATTATTTTGTATTGCATTATAACTGAAATGCCATTTTTATAAAACCCCGTCACCCTAATTGTTGATGTTCCTTCTCGAAGCAGTTTATCTTTGTTGCCTTAATTGATAGAATGCCAGGGTAACCATTGGAGGTGTTTATGAAATTCAAACAAATCGTTTTTCTTTTTTTGTTAATGGCTTTTGCCGCAACAGCTTACGCTGATCAGGCAGATGAGGCTTATGCAAAACTGTTTTCTCCCGAAGTCTCTGAAAAGGAAATCGAGCAGATGTTTGCCGGATCTTTTCTCGATGCAGTTCCCTTCGCCAAGATAAAAGAAATTTTGCAGATATACAAAAGCTCACTTGGTAATTTCAAATCGCTGGACCCTCAAAAGCAACCGCTGGAGCTGGTTTTTGCCGAAGGCACCGTTAAAACGACCATAGGTTTCGACCAGCAGGGAAAAATTAACACTCTTTGGTTCGGCCCTCCTGAACTGGTGGGCGACAGCCTCGAGAAAGTTCTCGCACTGTTTGGCAAAATAGATGGAAAAGTTTCAGTTTGTCTGATGAAGAACAATGTCGATTTATTAATCGATCTAAATTCAGCCGAGCCCCTCGGAGTTGGCTCAGCCTTCAAACTCTATATTTTGAAAGCCCTTGATCAGCAGGTGAAGGCAGGAAAAATCAAATGGAACGACCTGGTAAAAATAGAAGCAGGGTCTAAGTCATTTCCCAGCGGCATTCTTCAGGATTGGCCAGTTGGAACCAGCCTAACCCTTGAGTCTATGGCGGCCCTGATGATTTCTATAAGCGATAATACCGCGACCGATCACCTTTTTAACCTGGTCGGTCGCGAAGAAATGACGAGAATTCTGCCCCGAACCTACAATCCCGCTTTCAACACCCTCGAATTGTTTAAGCTGAAAGTTTTCTTTCCCGAAATTGGAAAAAAATTCGTTGAAGCCGATATGAACGGAAAATTGCAAATTCTTGCCGACCTGGCAACGAAAGAACTCGAATTCGACAGTTCGCTGGAAAAATTGAAAAATTGGAAAAAACCTTTAATGATCGATAAACTCGAGTGGTTTGTTTCGGCAAGAGACCTTTGCGACACAATCTTCCATTTAAAAGAAAGCTCTCTGTTGAAAATCAATCCCGCCTACGGCCTTGTCGACAAAAAAGACTGGGAAACGGTCGGATTCAAGGGCGGAAGTGAACCGGGGGTACTGAACTATACCTGGGTTTTTCAACCCAGGGGCGATAAGGATTTCTATTGTCTTTCCTGCACATACAACAATAATGTCGACGCCGAAAAAACTTCTGATTTCGACCTTGCCGTCTCAAGATTGATAAAACTTTTGCAACAAAAAAAGGTTGAGGTACATTGACGCTTTCGACCTGGATTCCTATAATTATAGAAAAATCGACAATTTCGACCATTGGAGGTCGCTATGAAACATAACTACAGCTTGAAAGCAGCCCTGATTTCGCTGGCCTGCCTGACAATTCTGGTATTTCTGTTGCAGAATACGGCTCAGGCAACTCTCCAGGAGGAAGTAGACCGCTATCGCTTTGAGTATGAGACTCTGTACAA
>CAZTHA010000540.1:0-2560 GCA_964613435.1 uncultured bacterium
TGCAGAATCGGGCATCCGGCGCAGTTATCAGCGAAGATTTCAGCGGCCAGATTCCTGAAGACTGCTTTATCATCCGGGTCAAAGATTGTTTACAGGCCTTGCAGGACTGCGCAGCCTTCTATCGACGCCAGCACCCGGGCTTTTTTATCGCCGTTACCGGCAGCAATGGCAAAACCACAACCCGATCGATGCTCGCCCACTTGCTCAACGAAGAGCATATCTGCGCTTCAACAACCGGCAACCTCAACAATCACATCGGCTTACCATTGACCATACTCGGAACGCCCCAAAATGCCGAATACATCGTGCTGGAAATGGGAATGAATCATTCCGGAGAGATTCGCGATCTTTGCCGCATTGCCAGCCCTGATGCTGCGCTGATAAGCAATATCGGCCCTGCGCACATCGGCATTCTCGGCAGTCTTGAAAATATCGCCCGAGCCAAAGCCGAAATTTTCGAAGAAATGCCCGCCGGCTCGATCAAGATTGCCCCAGCCGACAGCGAATTCTCGTCCCTATTTCGTGACATCGCCAAAGAAGGTTTGAGCTTCTTTGGTTGTGATGAAACCGCCGAATTTCGGGTAAATAAAATTGAACCTGGCATGGATAGAGTCAATTTTTCGATTGCTTTCAAGCAAAATGACTACCTCTGCCGCCTGCAAATGCCAGGTCGACACAACGCCATGAATGCCGCAGCGGCCCTTGCGGTCTACCAGCGGCTTGGCTTTTCCCTTGAAAAAGGCATAAAGCGTCTGGAATCTTTCGCAGCCGTATCTGCAAGAATGGAACTCGTGATCAAGGACCGGATAAATATTCTGCTCGACTGCTACAATGCCAATCCAGGCTCGATGCGTGAAGCCCTGCACTACCTGAATGTTTGCCCAGCTCCAAGGATCGCCGTTCTTGGCGACATGCGTGAACTTGGCGACTTGTCGCAAAGCATGCACGAAGAAATTGGAAAACTGGCAGCCGAACTTTCAATCGAGCGATTGATCACAGTCGGCGAAGATGCTCGCTTTATTGCCGCGGCTGCTTTAGCCGCCGGCCTCAACCAGAATCTTGTCAATTCGCTAAACTCGCATGAGGAAGCCGCCGAATTATTGAATAAGCAGTTACAAGCCGGTGCAACAGTTCTTTTCAAAGCCAGCCGCGGCATGCACTTCGAAAAGATTATCCGCAAAATCTGGCCGGAACTTGCTGAAGATCTGCACTGACATCGCAGGAGGAACCAATTGTTCAGCTCAATTTTTGCGCCATTATCGATTCGCATCATTTTTTCGATCGTTACCTCCTTTTTACTGGCAATGATAATTGCTCCCCGGGTTATCGCCAATCTTCGCCAGCGGCAGATCGGTCAAACGATACGCGAAGAAGGAGTAAAGGAGCATCTTAAAAAAGCCGGCGTTCCAACCATGGGTGGGATTATCATTCTCATCCCGCTGATGATAACGACGATTCTCTGGACAAAGCTCAATCCATTCGTGATCATTGCCCTGGCAACGACCGCAGCAATGGGCCTTATCGGTTTTTTTGACGACATTACCAAAGTCGTTAAAGCCAGATCACTTGGCCTGACACCACGGCAAAAACTTTTTGGCCAGATCATGGTCGCTCTAGGCGCCGCATTGGCCATCGCCTATTACCCAGAATTGAGATTTGAGCTGAATCTTCCGGGGAATTCATCGAGTATGGCCATGCCGGCAACCTCAACCCAACTACCGGTAATCGGCGCTTTCGACCTGGGCTGGTTTTATATTCCCTTTGTTATTGCCGTAATCGTTGGCGCAACCAACGCAGTTAACCTTACTGACGGCCTGGATGGGCTGGCAGCCGGCACAATGACCGTTGCAGCAACCCCATTTCTTCTTTTTTCCTATGTTTGTGGCCACGTCATCTTTGCCCGCCATCTGGGTGTTCTTTACATACCCGGCTCAGGTGAGCTTGCCGTCATGAGCGCTTCCATCGTCGGCGGTTGCCTCGGTTTTCTCTGGCATAATGCCCACCCTGCAGAAGTATTCATGGGCGACACCGGTTCATTGGCCATGGGCGGCGCCCTGGCTTCAATCGCGGTCGGCACGAAAACCGAGATATTTCTGGCGATCGTCGGCGGGGTATTTGTTCTTGAAGCTCTTTCGGTTATGCTTCAAGTCAGCTATTTCAAATTAACCAAAGGCAAAAGAATTTTTAAAATGAGCCCGATTCATCATCATTTCGAACTTTGTGGCTGGGCCGAAGAGAAAGTTGTAATAAGATTCTGGACCGTCGGCATAATGATGGCCCTGATCGGTCTGACTTTATTTGCTTCGCGGTTGGTCGCTATTTAAAAAAAACCGCGTTTTTAACCGCCGAATAAAACCAGCAAAAAAAAGTCCCCGGTATTTTGGATACCGGGGAAAAGCAATTGGGATGTTATGAACAAAACAAATCAGCGATAGTAGATACTAAGCTGAATGTCATGCAATGCGATGTCGATCATATCAAGATTGTAAGCTGCAAGGTAGTATGCGCTGCTGGGGTTGTTTCTGATCAGATCGGTTACGTCAACGGTGTATTCGCTGCC
>CAZTHA010000541.1:0-2552 GCA_964613435.1 uncultured bacterium
GGCCGCGTAAAGCTTCAAACCCTGATTCATCAGTTCTGGTATCAGGTTCTGGGCATGGACAGCCACCGACATCAGCAGAGATAACAATAGGGTCAATTCAATCAGGTATCTCGGTTTCATTGCAGTTCCTTTCACTCGCCATCAAGGAAGCTTATGGCTTCAGCCTGACTGGGAACGGGATTAACCATGAAAAAGAAGCCAGACATTTCGAGTACTGTCGAATGATGATTGTCGAGGCCCCAGCATACGATCTGACCGGCATAATCATCGACGATTATGGTACTTACATCGAGCAGGGCAGCAACCCCGGGACTGCTTATCAACTCGATTTGCGAAAAATCGATGGCGAAATTAACGATTCCCTGAGCCAGTGTTTGTTCAATATGGGCTTTCAGGGAAACACCACCCTGATCTTCTAGATAGCCTTTAAGGCGCAATATTTCCTTGTCACCATTCATTTCAGATACAAATGAAAACTGTTGATACATAATTCCTCCAGATTCAGTCGCCACAATACTAACTGATATACCCAGTGAGAATCAATCATTTCCGGGCTAAAATAAAAAATGTGCCGTTGTTAGCGACACATTGAAAGGGAGTTAGGGATTTGGTTGTCCATTCGCGTAAAATTTTTCTTCAACTTGAAGTAAAACCTTACTTGAACTTCAACTAATTAATCGGTGAAATTTGTTGAACCATTTAGCTTTTTTTTCATTTTTTTTTATTTTTTTTTGCACTCAATCATTCAGCCGGTTGTGACGATAGGAAAATTACCACATAATTGAGCAATTACAGCGGAGGTAAACTGCATGAAAAAAGAAAGCCTCATGACCATACCTGAATTGATGGATTTCCTGAAAGTAAAAAGGAATACCATTTACACTTTACGCAAAATGGGACTGCCGACGGTCAAAATCGGCAGATCGGTAAGGTTCAGGGCCGATAGTGTCGTGAAATGGCTAAGCGATCTCGAAGAATGCGCGAATCCCGAAGTAAGAAGCTATCTTTCAGATAATACCCATCTGCTGTAATCATGAGCGAGACTGCGAAAGAAATTTTCTATCTGCTGAGTTTTTCACTGGGGACAGGGGTTTTGTTCAGCAAAACCATCTATTCACTGGTAAAAATCTGGCAGAACGATGAATGGTTGGAAAAGGGTAAAAGTCGGAGATACAGACCTTGAATTGGTAATTGAATTGATTGAAGGACAAAGGGGCCGTTTTTCGGCCCCTTTGTTGCTTTCAGGCGATCACTATTTTTTATCGACGATCAAATTATAAGCTCAACGCCCATAGAGTCGCTGGTAATTCCAGTAACTGCCCATAACCTTTTTGTAATAATCTCGGGTTTCAGGTAGAGGAACCCGGTCAAGTCGCTCAAGAACCGGGAGTTTTGCGAATGGGCCATTTTCAACCTTGCGCTGAATGTTGCCCTGACCGCCGTTATAGGCCGCCGATGCCAAATGCAGTTCGCCGTTGAAAAGGTCAGAAAGATACTTGAGATACCAGCAGCCAAACCTGATGTTAACTTCAGGTTTCCAAAGATCGTTTTTTTTGAAATTACGCTGGCCGACTTTTTGGGCGATCCATTTTCCGGTTGAGGGAAGAATCTGCATCAGGCTGTGGGCATTGCTGCGAGAAAGTGTTTCAGGGTTGAAGTGGCTTTCTTCGCGCATGATCGACAACACCCAATAAGGGTCGATACCGTTCTTTTTGGCCTCAGCCTTGACCATTTTCATGTAGGCCTCGGGGTAATGGGCTTTCCAGGCCCACAGAGGCATCTCTGCGAGTGATTTGCCGGCTTCGAGCAATTGTCTGGCCAGGCGCTCACCGAAGGCGGTAAGCTGGTTGTAATCATCGTTTTGCCGGCAAATTTCAACGATCTGCTGGTAAAGTGCCATGTTGGCGGGGTATTTGTCGGTCATTTTCCGGGCTTCTTCCCGGGCAAAGGAGGCGAAATCGCTTTTCCAGAGTTTTTTCCAGGCTTTGATGCGATTGCGTGTGTTGGCAGAAACCTTAGTTTCTTTATAAGATCTTGATTTGAGCTTCTTTTTCCTGGATTCCGGGGCAATCCAGGTAATAAAAAACGAATTGCCGTAGCGGGCCTCGAGCAATTTCAGGAGGGTTTTACCATCGCTACTGGCCTTTCCCGCGCCAATTATGCTGTAACCAATAGCGTCATCGGCCCGATAATGGCCCGGGAAATTGCGGGCAAGCACCATAAAAAAGGGCCCGGCGCCCTTAAAATTGCCGGCATCATGGCGTTCAAGACCCATTTCATAAATCTGAATCGGCAACAAAGGCTCGGGGTTGCCGGCTTTAACCAGCTGATTGAGCATTTCAAGACATTCGGAATCCCGGTCGGCAAAAAAGGCCGAGCGCATCAAACGGTAGCGGCAGGCGCGATCATTAACCGGAAAGCGTGCGCTTTCGAGAGCCCGACGATAATCATCGATCGCGTTCAGGTAATTTTTCTGCTGATAATTGATATAAGCCCGTTCCTGATAGGCGAAAGCTTTTACCAGCGAGCCATTGCCAGCTTTTTCGATAATT
>CAZTHA010000542.1:0-2552 GCA_964613435.1 uncultured bacterium
CCACTGTTAAAGAGGGTTTTGCTGAAAATGGCGAATTTTTACGATTTTGGAATTAGGTAAAAAGTTCTCAATATTGAGGTAAAATTACCTCGTTTATGGTTTGAAGGGTACATCGTCGCGAATAATTCCCCAGACGTCATCGATGGCCGGGTAGGGCTGACGGAGCCGATAATCATAATTATCGCCGGAAATTTCCTTCATCAGCAGAACATCTTCACTTGTGCTGTCAGAGGTCGCTTCACAGCCAATATGGCTTTTTCCATCATCGAATCCAAAAATGTTGTTCGGGCCAAAAACCGGCAGGGGCAACATATTGCTAAGGTGTTCGATTCCAGACTTGCCTGAAGAAAACACACTTCTTTCTGCCAGAAGAATGTTCTTTCGAATGATGGGATTCCCCTGAGCGATCTGAATGCAATAGGGTACATCGAATGTGTTGTTTTCAATGATCGGATTTTGTTGCAGAACTTTCAATCCCCAGCCGTTGGGTGCGACAAAGAGATTGTTTGAAAATTCGATGTTGCCGCCGGCTTCATTTGAAATAATGCCGGTTTCGATAAATTCGAGCAGATTGCAACCGGCAACCTTGAGTCCATCATTATTGTTGGAAACCATGGCGATGGTCGGGTGATAGAAGGTGCATGAATCGACAACCAGATTCTTGTTGCTTTCAAGCTCGATTCCCTTCGTGCATCTTTTGCTCAGGATGCGGTTAATCTGAAGATCCTGATTATTGCTGCATTTTGCCGCAGTTTCACAATTCAAAATTTCAATCTGGGAAAATACCCCGACGGCATTGCTGATTTGCAGGCCGGTAATTGCATCGGAAATCTGTACATTAACCAAACTATTGGCAGGATTACTGACATTTTGAAAAACCAGGCCGTTCCAGGCATCTTTCGCAGCGTTAACCTGGCTTGAGGCGAAAACGATCGGAAGAAGATTGCCAGCCGAAGCCACTATTGCCCCTGAGACTGTGAAATCGATTCTGTCTGGGTCATTTCTTCTGTATGAATCATAATCCGCGATAAGAACTTCAACCCCGGCATCAATATTGAGTCGGCCGGTTTCGAGAATGTTGATATCGCCTGATACCAGATAGGGGCTGTTGGCACGGGTCCAGGTCACTTCGGTGGCAATGTCGCCGGGAACCAGCATGTTGGCGATATTGTTGTAACCACTTTCATTGTTTGCCTGATCGATCGCCGTTACCCGGTAATAGTATTTTTTGCCTGGCACTACCGCAACGTCAGTATACCTTTCCTGGCCTCTGGCAACAATCATGTTGCTTATTTCCGTAAAAGCGGCGTTGGCGTTCTCAGCCCGGTAAACTTTGTATCCCTTCAAATCACTGTCAGAAACCGGCGCCCAGAAAACAGTTACCAGGTTGGGACTCGAATTGATCGCGGCCTGAACACCGGTAGGGGCATTGGGCGCTGTTTTGTCTTCGAGATTGCTGATAGTGGTAAAATTACCTCGCTCCGAAGTTTCAGCGCTACGACCCTGTCTTGAGGAAACGATCCTGAAAAAATACTGCTTTTGTGGGCTAAGTCCAGTAATGGTAAGAGAATGACTGGTGGCATACTGCCCCGAAGGCTCCCGAATGGTTCTTCCAAGCGATTCACTTTCTCCATACTCGATAAGACCACTGGTGTAATCACTGGTTTTCCAGGTTATCATTGCATGAGTCGCCGAAACCTCGGAAACTTCAATGTCGAAATAGTCGAAACTTTTTGCCTCTAGCTGTTGATCATTGGCAACAGAAGTCTGGCCTGAATAAACGCTAATGGTAAACTGTGCGCTTCGGTAACCGAATGCTTCAACCTGAAAAATCTGATCGCCAAAGCCAACTCCGGTTATGGAATAGGACCCGTTTTCGTCGGTCAATGCCCAACGTGTGTTATCGTAGGCCCATGTTACCAGGGCGTCTTCAATAGGTTGCCCACTTAGATTCAATATTTTACCGCTGACTGACCCTTCTCTGGGAGTGACGCTGGCACCGGAGCAGCCAGTAAATGCAGCTATTATTACCAACAATGCTGCTGCCATCATTTTAAAGCGCATATTTTGCAGGGCTTCAACGGAAATTTTCATAGATTTACAACCTGGAAAATGATTCTTTGGCAAATTTGGAAATCTGGGTGTTTTTCGGGGCTTGATCGAAAGCCTTCTTATAGCAGGCCTTGGCTTCTTTGAGAAAGCGTTTGGCTTCATAAGCCTGGCCAAGATTGAAGCAGGCATAGGGGTCGTTCGGCGAAAGATTGACCACGCGCACAAGTGCGTCTATCGCCAGATCGTTCTGATGATTGTCAAGGTAGGCAACACCAAGATTGTAAAGCGCATAAGTGTCTTCAGGATTTATTTCTACGGCTCTTTGCAGCGCAGAAATGGCTTCTTCAATCTGCCCCTGTTCGTAAAAAGAGATCCCCAGATGGGAATGTGAATAGGCATCGTCGGAGTCAAGCTCTATCGCGTGCGAAAAAGCTCTGATAGCCTGGGGCAGCCTTCCCGAGTTTTTATACAGAACTCCAAGACTATACTGGGAAAATGCA
>CAZTHA010000543.1:0-2543 GCA_964613435.1 uncultured bacterium
CGTTGTCGCCGCCGAGATCGCCCCAGCCATGGCCTTTGACCAGATTTTCGCCGAAGACGAACAGGTCGGACTTGTGCTTCTTCCAGGTGTTCACATAGCTGAGCAGGTCACCGCGTTCGAGATGTTTGACCGTATCGAGCCTGATCGCATCGACGCCCATATCAAGATAACTGCAGATCGCATCGTTCAAATATTTTCTGACGTTATCACGTTCGGTTGCCAGATCGATGCAATCGCCGGCCATGTGCTTCTGCTGCAAAGGATGCGCGCTTTCCCAGTCGCCGCCACAGATAAAGCCTTCCTGGTGATACCAGTCTTCGGGCAGATTGTTGACATCGGTGCCAAAAAAGCGGTTTGGGTCGCAATGCTCAGTGGGAACCGTCTTACCGGTAACCGGGTCGAGAAGCGGAACTACGCCTTCAGAATCGGTTTCAAGACGCTCTTTGAACCATTCCGGTGCGACCGGGTTATCGTTATCCATGCGGTATTTCCAGGCGTAGTTGCCAAGGTTGCCAGTATAAGGCCAATCAAGGGTCAGGCCTGGCTTGCGGAAATATTTTACCGGCAGGCGGTTGATCCAGACCTGGTTGCGTATTCCATAATTCGATGAATGGTTGATAACCACATCTTGAATCACCTTGATGCCACGCTTGTGGCAGGCATCGATAAGATCCTGATAGGTTGCGCCGGGTGATTCAAGGCGCGGGTCGATTCTGGTCCAGTCATAAGCATGATAGCCATGATAATCAAGCCCTGAGCGGTTTTCTACCGGCGGAGTGATCCATATTGCCGTGAAACCGAGATCCTGCAGGTAATCAAGTTTTTCAATCAAACCCTTGAAATCGCCGCGCCAATGAGGGTCGCCTTTTTTGATACGGTCGCGGCAATAAAAGTTGTTCTTTGGGTCGCCGTCGAAAAACCTGGTGGTAATGAGGAAATAGATGGTTTCTTCACGAAAGTCTTTGCCAGAAACTGGCGGCGGCTGAGGAGTCGGCGGCGGAACCGGCTCGGGCTGTGGATTCTCTTCACTGGCCTCAACAAGTTCAAGAAGATAATTACCGTTATCAGGATTGAAACTGAACCGGTAGCGACCGCTCTTGTCGATGCTGCAAACGATATTGCCGGCTCCTTTAACCGCTTTTCCATTCTGGGGCAATTCATCGGCCTCACCGTCATCGCCCCAGTTAACCAACCAGCTTTGGTCGGCAACGAACTTGTATTCAACCAATCCGGAATGAAGAAAAACTTCGATACCGTACCCATCATCGCCGAGTGTAAGTTGGCAATTGGCATCGGCCGGATTCCAGGCATTGAAGTTGCCGGCGACATTAATTACTGGAGTATTTGCAAAAGTTGCACCGAAAAAACAGAAAAATAAAAAGAAAAGAACCAGGGCACGCTTCATACAGATTACCTCTTGAAAAAATATCCCTGAGTTTGATTGAATGATGTGAAACGAGTGGATTATAGCACATGTTTTATTGCCAACCGCCCCTTCGTGCACAAAATGCGGGCTGCCAGCCCCTTCAAAATAAGCATAAAAGGCCAGACGAATATTTTTTTCCAAATAATATGTAAAAGCTAAAACTTGTTGTTGTAAGTTAGGGTTTCAATAAGTTAGAATAAATATAGATAAGATTGTATAACAATTGGGAGACTTAAATAGAGGAGCCATCATGAATTCGAGGCATGGTCGAAGCTTTGTCGAACTTTATTCAACCTCTTTTACCTTTCTAACAGAGAATTCAAAAGTAAAACCCGCCGAAAACTTCAACCAGGTTTTCCCGGCCAATTTTGCAGATTGTCTTGATTTGAATGATTTCCTTCTGCTGCTTACCGAGCAAGACCGCGAAGCTTTTGCAGATTTTCTTCACCAGGCTCAACAAGGAAAAATTCTTTTCACAACCATAAAACAGAACGACTCTGAAGGCAAAACAGGCCCATTTTGCTCGGCATGCTCGAGGATTGATTCGGCTACGGACGACGAAATTATCGTCAGCATGGTCAACATTTCAGGATTCATGCCCGGACCAATCCTTTATCGAGATCTGCAGACTCTCGTTAACGGGCTCAGCAACGTCAGAAAAATAACCCACGATCTCAACAACCAGTTTCAGATCATCACCGGCTACGGATCGACGCTTCAGGACGAATTGTCAGACCCGGACCAGAAAGAAAGCGCCTCCAGCATTGTCAATGCAGTCACCCAGGCAGTTTCTAACAACATGCAGCTTCGCAAGCTGTTTCCGCCCAAGAATCCGCCTCAGCTTTACATCCACAAAGAGATGCAACATGAACATCGGGTAGCCGGCACGAGCGAATCAACGAAAAAAGATGCCGATTCGATCATCGGCAAACCCTCGGCAGAGTCACCGAACCTGGCTTCAATTATGGTCGTCGACGACGAACCTCTGGTGAAAAAATTTCTCTGCGACATGCTTAAAAGGCTGAACTTCAAGCCTTGCGGCTTTGAAACCGGTATTGCTGCTGCAATGGCTGGATTCATTTACAAGAATGAAGCCATGATTCTGGGTGGGATCCTG
>CAZTHA010000544.1:0-2525 GCA_964613435.1 uncultured bacterium
CTCCAGATGCTTTCTGAGCTGAGATCAGAGTTTGCTTCAGGGTCTTTTCAAGTTCGAGGTAGTCTTCCATCTGGCCGGTCAGGCGCTGGGCCTGGTCTTTCAGCGATTTGTTCTCGGCGTAGAGAGCTTCATATTCTCTTCCGACTTTTTTCAGGAAGCTGTAGACCTCGTTTTCATCGAGTCCGCCGATGTTTTTGCGCGAGAATTCTCTTTGATAGATATCCAATGGGGTGATTCTCATATTTGCCTCCTAAATCTTTTCCATCAGAACAATGCGATTTGTATTGGTGCCAAGTTTATTGTTGGCGACTTTGAAGCAGTTTGCCAGTTTGGTGAACTGTTGGCTTTGCACCATGACTTCGTTCACTTTGAATTGGCCAAGGTTGTATTCTTTGCTTGCAGTAAGATTGACCACGATTTCGTCGAGGTTGAGCAGTTCGCCCTGATAGCGCACTTCGCCAACTTCCATGGCCACTTTGCCGCCTTTTTTGACGACGCGGTGAAGTTCCGCCAGGGTGTCAGAGATGAAACGCGCCCATTTTGCCAGATCAGGAGTTTGGACGATCTTGTCTTCAAGACTTTCTCTGGGAATGTCGCAGAACCAGCTCTCGATCCAGGTGTCCTGCACATAATCGACCTGGTTGAGAAATGGCGGTGAGGTCACGATAAGATCGACGCTTTCCGTTTCCCAGCCCTTGAGATTGCGGGAATCCCCGGTCGTTAGTTTCTGATTTCTGCCCCACTGACGCAGTGCCTCGATGCCGCCACTTTTCAGGGAGGTTTTTGCCTTTTTGATGATTCGACCTTTTACTTCGCGGTAGTCGGGATCAGCACCACGGGTGCGGTTTATTTTTTCCTGATTCGATTTGGGAATCGAAATCTGCGGGAAGGAGTAGGCCGAGAAAAAACCATTTGAGTGCCCGTGCAGTCTTGAAAGTGCCGTCATTTCTATGAAACGATCGATATTGTCGCGGTGGGTGCGCAGATAGTTGCGCAGATTCAGCAGCTCGCGATAGGTGTCAGGATGATAGAACATTGACATGTCTTCTTCCTGGCTCAGATCGAGAGGTTTGCTCAAGTCTATTTCATCGAGACGCTCGATTATTTCTTCAATGCTGACCGGATTGATTTTGGGGTATGCCAGTCGTTCTGAAAGTGGGTTGACGTCATTGCTCAGGCCCTTGCGCTGCAGAAGCGAAGCTTGCAGCAAAGTCGTGCCGCGCCCACCGAACGGGTCGCCAACCGTATCGCCCGGGCTGGTCAGTTTCCTGATAAAGAAGTCCGGAAGCTCAGGTTTGAATGAAGCCCGGTAGGAATTGGCATAGTGAAGTGAGTGGAGCTGCCTTTGTTTGGCTGTCCAGAATTCATCACAGTTTCTGTTGACCGGTCCATATGGGGTTTCCAGCTGTCCGGACTCATGGCTTCCAGAACCGGGGGAAATGTTTTTCAATAGGGCTTGGGCGCTCATGTTGCCTCCGATTTTATTTTTCTCTTTGAAATTTATCGGCGCCCTTTCAACAAACCTTGACGATTAAATTAAAATTTCCTTGTTTTTTGCCTGCCCTGAATTGATAATGGATGCAAACAAAATGCAGGATGGAATGTTATGGCAACAGAATTCTTTCAGGAAATGAAAAAAGCTTTCAATCGTGGCGAGGCCTTTGTGCTGTGCACCGTTGTCGAAACGATCGGCTCAAGTCCGGGTACTGTCGGCCAGAAGATGATTGTTTTTCGCGATGGCTCAACTGTCGGCACCACTGGCGGCGGCATCAACGAAGAGCGGGTGCGTCAGGCAGCCATCGACCTTTTCAAAAACGGCTCTTCAACCATTCTTACTTTTGACCTGAGTAACCCCCTTGAAGGTAGTGAGCCTGTCTGTGGCGGTCAAGCCCGGGTTTTCATCGAAATGATTGCCGATGAGCCGCGTTTGGTAGTGTTCGGCGCCGGGCACATCGGCAAAGTTCTCGCGAAAATGGCGTCGCTTGCCAGATTCAGTGTAACGCTGATCGACGAACGTCCGGAATTCGCAGATCCTCAGTTGTTTCCCGAGTGCGACCAGGTGCTTTGTGCAAATTACGTCGATGTTGTCGATTCGTTGAAGTTGAATGACCGCTGTTTCGTCGTTGTTGTGACCCCGGGTCATCTTAAGGACAAAGAGGTTCTGGAAAAAGTTTTGCCGACTCCTGCACCCTATGTGGGTTTGGTTAGCTCCGCCAAGAAGCTGGTTGAAATGAAAGATGCTATGGTTGCGCAGGGCATAAGCAGAGAGAGGGCCGAGGGTATCTTCTCGCCCATCGGTATCAATCTAGGTTCTACCACACCTGAAGAGATTGCCGTCGAAATTCTGGCCCAGCTCGTCGCTTACCGAAATGGCCGCATAATTCGTTTTGAACGGTGATTTTGCCAGGAATTTTCGATATTGAAAAAATATTCTGATTTTTTGTAATTAAAATATTGACTTGATGGCCTGGTTTTGTTAATATGAATTTCCTGCCTCGGCGGGTCGGTGAAAAAAAAGTAGCCGA
>CAZTHA010000545.1:0-2525 GCA_964613435.1 uncultured bacterium
CCTTTTTCTCTTTCGGGGTGGGCTTTGACAAAACTCATGATTTCCTGGCGGAGAATTTCATCCTGCTGAAGCTTTTCCTGGCGCAGTTCTTCCGGGGTTTTCTTTTTCAACTTGAGGTTGCTGTTCTTTTTGGCCAGAGATGCCGAAGAGCTCACAAAAAAGGAAATGAGACATATTAAAAATACCGTCAGGGCACGGTTTACAGTTTGTTTCATGGCAAATTACTCTTGTATTTAGGTTTAATGCGGTTAATATATCAGATTTTGCCGGCGTCAAACAATGAAAAAATCAGGGAAAGATCTTAGTTTTATACCTATTGAAGATGCTGCGATTCTGACACCTTGACACACGAACTACTTTTCGTGTATTTATATTCACGAATAAATCGCCGAAAAGGAAAATTTTATGGCCGAAGCCGAATTCAACCCCGCTAACTGGACTTTTTTAACCAATCATTCGCACGTATTGCTTTGTCTGGCCCAAAACCCATCGGTGAGAATGCGTGAAATCGCCGGAAAAGTCTGCATAACCGAGCGGGCGGTACAACGAATCATCGCCGAATTGACCGAGGCGGGCTATATTACCCGAACCAAAGAAGGACGCTGCAATCATTATCAGATAAATTTCGAACGTCATCTGCGCCATCCCATCGAGGCAGGGCAAACCATAGCCGAATTGCTTCACCTTCTTGACCCGGCGACGACAAGGAAAATCAGGACATGAGCGACAAATTGAATCATGGCATGAAAAAGTGGCAGGTTCTTGGGGCAGGAGTCATTCTTCAGGCGGTTCTCGGCGGCATCTACGCCTGGAGCGCTTTTGTGCCGCCGCTATACGAACAGGCTGGTTTGAGCAAAGGTCAATGCGGCAGCATTTTTGGTCTGGCAATCGCCACCTTCGCCATAGCCATGATTCCCGCGGGCAAATTTTTGCATCGCTTTGGCCCAAAATTAACGGCATCGATCGGCTCGATTCTCTTCGCTACAGGTTATATTCTGGCTTCTTACAGCAATGGCAGCTTCGTTGGCCTGTTGCTAAGCTATGGCCTGGTAGTCGGCATTGGCATCGGTTTTGGCTATGTCTGCCCGCTAACGACAGGCATGAAATGGTTCCCCGACAACAAGGGCCTGGTAACCGGAGTAGCCGTTGCCGGATTCGGCGGGGGCGCGATCATACTAAGCTCTTTAGCCGAGCACCTTCTTTATCACAGCCATTTCAGCATTTTTGAAGTTTTTCGTTTCACCGGAGTGGTTTTTGGTCTTCTCGCTCTGATAGCCAGTCTTTTTATCAGTGAGCCGGAAAGATCAGCGGCGACGGCTGCTGACAATGCCAACGATTCGCTCAAGCCGAATCTAATGACCGGCACTTTTGCACTGAGCTTTCTGGGCATGTTTGCCGGTACCTTTGCCGGACTACTGATTATCGGCAATCTCAAGCCAATGATGCTCGATTTTGGTTTGAGCGAATTCTACGCCACCCTAACCATTTCTTTGTTTGCGATCGGTAACATTTTTGGCAGGATTTTCTGGGGTCAGATTCATGACCGGCTTGGATCGAAAAATACCATTCTGATCTCGCTGGGCTTCTTTTTTGTAACAATGCTGGCGTTACACGTGCGTGAAGCTGAATCAGCGCTCATTCTTGCTACACCGCTTATCGGCGCTGGCTTTGGTGGTTGCTTTGTCGTTTATGCCTCGACGATTGTCGAAAAGTTCGGCGTCAAACTTTTTGCCCGCATGTACCCGATATGTTTTCTCGGTTATGGTTTGGCAGCTCTTACCGGGCCGTCTATCGGCGGTTGGCTCGCAGACCGTTCGGGCTCTTTTTCAGATGGAATCAACCTAAGTCTGGCGACGATACTTCTTGCCATTATCGTAATTTTCTTTTCTTTCGACCGGGGCATCGATGAAAATGTCGACAACCATGATTCTGACTTAATAATCGACAGCGAATAATTCAGCGAAGCGATTCCTTTTTTTCATATTTCTGCTATCATTCCGATCAGGTGTTCGAATCTGGAAATTGCTTTCCATTTTCTTGATCCAGTTAGATTTAAAATTCTGGTGGCAGGTGAAAAAAAATGAATGAGAACGAAAAAGAAGAAGCGCTTGAGCAGGAAACCCCGACTATAGAAATCGATCCTTTGAAAATGCAGCAGCTATTGCAGAAAATGCGTGACGAGCAGAATCTAATGCTGGGAATTGCTGCGGGAGCTGCGGCGGCTCTGATAAGCGCAATTTTATGGGCAGTTATTACCGCTCTAACCAATTACCAGATTGGCTGGATGGCCATCGGCGTCGGCGTTCTTGTTGGCTTGGCGGTCAGAAGTGCAGGAAAAGGCGTAGATACTTCTTTTGGAGTTGTCGGCGGAATCCTGTCAGCGCTTGGCTGTGCTCTTGGCAACCTGTTGACTGTAGTGATAATGGTATCCAACACCCAGAACATTGCCATTTTTGATCTTGTTTCCCAGCTTACCCCTTCAACGATCGTCGAAGTTATGAAAGCCACCTTTCAACCGATGGATG
>CAZTHA010000546.1:0-2519 GCA_964613435.1 uncultured bacterium
ACCAGCCAGAAAGCTTCATCATAATAGCCTTTACTTTCGAGAAGTTTGCTGAGAAACCACTGGGCAAACTCGTGGTCAGGTTTGAGCTTGAGAGTTCGCCGGTATTCTCTGATCGCCTCGTCTTCCATTTTCCAACTATAATAAAGATTGGCGATCTGATAGCTTAACTCAGGATTATCGGGATCTTTGCTGCGCATATCTTTCAGACGGTGATAGTATCTCTCCGGATCTTTGACAATTATTCCGGTCAATCCGGGATCGCCACCATAGGTGTTTGGCAACCATGCCAGAACGACAGTTATTGCGAAGATCACTGCAAAAACACTGAGAATTTTTCTTTTCATAGCAATCTGCTAATCGGAAAAAACAGAGATATTAATAACCTTAAAAATAAGATTGCAATTTTCGCGGCAATGAAAAGAGCTGCCCCATCAAATGAGGCAGCTCTCTTAATTAAGTAACTATCAGATATCAGAAGTTCCTGATTGATCAACATCTTCAACCGTGTCTGAACCGGCACCGGTGTCGGTTTCAGTTTCGCCGGTGGTATCACCCATGTTTTCAGAAGTGTCGGCATCTTCAGAATCAAGGCTCTGTTCATAAGCTTCAGCTTCTGACCAGCCCTGTTTCCAACCATCTTTACCGGCCTGGAAAATCTGACCGAGCATGTCGCCAAATCCCTTGTCGGCATCGGCAGCCGTCTGGCCAATCTGCTCGATAACTTTACCGATGTTATCAAGCATCGTGCCCACAGAGTAAAGCACTTTTCCGACATTCATCAAAGCCTGACCGATTGCTGCGGTCCATGGTATGGCTGAAAGAGCCTTACCGATCAACTGCAATGCCTGGCCCACAGTCTTCAACAACTGACCAATCTTCTGCAACAACTGGCCGGTCTTGATAAGAGCGCCCTGAATTCCGGCTTTAACCTTTGCCAGCTTGTCAAGAGCATTTCCATCACCTTCGATGGCATCGCCGATAGATTTTACTTCGCCGGCCGCATCTTTAGCAGTGTCCTTAACATCGCCAACTTCGCTTTTGGCACTGTCGAGTTTGGAGTTAGCATCACGAATTTTGCGCTTGGTGCTGCTGCTCATATACCATTTGGTTTTGGCCTTTTTCGTGGTACTGAGCTTATTATAGGCTTCATCTGTTTTTTCACTTGCTTCATCCGCTTTCTCAGCCGAAGTTTCCATTTCTTCGTTTTTCACTTCCTCTTGCTGAGAGGCATCGGCATCAGCCGCGTAAACAGCAACCTGAACAATTAGCGGATTGAAAATCATTGACAGGCAAAGAACCATTGAAAGCCAGAATTTCATCTTTTTCATCACTTAACTCCTCCTGAACGTTTTTATCTTCTGCCTAACTTACGACAATGTTTTGCTTTTCGTTGCTTCAAGTTTACAATTTTTTGTGCCCGGTTTCAAAACGCCAGTACGGATTATTGGCGCTGCTGTTCAAAAACGGGCTGGAAATTGATGTCGTCAGTTCGAGCGCACTACCGATCTTGTCTGACCCAAACATGTTCTCGCCTTCGTGTATCTTGAGCCTTACCCATAGAAGGGGTACACCAGGCTCGATCTGATGAACATAGACCTTGAATTCCACATCCTCGATCCCGGTGAATTTCTGGGTTTTCCCGTCTTGTCCGGTTCTTAGCAATGTTTTTGCCGCACTGTCGAATTCATAGCGAACCAGCTCGACCACCGGTTTATAACCCGGTGAGCTGAAAGAGAACTTGTAAAACAGCAGACCATGCGGCAAAACCTGAATCAGATCGCCGGCACCGGCACCTTCACCAGAAGCGGTTGCAAAAACCTGCTTTCGCGCTTTTTGAAATGGAAAATACCCGGCATCGTCAGGGTCTTCGAGCCTCGGACAGGCACAGGAAAAATCACGGCGCAGATAGTTGATCGCCATACGACCTTCCTGGAGGTTCTGCAAATTTACGGTACCATAAAGATAATGATGTCTGGTGCTCGACATGAACTGGTAAATCAGCAAAAAAGCGACCATGGCAACTGCAATGCTGATAATCATCTCGACGAATGTAAAGCCGGATTTTTCAAATGTGTTTTTCATGTTAATAATTCAGGTTTTCGTCATTCAAAATTAAAACCGACAGTTGAACCTGTCGGGTTCTGTCATCGGGAATATTGATATTTGCAGGACGAATTCCTTCGCTCCATTTTACCGTTACCGTAACCTTTTTCAATAATTCGGGCAGAATATATGAATCTGAAACGTTCTCAATCTTGATTTCCCTGAAGAAAAAGGCATTGTTATACTGCTCGGAATAAGCAATGCTACCGGTGGTCAGGTTATCATTGGCCCAGACCTGGTTACTGGGGTCGGTTACGGCAATGCTGATCGGGATAAGGTCGGATCCCTGTTCTTCGGCAAGCGGACCTCTAAAAGTTGAAAAATAAGCCGAATCAACCTTATTGAACTGAGCCACTGAGGCCCATTCGATAACTTCGTTGGCCAGTTCCATCGCCCTCAGGTAATTGATCGCTTTG
>CAZTHA010000547.1:0-2515 GCA_964613435.1 uncultured bacterium
AAGGAAATCGCGGTGATTGCACCAACCGCGGCCCGCAAAACCTTCCTCATCAACAACTGGGTGTTAACAAGTTTGTTAACGCCCATTGCCGCTTGAGAAATGTGCGATTGAGTTGCCATCTGCCAGTATATCAAACCGAAGGAAGCTGCGGATAAAATTGCCAGAAGTGCCACGACAAGCAGCACCTCTACCAGGGTAAAGCCCCTTGCGAGAGCCAAATTGGCGTTTGAATTGTTATTTGAAACTTTCATGGCGTTATTCCATAGTCTATTGCTACTGGTTGAGAAGAATAAGAAGTTTTGATCTCGATCACATTCGCCAGTAAAGCATCACCGACAAACAATGTGTATGAGCCATTGTAACCAGGGTAAGTCGCAATCTGTGCATAAAAATAGCCTATTCTGTCTGGGTGAAGGGGGGAGTCTTTGGCAATGAGAGTCCAGGTTGAAACGTCAATATTCGGCGGAGTTGGTGAAAAGTCATTGCCGAGAATTCTCTTGTAAGTGGTTTCAAGATCATCTCCAGAGGGCGGGTTGTTGCTATTTGCTATTGCCATGCCACCTGCCATTTCTAAAATGTTATTTGCAGTGGTCACGCATTTGATACGGGAAAAGTCCTTTTCAGTCGCCAGCCATGATGATGTCAGAAATTCCATTAAAAACACGCCAAAAATTGCCATCAGCGCGATAGATAGTAAAAGCTCCATCAGAGTTAGTCCGCGGTTCTGTTGTTGTGGTTGTTTCAAATGTTTCATTGATTTACCAGCTCCCAGATTTCCTGCCAGGTCTTCTTTTGTATTTTCAAAAGGTTATCTATGTCTATGGATTTTCCCTCAATACCGACATGCAGCTTCATTGTTCTGAGAACTGGCGGCAATTGATCTTCCGGCTGTGAGCCACCGCCAGCAACTGCATCGATCTTGAAAAAGATCTCCTGCCCAACGTTGTTCTCAAAACTTCTGGCGCCCTTTGGTAAATGCCCTGAATTTATGAGCTTTTGAATGCGAGAAACCGTTAAATCGCTGTTTTTAAGCTGATATGACGGGTCGAGAACGCTTTCGTCCTTGAATTGAAGATCGATCGCTGCTCTTATCGCCTGATAATTAGCTTTGAACATGTGCAGACGGGCATTGATAATTCTATCTTTTGCACTCATAAAGAACTGCGGCGCGCCTATTCCCGCTATGATTGCAATCAATGCTATAACCAGCAGCAGTTCCATAAGGGTAAAGGCTTTTTTATGGGTGATCATATTATTGCCTCTTAATGACGCCGGCAGAGGTAATCAAAACAGTTCCCTTGTCTACTCCGCCCGAGGTCAGGGTTATCGTCTGATCAGGAATTGCAGCGCCTGTATTGTCGATAAGCTTTCCAAGCCTGTCAAAGGCAAAAAATCTGCTGCTTTTAAAAGTTACACTGCCATCTAAACTTTTGGTCTGGGTAGCGCATTTAAAATCTGGGGTACCGCCAAAAGTTTCAAACGTTGCATAGTCGGGCATGTCCATCAATCCCATGGTGCGACAGTATTCGATTTCTACAATCAACGAGTTTAACATGTTGCTGTCCGATTCCCTGATGAAATTGTGATAGGCAGTCGGCCCCCCGACGGCTGCCACTATAGCCACCAGAGCTATGACCAGCAGGAGCTCCATCAGGGTAAAACCCCGGCGCTTTACCGTCTCCTTAATTTTTTCCACTTTACGCAACCTCATGGGATTAAAGTCCGCCCCAGCAGTTCAATTTTATCACTTACACAAATTTCCTTCAAATGCCGGAAAGTTCGCAAAAGTAACGATTTTAAAGGAAAACAAAGCTTGTCCAATCAATCTGGCAAATTAAGAAAAGCTGCCTCTAAAGGCAGCTTTTCAAAGAAATCACTTAATACTGTTGTGTAGTATTTTCAGGCATACTGTATTTTTCGCGAAGCGATTCGACTAGTCCACGCAGTTTGCTGCGTTTGGCAGGAGTTTTCTGGTCTTCGATTCTTTTTTTAGCTTCTTCGACCTTGGCTTCTTCGTGGGTATGACCTCTTACATCAACCACTCTAGGGGTAATCATGATTACCAGATTGGTTTTATTCTTTGATTTGTTGGAGTATTTGAAGAATTCGCCAATAACAGGGATTTCTCTGAGAATTGGAACCCCGGTTTTGCTCTTAAGATCTTCATCTCTGAGAAGTCCGCCAATTACCACGGTTTCGCCATCGGCGACTTCAACGATTGTGTTGGTCTGACGGCTGGTAATAATTGGAGCATCATTTCTGAAGCCGACCACATCGGAAACTTCAGGAGCAAGCTTCATTACAATTGTTCCAGATTTTGTATTCACCTGAGGAGTCACGTTGAGGATGATACCCACATCAACATACTGGATGTTTTCTGC
The DNA here is from genome assembly GCA_964613435.1 of uncultured bacterium. Lineage (GTDB taxonomy): Bacteria > Muiribacteriota > Ozemobacteria > Ozemobacterales > Ozemobacteraceae > DYKG01. The sequence continues at coordinate 2,382 of CAZTHA010000547.1, forward strand.
AGTTCCGCCGCTCTGATTAAGAGTGGTAGAGGCTTTGTACGGATACTTGGTGCCAATGACAATCTTGGCTTCGTTGCCAGATTGGGTCATCAGTTTTGGCTGCGAAAGAATCTTGCCCTTATTTTTTGCCTGGG
>CAZTHA010000548.1:0-2513 GCA_964613435.1 uncultured bacterium
GAAGAAGCCTTTGACAAGGCGCGCAAGTAAGGAGAATGGCAGTGAAAATAAATACAACCATCAATGGAAAAAAATTCTGTCTCGAAGTAAAACCCAACGCCATGCTTAACGATGTGCTTCGCGCCGCCGGCTTTAAGAGCGTTAAATTCGGTTGTGGTGAAGGAATGTGCGGCGCCTGTGCCGTTACCATCAACGGAAAACCCCGCAACAGTTGCATTACTCTTGCTGGATTGGCAGAAGGCGCAGAAATTCTTACCGTCGAAGGTATGGGAACCCCTGAAACCCCGCATATCCTTCAACAGGCATTTGTCGATTCCGGTTCAACCCAGTGCGGTTTTTGCAACCCCGGTTCTTTGATGGCCGCTAAAGCTCTGCTTGACAGTAATCCCAATCCTACCATCGACCAGGTTAAAGATGCTCTCGATGGTAATCTCTGTCGCTGCACCGGCTATGTAAAAAGAATCGACGCAGTGTTAACTGCGGCAAAAGCCATGGGCAAAACCAAAAAGACTGCGCGAGGTAAGAAATAATGGCAAAAACCACCAAAAAAGCTGAAAAAAAGGCAGTCAGCTCAAAAGCTGCCAAAACCATAAAAGCTCCGAAGGCTGCGAAGGCAGTTAAAGCTGCAAAAGCCACTAAAACCCCAAAAGTCAGCAATACGGTTCCAGCTGTTTCGGCTATCCCGGTATCACCGCTTACTTTTGAAAAACCGGCCAAATTTGAACAGGTTAACCACAGCCTGACCAAAATAGATGCCATGGGCCTGGTTTGCGGTGTTCAGAAATACGTTGCCGATGTCGATTTTCAGGATCTTCTGCATGTTAAAGTGCTTGGTAGTCCCCATGCTCACGCTGAAATCAAGAAAATTGATACCAGCGCCGCGCTTAAGGTTGATGGCGTAGTTGCCATCTATACCTACAAAGATGTGCCACGCGTCGTAAGAACTACTGCCGGTCAGGGTTATCCCGAGCCATCACCATACGACACCTGCCTGCTCGATCACAAGGTGCGCTTCGTTGGCGACCGTGTCGCTATCGTTGCTGCTGAAACCCCCGAAGCAGCTCTTGAAGCCTGCAGTAAAATCAAGGTCGAATACAAGGTGCTCAAACCGGTATTTGATCCTGAAAAGGCCATGGAAAAAGGTGCGCCGGTCATTCATGACGAAAAAGACTGCCGCGTTCCAATTCCAATATTCTATGATCCCAAACATAATCATTGTTCACATGTAGAAACCGCTGTCGGCGATGTTAAAAAGGGCTTCAAAGATGCAGATGTCGTTCTTGAAAGAAAATACTATCCGCATTATGCCCAGCATTGCCCGATCGAGCCACATACCTGCATGGCTTATCTCGACGAATACGATCGCATTGTTTTGCGCAGCTCGACTCAGGTGCCTTTCCATGCGCGACGTATCACCGCCCAGACTCTGCAATTGCCGGTTAAAAAGATCCGTGTCATCAAACCCAGAATCGGCGGCGGCTTCGGCACCAAACAGGAAGTTCTTCTCGAAGACGTCTGTGCTCTGGTGACCTTAAGAACCCGCAGACCCTGTATCTGGGCCCTGACCCGCGCCGAAGAATTCATGGCGGCACGCACCCGCCATCCGATGGTTTGCACCATCAAGAGCGGCGTTAAAAAAGATGGAACCATTACCGCAATTTCTATGCGCATTATCAGCAATACTGGCGCCTACGGCAGTCACGCGCTGACCGTTCTGAGCAACTGCGGCTCAAAGGTGTTGCCGTTGTATCGTGCTGATAACATTGAATTTATCGGTGATACCGTTTATACCAACCTGCCGGTTGGTGGCGCTTATCGAGGTTATGGGGCTACCCAGGCCGCCTATGCCATGGAATGCCAGATGGATGAAATGGCGTTGGCGATCGGCATGGATCCGATCAAATTCCGCCAGATGAATCACATTAAAGAAGGTGAATCTTCACCGATTTTCAAAGCCCTCGGCGAAGGACGTGAAGGCGTCGACATGGCTATCGGTTCATGCGGTCTGAGTAAGTGTATCACCGAAGGCATGAAGCGCATTGAATGGAGCAAAAAATACGGCAAGACTGGCACTGGCGCCAAAAGACGCGGCCTTGGCATGTGTTGTCTGATGCAGGGCAGCTCGATTCCTGAAATTGATATGGGCGCAGTTTTCATTAAGATGAATGAAGATGGTTCGTTCAATATGCTGCTCGGCGCAACCGACCTGGGAACTGGCTCTGACACCGTTCTCGGTCAAATTGCCGCTGAAACTCTCGGATGTAAACTTACCGATATTATGGTTTACAGCTCTGATACCGATATGACTCCGTTCGATGTCGGTGCTTACGCCAGTTCGACAACCTATCTCTCAGGCGGCGCTGTTATTACCACGGCCAAGAAGGTGCGCGAGCAGATTGAGGCGGTCGCTGCCAAGATGATGGGCGAAAAGCTCGAAGACATAACCATCAAAGATGGCGTCTGCTACGGTAAAGGCAAAAAGAATTCGGTAACTTTCGGCCAGGTTTGTGTGC
>CAZTHA010000549.1:0-2513 GCA_964613435.1 uncultured bacterium
TACTTCAACCGCAAAGAGCTATACACGCAAAAACCGGTCACTCTCTGGAAGGACAATGCCGTGATAACCGGCATTGGCATGCGCTACAACACGCAAACCAAAGAAGCCCAGATCAACCAGCAGGTAATGATCCGTATCTGGGATGACTCCGCCTCGAAAACTGCGGCTATCGACATCGCCAGCCCGACCATTCCCGAAGCTCCGCCATTATCAGAGCTTTTAAAAAAACCGCTTGTGCATTCAACTGCCGATGAAACAAAACCTTCTCAGGAAATCGAAAATGAAAAAAAATAATCTTTTAATTCTTTGTGCTGCCATTGTCGCCATTTTAGCCGCTTCTACCGCCTGGGCACTGACTTCGATCACCGCCGGCGACATGGAAATAACCAGCAAGCTGATGACGTTTCACAACAATGTCTATGTTGCCCGCGGTGGCTTGAAGGCCATTCAGAAAGATTCAGTCTTAACCGCCGATCGCGGCATTTACGACCGTGACCTCGAGATAGTCAAGGCCATCGACAATGTTGAAGTCGTTCAACCAGGTTCAGTGCTGACTTCCGATTATCTTGAAGCCTATGTTAACGAAGATCGCATTCTCGCCCGGGGCAACCCAAAGCTGGTGCGCATCGTCGAGCGCGAAAGCAAGGATGAATCTGGCGAAGCCGCAATCAAAAAAACAAGGGTCATTCTTACCTGCAACGAGGTAGAGGGCTTCAACCGCGAGAATCGTTTCCTGGCCAAGGGCAACGTGCACGTAATCGAAGTCCCCTATCGGGAAGGCGAAACCGAAGAAGAGGCGGCAGAAAACGAAAAGACGCCGGTTTCCGACATAAAATGTGAAAGCCTCGAATTGTTTTCCGAAGAAGACAAGGCTATCGCCAGAAACAACGTCGAAATCATTACCGAAACCCTCAGAGCCACCGGCGACAAGGCCATTTATCTGAATAAAGAAAATCGCATGATTATCGTCGGTCACGCCCATGCTTACCAGACATCCACCGACAAGGCATCAAAATCGGAACAGGTTTCCGAGCTTTACGCCAATAAAATTATCTATTACCCTGAGGAAGACCGTACCATTGCCGTTGGCGACGTTCATGCCACCGTTTACCCATCAAGTGGTGGCCAAAGCGGCAAAAAGAGCAAAGACAAAGATAAGGACAAGAAGAAAAAGAAGAAGAACAAAAAGAAAACGGACAAAACCGATGTAATAAGCGGCTCTTCCCCGGCAGTCAACAGCGTCGAAGAATTGCCCGAAGGCCTGCCCGCCGGAGATTATCTTAAAGTTACCGGCGAAGATTCTTATATAGAAGCGACTTCAGATGACTGAAAACATTACGCAAACCCCAGCAGTAGAAATTCCTCAGGTTGATGAAATCACGGTTCATGGCGTCTGCAAGACCTACAAGAAACGAACCGTAGTCAACAACGTTTCGCTCAACATCAAGAAAGGTGAAATTGTTGGCCTGCTCGGGCCCAATGGTGCGGGCAAAACCACGACATTCTACATGGTCGTCGGCCTGGTCAAGCCCGATCAGGGTCTGGTCAAATTCAACGACCGGGAAATCACCCACAAGGCAATGTATCAACGTGCCCGCATGGGTATCGGATATCTTCCCCAGGAGGCCAGTGTTTTCAGAAAGCTTTCGGTGCGCGAAAACATCTGGCTGATTCTTGAAGGGCTCGATATTCCCGAAGAAGAAAAACATGAACGCCTCGAACGCCTGCTTGAAGACCTCGACATCGGCCGCATTTCAGACAGTAAAGGTTATGCTCTTTCAGGGGGCGAGCGACGCCGTGTCGAAATTGCCCGGGCATTGGCGGCTGAACCCAGCTTCATACTTCTCGACGAACCATTTGCCGGAGTTGACCCGATCGCGGTCCAGGACATTCAATCTATCGTTCTGCAACTGCAAAAAAAAGGGCTGGGCCTGCTGATTACCGATCACAACGTTCGTGAAACCCTGGCAATCGTCGATCGTGCCTACATCATGAATCTCGGTCAGATTCTCGTTTCCGGCACAGCACAATTTGTCGCCCAGGACGAAACGGCGAGAAAGTTTTATCTGGGCGAGCGCTTTCAGCTTGACCAGATCGAGAAAATTTCCCAGTGAGTTACGTAATCATTCTGATGCTGGTAAGCGGCATCATTGCCTATATCGGCGACTGGCTCGGCACCTATGTCGGCAAAAGGCGACTGACGGTATTCGGCCTTCGCCCCCGGGTAACCGCCCTGATTGTGGCAATTTCCACAGGGATTCTCATTACCGTGCTGACTCTTGGCGTGGCCGCAACCCTTTCAGAAGATGTCAAAATCGCTCTTTTTTCCGTTGACAGCCTCAAAGCTGAAAAACAACAGCTTGAAAAGGAAACCGGGATTCTCAAAGTCGAAAAAACCAAGCTCGAACAGGAAAAACAGCTGCTGGCCGAAGATGTGCAGCGCTTGAACACCATTGTCAGAATCAAGGAAACTGAAAGCGTCGTCTTTCGTAAGGATGAGCCCCTTTCTGCTA
>CAZTHA010000550.1:0-2512 GCA_964613435.1 uncultured bacterium
GGAGAATTCTGATGCAAAGCCTTTTTCCATCGAAGCGCCACTGAAGCGCCCAGCGAGGAAATCTCTGGCCATGCGGCCCCAGGCACTGTTAGGATCCTGGGCGGCATACTCTTCAAGATACTTTTGCGTTTGCTCGGCTTCGCCCAGCTGGTAAGCCAGGGCGGCCATATTCCACAATGATTCAAGATCGGAGCGATCGCGCTGGTAGGTTTGCAGATACCAGTAAAGCGCTTCACGGGGCTGGCCGTTTTTCAGGCAGGTTACCGCCAGCTTTCGGGTTAACTGGGCCGAAGTCGGGTTCTGCTTTTGTAACTTCAGCAGATAAGGGATCATCTGCGCCGATTCGGCTCCGGCATAAACCCTTGGTTGCAGAAAGTCTTCTGCTTTCAGGGCTGGAGCTGAAATTTGCGTGTCAAGATCGACCGTCACCACCTCGGTCTTTTTCGGCGGCGGCGGAACGAATTTCTGCTCCGGAACGTGTTTATAGAGCGAGGGATCAGTGTACCCCATATCCTGCATCATGCCGCACACGTCTTCGGCCATTACAGGGGCACAGAGCATTCCCATCAACAAAGGAATCAGAATTTTCTTCATACTTTCTGCCTGTTAGTAATTTAAGGTATTCACCTTCTGATACTTTTTCGGCACAAGTTGCTGATTTTTCATCCTTTTTTTTTATTTTTTTGCAAAAAGCCGCCCGGCAGGCTCACATTCTAGCTGGAACGATTTTTGCTTGTTATATTCTGCTGATTTTGTCACCTGGGAGAAAAACATGAAAGCAAAGTTGGTCGAATTTTTTAAAGTTTCATTACGCATTCTGGCTCTGAGCCTGGTCGCCATAAGTCTGGCCGGCTGCCCATCCGGTGGTGGTGGCGGTGGCGGTGGCGTAACCCCACCAACAACGACCGACCCTGTTCATACCTCTTTTCAGAGTAGCGCGGCTTATGTTTATCAAACCGGGGTTTCTTACAATGTTTCGGTAAGCTTTTATGAAACCCGTGGTGATGAGATTCAGTTCAATCGCATGTCGACCTACCGAACTTTTGCCGATACTTATAACAGCGGCAGAACCGCCAATTATTACAACGCCGGACCTTCGATCGTATACGGTTACATGTTCGACGTTCAGGGAACCATGAGCAATAATATTCGCGATGCTTACATTCAGAACAGCAGCAATATTGCCGGCTGGACGCCCAACACCCTGCAGGCTTACGAACGCCGCACGCTCAGCACGACCGCCATGATCGGCAAGGCTTTTCAGACCAAGCCGGCCGGTTTCACCGGCATTTTCATCCCCTGGGAAAACTACAAGCAATGGAGCCAGAGCGGCTATCCCGGTATTCGCTTCTGGGTTACCCTCGAAGGCTATGATTACAAACTGAACGACAACTATAACATTCATGTACCCCTTGAAATCATGTTTCCGGGCAGTCTGAGCAGCGACGGCACCGATCCCTATGCGACCGGCACCGGAACCGGCACCAATACTGGCACCGACCCCTATGATCCATTTGGAAACTGACTGGAGTTAAGACAATGAAAAGAGTTTTGTTTGCCATTCTCATGCTGATCCTGGCTTTGCCGGCAGCACCGGCGATGAACAGCGGAAATCTGCTGGTCGACCATATTTATGCGCGGGTCGACTCATGGCCGGGTCAGCCCACCCAGCCTGGCCAGCCGACTTTGCCACCGGTCAATCCGATTCCCCCAACCGTTCCCGGCAACCCTGGCTATCCGGGCTATCCCGGTAACGGCAACTACGAATCGGCTGATTACCTTTTCAATACCGGTCGAACCGCTTTTACACAAGGCAACTTCTATAACGCGGTTCAGTATCTGCGCCGTTTCATCGACCGACACCCCTATGAATACCGGGCCGCAGAAGCCCATTACCTGGTTGCCGAGGCCTATCGACGCCTCAACGATTTTTACAATGCGGTAAGCTTTTACCGCAAGGTCAGCACCAACTTCGCCAACTTCTCTGAAGCGCATCGAGCAGCCTATTTCGTAGGTTTCTGTCTGGTAAAAATCACCGATTACTATGGTGCGATAAGCGAATTCAAGAACTTCATAGGCCGCTTTCCGACCAGCGAACTCGTTGACGATGCCTGGTATGTCGTCGGAAAAACCTACGAGCAGGTTAATGATCGCGCCAATGCGATCATGGCTTATCAGCAGGTCGTTTACAATTACTCGAACTCAAACTTTTACAATCAGGCGCTGGAACGCCTGAATTATCTGCAAAACGGCGGCGTGATTTACCCGACCCCACCGACTTATCCGCCCAACAACCCCATTCCGCCGACCTATCCGGGCAATGGCAGCTACGTCAGCGACTATGAGCTTTATCAGCGCGGCCATTCCGAGCTTATCTCAGGTAATTTCCAGAACGCGCGCACCTATTTCGACGAGCTGATCAAGCGCTACCCGACCTCTGCCTATGCCGATGACGCCTATTACTGGAAAGGCGACGCCTGGCGCCAGCAGCGCAATTATCTGCAGGCAATCT
>CAZTHA010000551.1:0-2511 GCA_964613435.1 uncultured bacterium
TGTCGACAAAAGTCGCCAGAATACCACTATCGGGATAGTTGCGATCGAAATAAAGACGCGAAGCAAGTTTTAGACAGCTTTGTCGCTGAGCAAAGACCTCTTTGATCGTATAATAAAGCGGAAAATCAAAAAGACTGGAAAATTCACCCTGTTGCCAGACATTCTTAAAGGCAACCGGATCACCGTGCAGATATTCACCGAGCAACATGAAGTCCTGCCCTCCGGCCCGACGCATTTCAGCATTGAAATCGCGCCAGAATTCGAGCGGCACATGCTTGACGGCATCGAGTCGAAATCCATCAGGCTCTATCTTCTGAAGCCAGTGCCGACCGACAAGCTTGAAAAACTTTTTTACTACCGGTTTCTGCGAAGCAAAATCCGGCAGACCGAAAATATTGTGGTGCAGCAGCTGGAATTCATCATTCCAGTCCTGAATATTGCCGTGCTGATTGAACCAGTCAGGATTGGCTGTAGCGAACTCGGCATCGTAGCCCATGTGGTTGACAACTACATCGAGCAAGAGTCGCATGTCTTTCTTTCTGGTTTTCTTGCGCAACTCTTCGAGATCGGCAAAGGTGGCAAAACGCCGATCCGGATTCCAGAAATCCCACGGCCAATAACCATGATATGAAGAATGCTTAAAAAATTTGGGTTCGCGATTTTGAAAAACCGGACTGAGCCAGATACCAGTCACGCCAAGGCGCTCGAGATAATCGAGGCGCCCGATCAGACCGCGCACGTCGCCGCCGTGAAAGGCATAGGGGTCGCGCAAATCGACATCTGAATCGTTGCCTTTTTCCCCATTGCTAAAGCGATCGAGCAGGACAAAATAGAAGATCTGGTCTTTCCAGCCTGAAGGTTCTGAAGCACTGGAAACAGAGGTTATCAGCAAGATCACGAACAGTAAAAGCACAGCCTTTTTCATCAGCAGACCTTTCGCTAAAGTTTTTTATCCCGATTATGATATCATACCGGCAGATGATTTATCAGCCGGAAACAATCAGAGCAAACCGTTTCAGCCTTCTGAAGGAAGCGCTGAAGGGCACGCTATTCATGATGATTTTCGCGGTTTTCCCGATAATCGTCATGCAAATTGCCAAATACAAAATCGCCGAGCTTGAAATTGCCCAGAGCATCGAGCAAAGCCGCCTTGCCCATGAAAGAATCCTGAGCAAGATAAAACAGGCTGACGACAATGCGGCAATGGCCGGACGTTCAATCAAACTAATTTTTGAAAAAATCCAGGTTGCCGAAGACAAAGAGAATCGCAGTAATTTGCTTGCCTCTCTGAGCCGTTCCTACCCTGATGCCATAGATCTTTTCATCTTCGACGGACGTAACCGGCTCATTCCGAGCCTAAGCTCGAACCGATTTCCCCGACGAGCAATTGAATTTGCTTTTGAAGCACTTCAGGCATTCAATCAACGCCAGAAAATTTCTGCCGGAAAATCTGGAATTCTCAAAAATATCATCGGTTTGCAGGAATTGCCAGCCTATTTGCGCAACCAGGTGAAAGCCGAAAAACTTGGCAACCGCAAAATCGACAGTCACATTGCCTGGTTCCGACAAAAAGCAACCGGCTCAGCCGAATTGCCGCAGGGTTATCTGGCTCTATTGCATGAGCACAGGTTTCCAGCTGATCATGCACTTAAACATTCGATTAAATGGGTCAACAATCGCTACCAAAACCTTCAGGCAGCTCTTTTAGACATAGGAGCCGATAGCCATGGAGTTTTCCCACCACGTCTGGCTGCCCTGAAGAACTTGCGCCACAACGTCATTACCAGCGAAAGAGAATACGAAAACTTTTTTAGAGCAGACGGTTATTTCTGCAGTTTCACCAAAAAATCACTTGAGAAATACGTTCTGATAACCCAACCCGATCCTTATTTTTTCAGGCATGCCACGACATTGACCCTGAACCTGATATGTCTGTTCTGGTTTTTCTTCGTCTTCAAAAATCTGCCACTGGGCCATCGCCAGATTCAGGGCGGGATCACTGCCAAACTGGTTTTTCTTTTCCTCTTCGCCATTGGCAGTCCGTCATTTCTTCTTATGGTCGGCGGCTATTATGCACTCAAAGACCACAGCCGGGTTTTAGAGCAGGAACTGCAGAAAAAAATCGTTAACAAGCTCAATCACTTTGATGAAAAGTATCCTATTGAACTTCGCAACATCGAAGAATTTTTGAACAAGATTGTGATGAAAGCTCAGCAACAAAGCAATCTCGCTCAAGTTATCGAAGAACTTAAAGCCTGCCGCGCCAAAAAAGATCTTTTCATGCAGGGTTATCTTCTCAACGAAAAAGGAACCGAGCTGTTTTCATTACATGAAAACCAATCTGCCTCGCAGTCTAAAAACAAGCGCATAGTGATTCTCGTCGCCCGCGAATTGCTTTCGCGCCTTAACAAATCCATGAAAGTAGATTCCGGAACCCTGATGATGGAGGCTACCGAAGACTTCTTCACATCAGTTCTCGATCAGAACTTCGACTTCAACGTTCTCATAAAA
>CAZTHA010000552.1:0-2511 GCA_964613435.1 uncultured bacterium
AGATGACCGGAAAAGGCGGGGCCTTGTCGGGAAAGTAGGAATCAAGGTCGGTTATGCCAATAAAAAGATCAGGCTGAAGGCGCTTCTCGAAAATGTACTCAAAAACCGGTAAATGACTGGTGCCGCCACCACCCTTAACCTTCATTTCTTTTACAAAAGCCGGTAGTTCGTTGGTATTTACCACCTGATGAATTTTGCAATCAGAAACGATCAGTAAGACTTCAGAAACCAGGTCACTTATTTTGCTTATCTCTGCCATGGCTTTCCCAAGGGCTTCTTCGTTCATGCTTCCTGAAGAATCAAGTGAAATTACTACCAGATTAACCGACTCAGAATGCAGTCCCGGAACAACCACATCATTCATTAGATAGCGTTTGTTTGGGCGCGCCAGCGAATAATCTTCTTTTGCCAGAGCCTGGTTTGCATATTGCCTTAACAGGCGATTCCAGGGCACCCGGCTTTTTGCCGGCAGCAGATGTCTGATTTCGTTTTCAGGAAGATGGCCACGAATGCTTGATTTGCGCCAGGCCTCGGTTGCTGCGCGAATGCGGTCGATAAGTTCTTCCTGCTGTGCCGGCGAAAGATCGATGGGAAGGTGAACGTCGATGCCGCCGTGATGGTCTGAAACGTTGGGAATTTCAAGAGCGCGCCAACCCTGACCGGCAAAATCATTTTCATCTTCTGACGAATCGCCGGCTTCTTCATTGTTGTTGGGCATGTTAAGTTTAAGCAGAATCATTGAAGGGTTTTCCAGCTCTTCTTCTGCAAGTTTTTCATAAATAATTTCGGCGGCCATGCCTTCATATTGTGAATCATACAGCACCGTCTTTCTTTTACCGCCGGCTTTCATGAAAGGCAATTCATACAAAGGTTTGCGAGACCAGCTTGGAGACTGAGGAATCTGCATGATGATACGGTTTATTGCGAAATCGGTGGCACAGTTCCAAAGATGCGGATCGCGGTTGCCGCGTCGTTGCATTGACGCAAAAACCGTGTGGCAGATTTCATGCACCAAAACAAAGCCAAGCTGTTTGAAGTTGAGTTGCTGCGTCATATTCGGATTGAACCAGATCGTATTCAGACAATTGGTCGCGGCAAAAGTTGGCAGATCCGGCTGAAAAACCAGTTTCATTTGCAGTAGCATATAACCCCAGAATGGGTGACTTTCAAGCAACTGAAAACGCAAAGAAGCCAGGCGCTTGCGTTCAGCCTGGCATAACTGCTCAAATTTATTTGAGGTAGGCATTGATGTCCCCCTGTATCTCTATTTATACATTTCTGTTTGAATGTCGACCAGACTTGCAGCCAGCCTCTGAAAACTTCGATCCGATTTGAATTGGACGAAAACCTGGCTTTTATACTTGAGCTGACGCAGAAAGAGAATAAGAAACTCCGGATCAAGACCGGGCGAATGCATGAAACTGACAACATTTTCTTTTTGTTTATCTGTTAGCTTTTCAAGCCCTGACACATAGGCTGAAACTGCGAAAATCGCCGCATAAATAAACGATGGCTCAGCCTTTCGCCCCTTGGTGAAATCAATTTTCAAGCCCTTTTCGACAATGCCATGCACGTCTACCTTACCGTATATTTTGTGAAAAGTAAAAAAGTGATCGGCTGCTGCCGGGCCAATACAGGCACCCATGACAGGTTTCTGGTCTTCGGGCCGCGAAATTGCATAGACACGGCTTGCCATTTCCCAGGATCTCGGGGTCGGAAAAGCAAAATCGCCGTTATTGTCGTAAAGGACATCTATGCCAGAATTAGCTATGTAAGCGAGAATCGCGTCGTCAATGTCGTTGCGGGAACCCCATTCAAGCCAGGTTTTCACATCCGGGCGCATGATGAAATGGGCAAAGCGGTTGCAAAGGGCTGAAGACAGAGATGAAACGATGGCATTGTCCTCTTCGAGGTTTCCCGCGCCCATTACGACAGTGTCTTCATGGAATTGAAAATGGCCGACCCGGTGCTCGAGAACGATTTGATAGGCTGCGGCCTGATGCAAACGAGTTACCGCAGAGTTGATTTCATCAAGAAATATGAAACAGGGCGTCGAACAGGCCTGTTTCACCCAGTCGGGAGGCAGCAGTTTGAGCTGGTTGCCCTGATGATCTGGAAAATACACGCCGCACAGCTCAGCCGGGTCGCGCTGGGCAAGCCTGATGTCGATCAGCGGCAAACCCATTGCAGCGGCAAGTTCTTTTGCAAGTGCCGATTTGCCAACACCCGGATGTCCGCGCAACAGAACAGAAATTTTTGCTCTTAAAGTTGTCTCAACCAGAGAGCGAAGTTCGGTGTAGTTATAGCCTTCGGGAAACAGCTGCTGCGCTTCAGATTTTTTATTTTTAGCCATGTTTTTACCTCTCTATAAAATTATGTCCAGAAGCTGGCAACGGAACTCATCTTCTTTCAGCAGAACTGCAATTATATGTTTGCAGAAACCGCCATTAAGTTCGCGGGCACGCTTCTCGGCGTCAGGGCAAGTGCAGCGCGGTGTTTTCTGCCAGTTGG
>CAZTHA010000553.1:0-2504 GCA_964613435.1 uncultured bacterium
CAGCAGATTAGCGCAGGAAAGCCGGTCATCGCCAATGTTACCAACCACTACGTCGTAATAACCGGTGTTGATGATCATGGTAATATTTACTACAATGATCCGGCGAAATCTCAGGTGAGCATGGTTAAATCTTATGCGAGCTTCTCGGCCTGGTGGAACGGCGGTGGCTGTCATCATGCTGCGATGACCTTGAACTGATTCAGGAGAAAAACAATGTTACGAATAGTAATACTGGCGACATTAGTGTTAACGGTTTTGACCCCGGGATACGCGGAAGACTGGACGATTAGGGTTCCCGGCAGCTTTTTCTCGATGGCGGGAGACGGCCAGGGCAACACTTACCTGCTGAATCAGCAGAACGAAATTATTGTCATTGCCGCTGACAAGAGCTGCAAAACGGTCAAACTGCCAAGATTGATGGAATCCCGACCCGAAGATCGCTTTTGTGACCTGGTGGTAGCCGATGGCAAGGTCTGGTTGTGTGGTTTTCCTTTTCCGGTGGTTTTCGAAATGGATCTGGCCAAGTTAGATGAATACAAAGTAATTCGCTCATCCGATCAGGAAATAGCCAGCCTGAATTTACTGAATTTACATCGAAATGGGACTGAGTTGCTGGTAAAGGACGCCGACGGCTACCTGTTTGTGCTGGAAAACAACCAACCTTTGCGGAAAATGCCGAAGAATATGGCTATGCCGGCGGGGCCGGCCGGGCAGAAATATCTGCTGCCGCTGGTTTTGGCGATGGGCGACTTGCCGGGATACGCGGTTTTCAATGAGAAGAAGAACCTGGTCTGGACTGCTCCGGCAAAGGTAGCCGGTAAAAAGCTGAAATCAGTAGAGTTTCTTGGTGTCGACAGAAAAGGGCAGAATATTTTTCTGACGGTAGCCGGCCATGCTGAATTGGATACCGAATTTACCCTGTTTGCGGTAAAAAAAGGAAAGGCCGTTAACCACAGACAGATCAAAGCGCCGATAGACCTTGAGATGCAGCACTTTTGCCGCCTAACCCCTGATGGAAGTATTCTGGTCGCCGAACCGGCTGCGAACGGTAAAATGGCAGTGGTTCTACGACGTTTCGACCTGTAAAATCAGGGCATTATATTGGAACATTGGTGCCGGCCAATTCAAGCTGGGTCAGCCAGACACTTTTCCATTTATGCATATTAAAAGAAGTTTTTAATGAAATTGCAATCATGTTAAAATATCCTCATAAATGAGGAAAGTGAGTTGTTTCATGCGAAAGATTTTTTGGGGTCTTGTTGCTCTAAGTGTTTTTCTGTCTATTGTCACCGATGTTGCTGCGCAAAGTCGCAAAAACGATATCCCGGCCAGTCAGGTTCCGGAAACTGTGATACAGGTTCTTCAGGATTATGGCAAGGCTCTCTCTGCCGAAACTCTTGAAAAATGTGCCGAGAGCTTTTTGCCGATCGCCGGTGGTGGGCTGGTGAATGAGGAAGGCAGCAAACTGCGTCAGGATGTTCCCGAGTTTTCTTTGAAGAAAGATTACAGTAATTTCAAATTTTACGCCCAGCCGCTCTTGATAACCAGAGTCAACAAGAGGTGGTCCAACGGGGACGGATACGGCGTAAGCGCAATCAAGGGCTGGGTTTACAAGATCTGGATCGACAAGAAAAAAGGGGTAAATGGCATGCCGGCCCCGATTTCAATAATGGTTCCCGAGGCGCATCCGACCATCAAATTGCCCAAAGTCATTGGAATCGGCAGTCTTTAAAGGGCAAGCCCGGCATTTTCATTTTGCTTTCAAGAAAGGAATGTTCCCATTTATGCCAAGAATAATTTTATTGTCATTTCTTGCCTTAACGATTCTTTCGCCGCTGATGGCATCTACTCCCGGCGTTTCTGCCGCTAATGCTCAGGTTTTTATAACCGATTCCGAGAAAGCTGAGTTTCTAAAAGCAGCCGAAAATGGAAATTTGAATAAAATCAAACAGATGTGTGAAAGCATGCCCGAGATCATTAAAACTGCCGACAAGGACGAATGGACTGCCCTTCTTTATGCGGCAAGGTTCGGTCGACTCGATGTGGTTAAATACCTGCTCGACAAGGGCGCAAAAATTGATGAAATGGATGTGGATCGCTATACGGCGCTGCACCATGCCGCTGCTTTCGGGCACAAATCGACTTGTGAATATCTGCTGAAAAAGGGCGCCAAGATTAACGCCAGAACCAAGGGAGCGGTAACCGCCAGAAGACTGGCCGAAAGTAATGGCCATGAAAACGTCGCAGATTTTCTTGAAGGCAAAGGGGGCGTCAGATAATTGACCATCAGCTGTTGAGTGTTAAAATGCCCTTAACGCTGTTGATGTAAACGATCAAAATTAGCCTGGGCCGCAGCTTTTGGTGAGATGTCGGCCCGGGTTATTTTTTCGTCAAAGTCGGCCTGGGTCCAGTCAAGGACTTTCATGAGATAGCTTCGGTAAGAAAAGCTGCGTTCAAGCGGCGTGCCGTTTCTGATGTAAAAAACGTTGCTCTTAAGCTGGGCA
>CAZTHA010000554.1:0-2488 GCA_964613435.1 uncultured bacterium
GCCCTTGCCAATTTTTACATCATCATCGACATAGGCTGATTCATGCACAAAATAATCCATTGCCGACCCCCTCTGAATGAGAACTTCTGCTAATTGGTTAACTGGAACCATTAAACGATAGCAGAAAAAAGCAGCCGAGGCAAAAACTTTCTGCCGGAACCAGGGCAAACGTACATTTTTTCCAGTTTTAATAAAGAATCCAGCCCATCCGCCGGCTTTGGTGTGACACCTTCGCTTTTGCAAAGCCGCCCCTGCGCGGCTTCTTAAATTAAGCAACTAGCTATGATAGCGCAGCGGTCAGGGCAGGGTTTTTCAGCGCAATGCTGTCGGAGCTTGCCGCTTTTCGCAAAAACATAAGCCGCAAAGATCGACCGGCGAAGCCGGATGCTGAGCCGCGAACGAGGCCTCAGGATGAGGCTTCGAGTTCGCGTGTCGATCGCGCGAGCGTTGTTTTTGTCAAGAAAAGCGAGCAAGCGTAGATGCATGAAGCTGAAATTCCTGCCCGCCGCTGTCATCAACAACTATCGCCTTCAGGTCGGCATTGTAACGCTACGCATCTTCGTCTGCTTGATTTGCATTTGAATCGGGATTAAAATAGCCATTCGAGGTGAAATGAAAAATGGTTTTGGGCAAGTTTATGGCCGCCGTGTTCGGCTTGCTTTATCTTTTTCTGGGTGTGCAGTCGATCAGCGCCGATCAGCGTGCTGGCTGGCTTTTCCGCTCGGTTGGCGCTGGCCGAAGAACCCTGTTTCATTTGACCGTGGTTCATGATTTGTTTGCCGGAATCATCTTTCTCTGGCTGGCTTCCTTTGAAATCAGTAATCTCATTGGTCGCACGATCATGCTCTGGTTGGCGCACCTGGCCTATACCTCAGTGATGCTCGGTAAATTCGAGCATACCACCGACGAAGGCCAACTTCAAAACTGGGGCTGTATCGGCAAGCCCGTTGCCCTTCTGTTGGGAACTTACTGGTATTTTCTCGTATTCAGCGGTGAAGTATCATTGATCGATATCTGGGACGCAATAGAAGCTTTTCTCGACGCGTAAAATCAGGCGCCAAGACCCCTGAATTCAGAGGGCAAGTATCGTTTCGGCAAGTATCCGACAGGCTAGTTCGGCCATATCACCGGAAAAAACCAGCGGCGGCGTGAGCCGGATGATGTTTTTCCTGACTCCGCCTGTGCCTGTTATCAACCCGCGATCGCTGGCGCGATTATGAACATCGGCAGCTATTTCATCGGTGTTGAGCTCGATTTCGATCATCAGGCCCAGGCCGCGAATCTGCTTGACGCTGAAATGGGCGCCGATCGTTTCCAGGAGGGTTCGGCGCATGTATTCGCCGAGCTGCTCGGCCCGGCGCATCAGTTTTCCCTCGACAATAAGCTTGAGGGTTGCCAGCGCTGCCGCACATGAAGAAAGATTAGCGTTGTTCGAAGTCTCGACGATCCCGTAAAAGCGGTCGCAGAAAAAAGCCGCGCCGATGGGATAGCCATTGCCAAGACTTGAACCAAGGCAAACAATGTCAGGAGCAATGTTGAGCAGTTGAAAGCCGAACATGCGACTTCCGGTGCGCCCCAGGCCACATTGGGTTTCATTGGCGATCAGGTCGATACCATGGACATCGCAAAAATGACGAAGTTTGGTGAAAAAATGGCGGCAGGGCTCGATTGAACCACCAACCCCAACCGATGGTTCAATTATGATCGCCGCAGTCTGGTCGGCGAGCTCGGCAAAAAACGATTCAAGTGAGCACAGGCAGGCACCTTTGCAGGTCTTTCCCAGGGTGGAAAGCTTATCGCCGACGACCGGCGGATGGTGCAGGTTGTGATTGATCAGTTCGAAATGCGTGTCGATCGAAAAAACCGGAGTGAAGTGCTCGTCATCGGACGCAGAAAGCACCAGAAAAGAGTTAGTGATAATATCTTCGGAAATCGCCAACACGACCGGTTTGCCGCGAAACTGCCGGGAAACCTGACAGGCGGTTTTAATGGCATCGGTGCCGGAACGGGTCAGCGCACTAATCTCAAGATAGCCGGGCAAGAGTTCGCCGAGGAATTCGAGTAAAAGTCCATCGGCATTTTCGGGAGGCGAAGCATAGGCAGCGGCAATGCTTGGCTCTGCGTGCCCACAAAGAACGTTTCCGTTAGCGGCGAAAGTATCGAGATAATTTCGGTCTTCGTGGTCGAAAAGGTGGCAGTTGTCGGCGCGAACGAAAGATATCCGTCGCAGACACGGCAGAATTGACATCGGTCGCATGAGAAATTCCTGCATTTTGCCCCCCTTTTGTTAGGACTCTCCTAGTCTAAAGATATTGCTAAGGGCACAATCACGCAACTAATTTGATTCATCATTAAAGGAAAAATAGTCCGAAAATCAGCGCTGAAAAAATGTCAGGGTTTCACGGGAAACAGAAAAATTATGTAAACCACAGTCTGAAATTCCTGCCGGCCGCGGCCTTCAAGAACTATTATGTAATAGATACACCTT
>CAZTHA010000555.1:0-2487 GCA_964613435.1 uncultured bacterium
CCACTGCATTGATGTGACTCTGTTGCATGTTTATTATCAGCTGCTGATCGACATTTTGTGGAATCAGGCTTCTGAAATCTTCTTTTGATTTTAAACCAGGGGCTTTTTCCAGAAGAAATCGCAGATACCAATAAGGTTCAAGGCCGTTTGCCTTGGCTGTTTCGATTATGCTGTATAAAACTGCTGATGCCATTGCACCGTCGACGGTATCGGCGAACAACCAGTTTTTTCTACCGACAGCGAAAGGCCTGATAGCGTTTTCAGCGCTGTTATTGTCGATCTGAAGTTCTCCGTTTTCGAGATAGACTATGAGCCTGTCCCATAAATTAAGTGCGTAGGCCACGGCTTTGCCAGTGAGGCTTTTGGGCACCACGGTTTTCTTCCATGTTTCAAGTTTTGTTTTGAAACTTTCCAAGATTGGCTTTGCCTGCTGCTCGCGTATTTTCTGTATTGCATCAGGATTCAACCCATTCACACGGGCATCTTTTTCGATTTTGTACAGACTGTTGATGATACCAACAGCTTCATGAGCTATTCCAGGCTCTGCGCCTTCGCCCGCTGCCTTTATTGAATCGAAAAACTTTCTGCGCACATGCGCCCAGCAAGCCAGATGCCTCTGCCCCGGTCTGGAGGAAATGAAATTGTAGCCAGAATACCCGTCAGTCTGAATGTAGCCGTTATAATTCGCGAGAATTTCGTCGGCGACTTTTCCTCCCCGACTCGGACTGTAATGAAAATAAACTGTTGCTTTTCCGTTGCCCCCGCCGCGAAAAACCCATATCCATGATTGATCGGTGGCTTTTCGACCCGGTTCCTTGAGAACCTGCATGCGACTTTCGTCTGCATTTACGCAGCTGGAAGTCAGAAGCATCTCTTCGAAAAGCTCATTAATCGGCTTCAGAACCTTTGCAACTTTAATTGCCCAGTTACACATGGTGCCACGACTGATTTCTATTTTCTGACGGCTGAACATGCCGCTGAGGCGATGAAAAGGAAGTGCGTCAACGAATTTCGAAGTAATGATATAGGCAAGAAGACTTGCTGTGGCAAAGCTTTTGGGAATGATCTGCTCAGGAACCGGTGCTATGGAAACGGCCGGTTCATCAGACTCTGTGCCTTCGCAGTTTCTGCAGGCGTATTTGGGTCTGATGATTCTGGTAATATGAGCCCTGGCCGGAGTAAATTCAAGTTTATCGGCAGTCTCTTCGCCGATTCTGGCTTTCTGGCAGCCACAAGCGCAGGTTTTATCGGCCTCGGGGATGTCAACAACGACTTCCTCGACAGGCAGATCGTCTGGTAATGGCTTGCGACCGCGCTTTCTTGAATGGGCTTTGATCTCAATGGTTTTGGCTTGCTCTGGCGCTTGAATCGGAGCGGCCTCTTCCTGCGAAAATGGTAGCAGAGGCTGGATGCCGTTATCTGGCTGCGGGGTTTTCTCTGTTTTGCGGCCAAAGATCAGTGATTTGAGATAATTCAGTTCTTCGTTCAGAAGGGCAATCTGCTGCTCTTTTTCCTTAAGCTCGTGATCAACCATCCGTTTAAGAATGGGATCTTCATTTAAATATTGATCAAGAGCCGGTGTCATGAGGATTATTATACCACCGCAGTAGATCAAAGTACAGCATTTTCTGCAGGTTTCAGATGATTTTTTAGCTCAAAAAAATCATTTAATAAGCATGGGAAACAGCAAGTTGCTTATGCGCAGATGTCTGATTGATTTCAAGGCCTTCAAGCAGCCAGGCCAGTTCGCGTTGCCCGACCTGTAAAACTTCTTCCCTGCTTGAAGGCCAGCGGAAACGACCTTTTTCAAGCCGTTTCTGCCAAAGACAGAACCCGTTTTTATCCCAATACAGAATTTTGATCATGCTGCGCCGTCGGTTGCTAAAAGCGAAAAGGTGCCCGGCGAAAACGTCTAGTCGCATAATGCCGCTCACCATTGCCGACAGGCCGTCGATGGCTTTGCGCATATCGACATCGCCGAGAGCAATATAAACTTTGACATTGCCGGTAAAAATCATATGCGAGCCAGAGCTGAAAGTATCTGAGAAAAGGTTTCCCGGTCGAAATCCCTGGAAATTTCGATCCGGGCCCGATCCGAAAAATTGAAATACAACCCGGTAGAATTTTTTTCGACCGGGTTCGCCGCGGGCTGAGTGTTAAACGTGACAGGTATGAGTTGCAGCGGTGCCGGATTATTGATTTTACGATCTTTGCGAAGCCAATAACCAAAGGCTTTCAGCCCAAGGTTGTTTACCCGGCAATATTCTACCTGAGTCTGGCCACTCTCGCGCCACATTTGCAGGTGCCTCTGCCAGCGGCGGGCGTTTTTGATCTGTTCTGTTGTTGATTTCTTCTGCGCCATAAAAACTCCTTGTTGAAGATTGACGCAGGCAAAATGCCATACCCGGCAATAAATTATAAGAAGCGGTTTATTGAGCGCTTACGTTGATTAAGAAACGAAAGTTAACCCCAGGTTACTTAGCCGGG
>CAZTHA010000556.1:0-2476 GCA_964613435.1 uncultured bacterium
ACGTATTCGGGGGCGAGAACCGAACGAATCTTGCCCAGCATTAGCGCCAGCAGGGTCAGTGCGGTCAGCATGGCGATATAGGCTTTGGTTGAGGCCACGCCGATTTCGGGGCCGGCATGGATGTAGACCAGGCCATCCACTTCGCGGGTGAGCGACGATTCTTTGGCATTGACGATGCCGAGAACCTTGGCGCCGCGTTTGCGGGCTTCTTTAACTGCAGCCAGGGTATCGGCGGTTTCACCGGACTGACTGATGGCAATTACCAGAGTATTGGCATCGACAAGTGGCGAGCGATAGCGAAACTCACTGGCAAGATCGCATTCAACGGGAATCTGCACCAGCTTTTCAATGAGATATTTACCGACGCAACCTGAATAATAGGCGGTGCCGCAGGCAACGATAACGATGCGCTGGGTGCGATAGATATCAGGCCCGGTGAGTTTGAGTTCTTCGAGGTAAATTTTGCCTTCTTCTTCTGATGTTCGTCCGCCAATGGTATTTCGAATAACCTGGGGCTGCTCGAAGATTTCCTTGAGCATGAAATGGGAGAATCCGCCTTTTTCGGCAGCAACCGGGTTCCAGTCGACCTGAACCGGGGTTTTCTCGACCTTTTCACCATTGATATTGAAAAACTCGACGCCGTCGCGACGCACGACCGCCCCTTCGAAATTGTCGAGATAAACAACCGAACGGGTGTATTGCAGAATGGCGGTAACATCGCTGGCAACGAAGTTTTCATCGCGGCCAAGACCGACGATGAGCGGGCTTTCCTTGCGAATGCAGACGATTTCGTCAGGATGCTTCTGATGCACGACGGCGATGGCGTAAGCGCCTTCGACATCTTTGAGTGCTTCAATTACTGCCTTTTTGAGATCGCCCTGGTAATGGGATTCGATAAGGTGGGCGAGCACTTCAGAGTCGGTTTCGGATTTAAACTGATGCCCTTCACTGGTCAGGCGCTTTTTCAGCCGCATGAAGTTTTCGATGATACCGTTGTGAGCGACCATCAGCGAAGTGATGCAATCCCCGTGCGGATGGGCGTTAAAAGCCGAAGGTCGGCCATGGGTGGCCCAGCGGGTATGACCAATGCCAATGTTGGACTCGGAATCAAAATCATCGATCAATAGTTTTCTAATATTGCGCAGCTTGCCGATATCCTTGCGCACATGAATTGCGCCTTTATCGACGACGGCGATACCGGCTGAGTCGTAGCCACGGTATTCAAGCCGGGTCAGTCCATCAAAAATAACTTCATTGGCGGGTTTGTTGCCGATATATCCGATAATTCCGCACATAGAATGATTGCCCTTTCAAATAAGGTTTAGAATTTCACTTTACCTTTGCGATAGTTGGGATTGTTCTGGCTGCCCTGGCTTTTGCCTTCAGCAGCTTTTTTCTTTTCGATTTCCTCGATGCGTTCTTTGGCCATCTGGGCATAAGCGGTGTCTTTAAACATTTCCGAGATTTCCTGATAGGCTATGAGCGCGTCGTTGTCGTTTTCAGTCGATTCGAGCCAGGCGGCGTAATCGAGATATGGTCTGGGGCGCCCGGCCGAGAGTTCCATGGTGGCACGGTAATATTCGCCGGCCTTTTCAATCTCGCCGTTTCGGTTAGCCTGCAACGCCCGCAATCTGGCAACGCCAAAGTGTGGACCGTTCTTTTCGACCATTTTCAGATGCTCTTCGGCATCGGAATAGGCGCCACTGAGAATCAGACCTTCGGCCAGGGTCAGGCGAGCATCGATGTTTTCGGGGTGCTGACCGACGATTTTGCCGGCTTCATCGAGTCCCTGGGCGGTTCTAAATGCCCGAACCAGAGCAAGGGCATACATGGAATGGTATTTGAGGCTGTTGGGGAAAAGATCAAGGGCGCGGCGAGCCTCTTCGAGGGCATCTTCAAAAAGCTGGTTGTCGAGAAGAATCTTAGACTTAACATAATGGGCTTCGGCATTGTTGGCATCACTCGAAAGCACGAGGTTGACCATTTCCATGGCTTCATTGGTATACCCGCCGAAGAGCTTGATTTGCGCGAGTCCAAGGGCAGCCTCGGTAATGTTTGGATCTTTGTCGAGAACCTCTTTGTAGATTTTTTCGGCATCCTTGAGTTTGTTTTGCTTGATGTAGCAATCGGCGAGGTTAGTCTGGGCAAAGACGTCTTTTTTGATGGCGATGGCTTTCTTGAATTGCTCTGCAGCACCCTGATAGTCTTCGAAGGCACGATAGCAATCGCCGAGCAGGAAGAACGACTGAAAGCTCTGAGGGTCGAGCTTGATGGCTTTTTCAAACCATTCGCGTGCTTCGGCGAAAAGCCCGGCATTGAATTTCAAAACACCTTTATAATGAAGCGCCTTGGCATTTTTCGGCTCATCTTTGATGATTGCATCGAGTTCGGCGGAAGCTGAAGCATAGTATTCTTCGT
Organism: uncultured bacterium; assembly: GCA_964613435.1. Classification (GTDB taxonomy): domain Bacteria; phylum Muiribacteriota; class Ozemobacteria; order Ozemobacterales; family Ozemobacteraceae; genus DYKG01. Next base: position 2,419 of record CAZTHA010000556.1, read on the forward strand.
CGATCATCAAAACGGCCTTTTCCAGGCGGGTCAATTCTCTGGGCTTGGTAATTTCACG
>CAZTHA010000557.1:0-2476 GCA_964613435.1 uncultured bacterium
AGAGCCATTTTCGTGCAAAAGAGCGTTTATTTCTGAAGTAACTTCACTCTTGAGATTTTCGTAGGCCGATGAGGTTCCCATTGCGAGAAAATCCTTTTTCAAGATGAGCATTATTATTTTTTCTTTAATAAAAGGAACTACGCTTTCAACTTTTTCTCTGGCTGTTTCATCGGTCGTTTTCAGGCAGGCTCTCAACTTGATTGTATGTCCTTCAGTTATTAAACCCAGGTTTGTTTCAATTGGAATCTCAGTAAAACTAATTTCTTTCTTTTCTTCTGTTTTAGGCTTTTCGGAAATAGGTGAGAATGAAAAAAGCATAACGAAAAAGCAGCACAATAAGGCAAAAACGCCACCGAAAACAAGAGTGATTCCATGTTTGGGATTGGCTGTTGAAGTGCTTGGCAAGGGCTGGTAGGCCCAGGCAATCACGCTGAAAAAGCACTCGGAAAGGTAAAGGCCATATACAATCGAAAGAAGAGAAAGAGCCATTGACGGTCCTATCATTGATGGATCATCAAGGTGTCCAAGGAGTGCTACTAAGCCAACTATTACACCCATAGTGCCTGATGCGAGCGAAAATTTTTCGCCATCTTTGGCTATCTGTGCAAATTCAGGGTTTGGTTCGGGGGGATTGGAGAAGATGGTTTTTATTGCTTCGGGAATGAAAGCCAGGAATGTTTTGCCGTGCGCCCCGAGCAAAAGAAAGAAGGAAAGTCCAGCAACCAGGAACATTGATGGAAGGTTCAAGAAAGCGCTAATGTTGCTATGCTGTGGCAGAAGAACCTTTACCGATAGTATTAAAATAAAGGGAATTCCAAAGGTTGACAGGGTTCTTGAAAAAGAAAACTTTCTTTTGGGGGCTTCGGACATGATTAATCTCCTAATCTAAGTCATTCATTGAATCTTCGTTATGATACAACATGAGGAATGCAACAACCGTTCTCGCCCTGGAAAAGCCTTGGGTCTTGCGATCTATTGAATGCTTATCAGGCAGATAATTGCTGTAACCTTAAAAAACAAGGTTCTCATAATAATGTTTAAGGAAATACCTTCAGCTTGTGAAACTTGGCTTTCAAAATTTCAGAATCTTCCTTTATGCCTTTAAACATAGCTCTTTCCCAGGACCCGTAGGTTGGATTCGGCAAAACAATCCATCTTTCTCCCCAGAAATTCTCATGCTGTCTGGAAGCAGAAACTCTTTCTTCCGGGTTTTCTTCGGTAGTAATGAAATCGCCAAGGTCATCGCCAGCCATCAGGATAACCCGGTAATTTTCGCAGATATGTTTTCTTCTCGAAGACTTATCCGATGATTTGCTTTCCGATCCATATTCCCCGCGGGATAAAATGACGTCAACGCCCTTTTTAAGAGGAAAACCAAACTTTTTCAGATTTTCAAGAGTTGCGGGCTCGACGTCTACCGATCTATTGGTAACATAGAAGACCGTAACTCCATTCTTTTCAGATGCCGCCCATTTTAAAAATTCCAGGGCCCCCGGAATGGGAGTCGCTTCTTTTCTGCGAACCCACTTTTGCCACTCAGCCAGTTCAAAACCACCGCGTTTTTGGATTGCCAGCGCCTGAGCCTTGGAATTATCAAGAATAGTTTCATCTATATCAACTATTATTGCCGGCGGGAGAGCGCTAACATCCATTTCTGCCTGTTCAACAGCCGCAGTCCAGTTTTTCTTCAGCAGGGCAAGTTTAACTGAAGAGTATGCGCCACGATAAAGACTAGTTGTTATCATACGATACTCAGCCGAAGTTTGAATCCAAAGCACGGCATTAAGATTCTCATGGGTGTCGCGAATCTCGTCCGGTTCCTGTGCGTTTGCCACGCTGGCTACCAGGAGTAAAACTACAAGTGTTTCAATAATTTTTCTCATAAATCTGTCCAGTCTTTTTGAGCTATATTGGTGGTGTGAAATCTTGTCTGAAAATCGTTTCATAATATTGGTCCTTTAAAGTTGCGGTGCAATCTCTCCGAAGTCTTGAATGACGAGCTGCAAAACCAAGGGGTGATATATCGTCCGCATAGATAAGAATACCGTTTTTGCCGAAATTTGTGAACGAATAAATTCAGCATCATCTCCAATAAATTTGTCGGATGGAAGAAAGTGCCTCAGTTTATTGTACCATTCCGACTCAGAATACTTTTAAAATTATGAGAAAAAGCTATCGTCTAATCAAAAAGGCCATAGGCAGTGCTTCGACTAACACCGGGAAGCTTTATCAAAATCTTTTTTTTCCAATAGATCTTTAATGTCGCGAAGAGCAGTATCTTGTGAGCATTTGCAGATTTTTGCCCATTTTGATGAAGTTAGTTTGCCTTCAAAACCATCCAAAAGCATATTGAGCATTTTTTGTTGGCGTTCATTTTCAAGCTTTGAAGAGTTTCTTAGCCAAAAATCGTGCTTAAAAATGATTCTTTCAAGAATCGTTTCAGAGGCCTTTATTGCATTTAGTAAGCAGGGTTAGA
>CAZTHA010000558.1:0-2469 GCA_964613435.1 uncultured bacterium
CGCCGAGCGGCGCCTTCGGCAAGCGAGGGAATCGATGATGGCGAAAAAGTTGCCGGTTTTTCGCAACTTTTTTGACCAGCATCGACGTTCCGCGTCGACGCACTTGTTATGCGGCTTTTTTTCTATTTTCTTCTAATTTTTCTGAAAGCAAAATTTTTATCAGCGACTGATAAGGAACGTCTTTCTTGTTTGCCATTACCTTAATTTCGTTTAGCATGCTTTCTGGTAAACGAATCGAGATGGTTTTTGAAGTCGGTTTCAAATTAGGGAAAACAACTTTTTCTGCATCTGACCAGTCTATATAATCGCATGAATCGTGAGTCAGCCAGAATTCTCTTTCTTCTTGTTCGTTCTTAAATTTTGGAAGTTTTTTCTTCATGTCTTTCATACTCCCTGAATTCACTTTTGGTCATATCTCTTGCCGAGATGACCCGGATTAATTTCTTCCTGACGGTGAATGCAACAAACAGATATCGATCTTGGTCAGTCTTACCGAAGGCCATGAACCTTTTTTCGGTAACAGAGTGCTCGGTCATACTTTATGATTGGTTCATTCAAAAAAACCGCCTCGCACTCAATCTGAGAAACATGATGACTAGACCAATTTTTGATTTCATTGCCTTCATCCCAGTCAAAGCCAAGACAATTACGTATTAGATCAAAAACATTCATGACTTTTCCCATTAACTTAATCTCAAGAAAAGTATGTTTTTTTCATATACCATCGTCAACTGTTTTCATTGTGTATTTTTTAATTCTCACATAACGCCGGTCGACGCATTTGTTAGGGCTTGAATTTATCATTATTTTCAAAATTGCATTCAACAATATTCTAACTAGATTCTCGCCGAACGACAAGTTGTGATTGGAAATGGCCAGACTTCGCGGGGCTTGCTCCGCAAGATCCGAAACGGCGGTCATTTTCCGCGTTGACTGGGAAAATTACTTGCCATTTACATGCGCCTCCCGACGCTTTAGCCGCCTAACGGACAAGCACATCCAGCAATTGACAACGCGTAGCGGCGAGAATTTCTGGTTCATGCGCTGGTTAGCTGGCTCAAATTGATACTCCGTTGGTGAATTACGCATGCTGGGAAAACCGTTGTTTAGAAACCTTTTGGGAAACCCACGAGGCAAGATAAATTAACGGCACAACCGTAATCGACATGAAAACAGGCCATATGATAGTGTAAAAAATACAAATTCCCACGGTATTATTGCCATCACCGTTATTCTGACCAAGGCAAAGGGGTGAAAAATTTATAATGCCCAAAGCGATAAAGGAAATTGACCAGGCCAGGATTCCATTTAGGAAGAAATTATGGGTGGTTGGAGATTTAGCTGGGTAATCAGTTGCGCATCTTGTCGAACGATAAGAAAATATAAAACTCAGTATGGTGAAAATAATACCCCAATATAGATAAATCATCCCCCAATATTCAGTAACCACACTCCAGGCAAACAGTGGCAATGCCGGCACTCCCATGATCAGAATCGTCCACATCATTGCATTATCTCCAGACTATTTAGGCCTACTGAAACCTTTGGCCGACTAACCCCAGTCGTGACCGGAAAAACGAGACGGGCACGGGTGTTGTTGAAAACACTTCGTAGCTCGAAGAGCGAAGAAGTGCAGCAAGACCCGTGATCGGCGGTCATTTTCGGCCTCGACGCACTTGTTATGCGCACTTTTTAATTGGTCTAATTTTTACATCTCTGGTTAAAATTTCAGCTAAACGATCCTTTTCAAGATCAAGCTCATAGTCCATTTGAAGACCAAGCCAAAATTGGGGTGACATTTGAAAATATCTAGCTAGTCTAAGGGCTGTGTCAGCTGTAATTGCACGTTTCCCGTGAACAATTTCATTTATTCGACGTGGTGAAACACCAATATCTTGAGCAAGCTGATTTTGACTCAGGTTAAAAGGCTCAAGAAATTCATGCATCAAAATTTCTCCCGGATGCAACGGAGGAATTTGATTTTCAGCCATATCCATCTCCTATTACGGATTTATTTGTGGTAATCCACAATTTTCACATTTAAAGCATCTCCACCTGACCATTCAAAACAAATTCTAAATTGGTCATTGATTCGAATACTAAATTGGCCTTTTCTATCGCCAGATAGTTGTTCTAAGCGATTGCCAGGTGGAACGCGTAGGTCATTTACTGTGTTTGAACGATTAAGCATTCTTAATTTTCGAAATGCAATAGCCTGAATATCTTGCGGCAGCTTCTTTGAAAGCTGACGGTTAAACAATTTTTCAGTTTCTTTGCATCGAAAAGATTTGATCATATTAAAATTATATTGCGCTTAACGTTAAGCGACAAGCTGTTTCTTGAATTGATTCTATTCGCGCATAACGGCGAGTCTACAAACTTTTTATGCAGCTATTTCGAGACTAACATCCCAACCAGGGAAAACTAAGACCGCTGGATGGCATTTCAGTGCTCTGGCTAATATTTTTG
>CAZTHA010000559.1:0-2445 GCA_964613435.1 uncultured bacterium
ATAGATTCCCGCCTGCGCGGGAATGACCTGATTCGGTTCCGTCATTCCGGGGGCTGACCCGGAATCCATGAATTTAATGCGCTTACCCGGCATTGAAAAATGCCACTTGGCTTAGTCTGCTGAAAGTGCTATACTTTTTCGACCACTTACCAAACAGGAGGGATTATGTCAGGGCATAATAAGTGGGCCAAAGTAAAACACGTAAAGGCCAAAATGGATGCGATCAAAGGTCGCCAGTTCACCAAAGTTATTAAAGAAATTACCATCGCTGCAAGAGAAGGCGGCGGTGATCCCGACGCAAACCCCAGACTGCGAACCGCTCTGCAGGCTGCCAAAGACGTTAACATGCCGAAAGACAACATCGAACGGGCCATCAAAAAAGGCACCGGCGAGCTCGAAGGCGTAAGCTATGAAGACGTATGTTACGAAGGCTACGCACCTGGCGGAGTAGCGCTGATGGTAAGATGTCTGACCGACAACACCAACCGCACCGTCGCTGAAATCAACAAGATTCTCAGCAAAGGCGGCGGCAACATGGGCGTTCCCGGCTGCGTTTCATTTATGTTTGAAACCAAAGGCTATCTTTTCGTTCCGAGCGAAAACAATCCGGAAATCACCGAAGAAAGCCTGATGGAAGTAGCTCTTGACGCCGGAGCCGAAGACATTAAAGCTCTTGACGACGGTTTTGAGGTTACCAGCGAACCTTCGGCTTTCAGTGAAGTTCGCCAGGCCATCGAAGACAAGGGCATCAAGTTCGAAGAAGCCAAAGTTACCAATTTACCGAAAACTCTGGTAAAGGTTACCGGTGGCGACGTCAGCAAACTGCTGAAATTGATCGACAACCTCGAAGATCATGACGATGTTCAGGACGTTTATTCAAACCATGAAATTTCTGACGAAGACATGGAAGCGGCCTTTGCCGAATAACTGAAAGGCTGCAGGCCGGGTTGCAAAGGTCCGACAACAACGGGCCATGCTGCAAGGCCTGCAGCTTTTTTAATTAAATTTATGATTGAATCTATTACCGGAAAACTAATCAGCAAACTGCCGCATCGAGTGGTTATCGAGCGCACCGGAATCGGCTTCGATATACAGGTGCCCTTTTCAACCAGCCGGCAGCTTTCGCCGATTGGCGAAGAAGTCAAGGTCTTGTGTCATCTTCAGTGGCGCGAGGACGGTCCACAGCTTTTCGGCTTTGCGACCGAAGAAGAGCGTTCCCTTTTCCGCATTTTGACTAAGGTGAACAAAGTCGGTCCGAAGCTTGCTATCAACATCATGTCGGCCTCAAGTCCAGAGAGTCTGGTTGCCATGATTCTCGGCGAAAACACCACCGGCCTGACCGCCCTTAAAGGCGTCGGACCCAAACTGGCATCGCGATTGATCGTTGAACTCAAAGAACCGATTGCCAAACTCGGCCTTGCCACGGGTGACGAAGGTCAGCAACATGCGACCGGTCACTCGACGACACTTCCGTTTGAAGCCGAGGTGCGTGACGCCCTTGAAAACCTTGGCTACACCAGCAAGGAAATCTCTCAGAGCCTTAAACGTGTCGGTAAGACCATCGGCTCAGATCCAACTATCGAAGAGATTATCGAAGCGGTTTTGCGCTCCTTTTCGGCTTGATTGACCCATGAAAAAGAAACAGATTCCCATCGACGACCCGCTGGAAGACATTCTGGCCGAACCCGAAGATGAAAACATTCTCGCCCGCACTCCCCTGCCCGGCGACGAAGAGCTTTTGCCACCGAGCCTCAGGCCCAAGAGATTCAACGAATTTGTCGGTCAGAAAAATATCGTCGAGAAACTCAAGGTTTTCATTGCCGCCACACTTGAACGTGGTGAGCCGCTTGACCACACGCTACTGCTCGGCCCCCCCGGCCTGGGCAAGACGACTCTGGCAAACGTCATTGCCAGCGAACTTGGCGTTCAAATTAAAATTACTTCCGGACCGGTTTTAAACAGAGCCGGTGATGTGGCCGCTCTATTGACCGGGCTCAAGCGCGGCGACGTTCTTTTCATCGATGAGATTCACCGCCTCAGCAAGAATGTCGAGGAAGTTCTTTACCCGGCCATGGAAGACTATCATTTCGACGTGCTGATCGGAAAAGGCCCCACCGCCCGCAGCATTCGCATGAAAGTGCAACCATTCACCCTTATCGGCGCCACCACCCGCGAAGGAGACGTGACAGCCCCGCTGCGCACCAGATTTGGAGTGGTTTCGCGAATTGATTATTATCGGGTCGCAGAGCTGACAATGCTGATCAAAAGCGTAGCCGCCCGACTGCAGTATCCGGTCGATGATGCCGCTGCCGAAGAAATCGCCCGCCGGGCCAGAGGGACACCCCGTGTCGCTATCAGGCTATTCAAGAGAATGCGCGATGTCGCCCAGGTAAATCGCCAGCCCAGCGTCAACCTCAACACCGTTGAAACCGGCATGAACATGCT
>CAZTHA010000560.1:0-2438 GCA_964613435.1 uncultured bacterium
AAAGTTTACGCCAATCAACAATCAGAGACTGCTTGAAGTGTTCACCAGATATCGTGGTCAACGCGCGCAAGAAGCGGAACCGACCGCTCCCAGCCTTCAATCGCCAATTGTTGAAGCAAGTTTCATTGTCAAAAAAGCGCCGCCGAAGATACGTAAAATGGTTTTTTCAACCGGCCGACATCTATTTGCCCCGGCAAGGGTTAAAGAGATAAAAATCAGATTTGTTTTAAATAAATAGAATAATTTAAGAAAAAAAAGCACCCTCAGCCTTAAGCAGGCGAGGGTGCTTCTGTTTTAAGCTATTGCTCGATGACCAGATTTTTATCGAAAACGAACAGATCGCCGTCGATGACCAGGGCTTCGAGTTTAGAGCGAATATCAAGGGGATGACCGGAAAACAGAGCGAGATCTCCGTCATAGCCTTTTTTGATTTTACCGATTCTTTCTTCTACGCCAAGAATGCGGGCGGGATTCTCAGAAATTGCCATCAGCGCGCGCTTTTCATCGAGGCCGTGTTGGATGGCCATTGCCGCAGCAACTCTAAGGGTTTCGATCGGCAAACCGGGATAATCACAGGTGAAAGCAACATCTACTCCTGCATCCATAAGGATTTTTGCACTTTCGAATGTTTTTTCATTCATTTCGTGACGAAAGCGGGGCATCAAAGAAGGTCCAAGAACGACCGGAACCTTTTTGGCTGCGAGTTTATCTGCGACAAGATGAGCTTCGGTTCCGTATTCGATAACCAGTTTCAGCTCAAATTCTTCGGCGATTCTGACCGCAGCCATGATATCTTCAGCGCGATGGGCGCAGGCGCGAATCGGCACGTCACCCTTGATCAACGGGATCAGGGCTTCCATATCGATCTCACGGTCTTTGGTCATCTTTTTACTCTGTTTCAGAGCCAGGTAATCCTGGGCCTTCATCAGAGTTTCGCGAATCAGTGCCGTCATTCCCATTCGGGTAGAATGTTGCTTTTTGTCAGCTTTGGCATTGATTTTTGGTTGTTGGCCGAAGGTCATCAAAACGCCAGCCTGTTCAACGATAAGGCCGACGTCAGCAGAATTACCGTTGGTTTTGAGGATTGAACAAATGCCGGCTATCGGCAATTCGGAAGCCGGGCAGACCATACAGGTGGAAATTCCAGCTCTTCTGGCGTCTTCAAGCCCCTGGTCACGCATCTTGATACCATCGAGTGGCCGCAGATGGGGGGTAACTTCGGGGTGGGTTTCGGCCATATCGTTTTTGGGAACGCCGTTTTCGAAGAGGCCGAGGTGGGTATGAGCATCGATAAGACCAGGAACAAGGTATTTCTGGTCGCATTCGATAACTTTTTCAACGTTCTTGAGAATTTTTGAGCCGACCGAAGCGATCTTGCCCTTTTCGACCAGGACTTTTTGTCCCGGGAAAAAAGCTCCGCTCATGTAAATTCGAACGTTATTAAAGATAATAGACATTTAAAAGCACTCCTCTCTGAAATCAGAGGAATAGATCAAAGAACCTTGTTGCCATCGACAAAAACGGCTTCGGTTTTTGATCTTGAATCGAGCGGATGTCCGTTCCAGATAACTACATCGGCATCATAACCGACTTCAAGTTTGCCAAGTCGTTTATCCAGACCCATGATGATTGCCGGATTTTCAGTTATCGCTTTAATGGCTCTTTCTTCGTCGAGACCATGTTTAACGCACATCGAAGCGGCGACGTTGAGGCCTTCTATGGGAATAACCGGATGATCGGTGGTTATTGCAACGATACAGCCTTCATCCATCAAAGTTCCGACGGTTTCAAAGCTTTTGTTTTTCAGCTCAGGCTTGACGCGGCAGGAAAAGGTCGGGCCGACGACGGCTTTTGCTTTCCAGCGGCCGAGTTCCTTGGCGATCAGATGACCTTCGGTACAATGTTCGAAAACCATATCGAGGTTGAATTCTTGAGCGATTCTATAAGCAGTAATGATATCATCTGCCATGTGGGCGTGGGCTCGAGCCTGAATTTTGCCTTCGATGAGCGGCAACATGGCTTCAAGTTTGATATCTCTTTCTTTGAATTCCTTGGTTTTTTTGCGTTTGAGATAATCCTGGGCTTTCATGAGCCATTCGCGGATTACTGCTGCAGTTCCCATTCTGGTTGAGGGAAATTTCTTCTGTTCGCCATAGCAGTTTTTTGGATTTTCGCCAAATGCAAACTTCATGCCGCAGCTTTCGCGAACGACTGCGTCTTCGGCGATGTTTCCAACCATTTTGATGATACAGCACTGGCCGCCGATCGGATTTGCCGAACCAGGAGCGACCATGGCGGTGGTAACACCACCGGCTAAGGCGTCTTTAAAGGCTCTGTCTCTCATTTTAAGGGCGTCGAAAGCTTTTACGTGCGGCGTAGCCAGGCCGAAAGACTCGTTAAAATCGGCATCATAATAGCCAACACCTTCTTCTTCAAGG
>CAZTHA010000561.1:0-2437 GCA_964613435.1 uncultured bacterium
AACGGTTCATGTTTGATGAAAACGGAAAACCTCATTCAAAAATTAAAACCTACGGATTACGCGATGGTATTTTCGAAGCCATTGTTGACCGCTTCTACAAAGACCCAACTCTGATTGCCTACGGAGAAGAAAACCGCGACTGGGGCGGTGCATTTGCCGTATACCGCGGATTAACCGAGGCACTTCCCTACCATCGTTTGTTTAACTCACCCATTGCGGAAGCATCGATTGTTGGAACCGCGATTGGCTATGCAATGTGCGGAGGCCGCGTTATTCCGGAGATCATGTATTGCGACTTCCTGGGCCGCGCCGGCGACGAAGTTTTCAACCAGCTTCCGAAATGGCAGGCCATGAGTGGTAACGTGCTGAAAATGCCGGTGGTGATCCGTGTTTCTGTAGGTTCAAAATACGGAGCGCAACACTCTCAGGACTGGACTGCTTTAGCGGCTCACATCCCGGGATTAAAAGTACTTTTCCCGGTAACTCCCTACGATGCAAAAGGCTTAATGAACGCAGCCCTGCAGGGGACTGACCCGGTTATTTTCTTTGAAAGTCAACGTTTGTATGATATTGGCGAGCAGTTCCACAAAGAAGGTGTTCCGGCAGAATATTACGAACTTCCGCTGGGCGAGCCGGATATTAAGAAAGAAGGAAGCGACCTAACCATTCTTACCATCGGCGCTACTTTGTACCGTGCTTTGGATGCGGCCAAAACACTGGAAGAAAAATACGGTGTATCAGCAGAAGTGATCGACGCCCGTTCGCTGGTTCCTTTCAACTACGAGCCGGTAATCGAATCGATCAAAAAAACCGGCCGGATCGTTATTTCGGGCGATGCATCGGCACGCGGATCGTTCCTGCGCGACCTGGCATCGAACATTACTGAACTGGCTTTCGATTACCTCGACGCTCCGCCAGTGGTTGTGGGTTCGCGTAACTGGATCACTCCGGCACACGAACTGGAAGATTATTTCTTCCCGCAACCCGAATGGATCATCGACGCTATCCACGAAAGAATTGTTCCTTTAAAAGGACATGTATGTGAAAATGATTTTACCGAGGCAGAACAATTGGACAGGAATGCCAGAGGTATTTAATTCATAGTTAAGGATGCACTAGTTGGTAAAAGCATCCAAAGTTTTGGTTTTTATTAGAATTAAAACCGGTTTCAGAGGAAGCCGGTTTTTTTATTTCCTCTTTAAAAAACTTACAACAAGACACTCATGTTATCTCAATACATCTTCAGGGGCTGCCCGATCTGCAATACCGAATTCTCGGAAATGTTATTCAGGCGGCAAATATCTTTGATCGGGGTTTTGAATTTTCGCGATATCACCCAAAGCGAATCACCCGAACGCACCTTGTAAAATTCAGGAATTGCTGCATTGTTTGAATATCCCCTGGGCTTTAAGGTTTGATGCAAAGCCACAAGTGTTTCAAAATTCCGGGCTTCGTCCCTTATTTGCTGTTCTCCAAAATCAAACACCAGCTCCGGGTCAAAAGCCCTCCCCTCCTGGCGTATCTCGAAATGCAAATGTGAGCCACGTGCACGACCGGTACTCCCTGCCAAACCAATGGCTTCACCTTTGGCCACCCACTCTCCCTCTTTTCTCAAAAACTTTGAAAGATGGGCATAATAAGTTTCGATGTTATTGGCGTGCTGAATGATGATAATGTTCCCAAAGCCACTCCCCCAACCCGATCGGGTAATGTTTCCGTCGTTAACAGCATAAACTGTATCTCCACGCTCCATTTTCAGATCGGTGCCGTAATGCATCCTTCCCGAACGTGGACCGTAATCGCTGATCACCTTTCCCCCGTTACCGGGTACCATAAAACCCGCCAGGTAACTTTTGTACTGTTCCTGTTCCTGCGTTTTTATCACATTGTATTCAGTTAAAGAAACAGGGGCTTCCAAACCGGGCACAATTACCAGTTCATCAGTATTTACATACTGTGCATTGCTCTGAAAACCAACAAAAAAAAGAAGTACCAGCAAAAGAAAAATTACTCTCATACGATAAAAAATCGGGTCAATTTCACGCAATAGTAGTGAAAAATATGTTTTCTGCGACATCCGGTTTCGGCTTTTAGAAACGCTAACAAATCATTTACGAAACATTAACAAACTTATCAGGCGGGAAATTTTCTCCAGGCTGCCAAAAACAACAGAACCCAGCCGCCGATAAAACTTAAGCCACCAATGGGCGTAATGGCACCCAGTATTTTAATCCCTGAAAGCGACAAAACATACAAACTCCCCGAAAACAAAACAATACCAATAAACAAAAAAATAGCCGACCATTTCAGGTAAACCGAAGGCATAAAAAAAGCCAAAACGCCCACCAGCAACAAGCCCAAAGCATGGTAAAAGTGATATTTAACACCCGTTTCCCAGGTTTGTAACATTTCGGAACTTAGATGCGTTTTTAAGGCA
>CAZTHA010000562.1:0-2435 GCA_964613435.1 uncultured bacterium
CCAATTTCAACCTTGGGAACGAAGCCATCGCCGTTTTTCACATCGAACTGGTTCTCGGCCGAACGAAAGTCGGCCAGCAGTGTGTTTTTGCGCCCATCACGATCGACGCCGATCTCTCGGCCACGGGCGGCGCGAATAGCTTCGATTGCCTGATTAGCCAGAAAGATGGCGTTTTCATAATTTCTAACCTTGGCAACACCGGTAAAGCTGCTGGAGATTGTCCAGCCAATGATAAAAACCACGACCATCAATAATCCGGCAATGATTATTTCGACGAAGGTCATCGCTTTTCTGTTGATTTCAGGCATATTCCCAATCATTCTCTTTTATTTTCAGATCATTCTATCATAAAGCGCGACAGATATACAGCGCAGCACTCAAGCAATTGTTTTTTCACCTAATTACCGAAAAAAAGATCGCCCGCACAATGTCGGGCGATCCTGTTTGAACAAAGGGTTTTGCCAAAAGGCAACCGATCGATCAGTGGAAGATTTCCTGGGGATTCAGCCCGGCTTCACGCAGAAGTGCATCGGGGCTGCGCAGATTGCTGCCATCACGGAAATCCTGAACTTCGGGACCACTGGTAATTTCTTTGACGAACTTCGGGTCGAAGCAGGGATTTTCCTGATTTGAATTGGGGGGATTCGGTGCATCGCCGGTGGGAACCCAGACGAAATCCGGGTGGTTTTTGCTGGATGAACCGGTCCATTCGCCTTCGACGATATTGCCGTTGTCATCGAGGAAAAGGTTGTAGGTATAGGTAGTGCTGAACCATTTGGTGCCGATGAATTCAGGTTTTACGCCATCATCGACATAGTAAACGGTTGTTTTAACTTTCAACTTGGCATCGTCGAACCAGCCGGTCGACCAGGATGATTCGAATTTGAAAGCCGGGAAGTTCCAGACCTGGGGGTCGTAAGAGGTGTCGCAGATGATTGCGCTCTTGCCGGAAGCAATGTACTGCATGAGCAGACGATGGAATTCATCGGGATAAATGTCGTCTTCATCATCACCGGGGCGGCCCCAGTTACGATTGCCGTAGAACTGACAATAGGTATTCATGTAAAGTTCAGACAGAATTGCTTTCTGATCTGCAGTTTCGAAAACGATGCCATTACGGACATGGCGTTTGCGTGGCTCGGGTGTCAGGATGGATGCGGCAGCCCAACCATTGCAATGGCCTTCCCAGCTGTCGGCTTTGGGGTTGTAATGGTTGTTTCTGATATTGCTTTCCCAGGCGTGGGCGCCGGGATTTCTGCCGGTACGGCTTTGCACGTAGGCGTCATAGCGTTCGAATGGCGATGGGCTGTGCCCTGGCCAACCTTTGATCATGAAGCCTTTTTTGCGCGACCACCAGTCACCTGACCAGGGCGCGGGCTTGATTTCACCGCTGGCCGATTCGGCCATCGCTGCCAATGGAGCGAACAGAGCGAACACTAATACGATAAACAGGGTCTTTTTCATTATTCTTCGCCTCCGTTCTGAGTTTCAGTTGGCGGCTGTGGCGGCACCAGTCTTATTTTTCGGGCGACGCTTTCAGAGGAGATGGCCCAGGGTGAGCCTTCCTGCCAAAGCTGAATCAGGCTGGTATTGGATCTGGGCTCAGCCAGTTCGACCTGAAAGCTTTCATTGATACTGCCGCCGCGATATGAGGCAAAAGTATCAGCATACTGTTTTTCAGGCATTTTATTCTTCTGGGTGGTGGTTCTCTTGAAAGAGAGGCTGCCAACCTTGGTAACACTGGCAAATTTTTTGGCAACCGGTTCACTGCGATAAGCGTTGAAGCCATCGGCATTCTGGAGCGAGCGATTGGCGCGAACCAGAGGAAATACCGGCAGATCATAGGGAATCAGGGTGTCTTCGGCGAGCAGTGGTTGTGGATTATTGGGGTCAATATCTCTTTCCATGCTTTTAACGCCTTCACCGGTCGGATAGATATCGATTACGCGCATTGGTCGCAGATCGGCAACTGCCAACCACAAAATCGCCTGCACTTTCATTTCAGGAGTTTTTGGGAAAACATGCAGCACGTAGCATTCCTGCCCGGCCCAGGTTTTGATATTGCGAACCCGGAATACCCACTGCAGAGGTGGCATCCAGACTTCTCCGGGCGAGCGCATGTCGCGATAGCTGGCTTCGAGAATCCAGCGATCGCCGATTTTCCATTTGGGAACGAACCCTTCATCGGCAAGCAGGGTTCCGCTACAGATGGCCAGCAATAAAGCCGCCAACAAAAGATTTTTAAAACAATTGCGCATTATCTACCTCCAGTAGAATGGAGAATTGTACATTTAAGTTTACTCCGATAAACCAAAAGCGTCAATTCAGGCCAACAAAAAAAAGGCGATTCAAACTTTAATACGCTGATCATTCGATAAAGTTTTTTCGCCGGCAGCCTGGCGATTTTTTCGGCAAATCCTTCGCTTTTCAGTTAT
>CAZTHA010000563.1:0-2430 GCA_964613435.1 uncultured bacterium
GAAGTGAAGCTCCGGTTTGTAGCGAATTGATGTTGTCGCCGATTAGTTTGATGACCTGTTGCTGTTTATGGGTGAGTCTTATCGCCGCCGAGAGAAAATAAACTTCGGCCCAGGTTTTCTTGATTTCGCTTATCAGGTCGCGAAGCTTTATTTCATAATGAAACCTGTCACTTTCAGCGAGCAGATGGTGCAGTTTTATGGCCGTTTTTTGCCGTCCGGGATAGGGCAGGGCCTGGCTTATGGTGAGAACCTGATTTTGCTCTCCGGTTCTGGTTTGCACTGGCTCAAGATTGTGTCTGAAGTTAATTTGCGGGTCGGCGAGGGCGGTTTTGTGAACAATTGCTTTGCGCCCGGCCTGCCAGCGATGATAAGAGCTTTTTAGTTCAGGATTGAGCTTAAGGCAGCTTTCAATAAGCTGCTTAAGCCCTGCTTTTGCCTCTTCTCCCCGATTTGCAACGGGCAGCAGCAGCAAAAACGCGCACGACAAAATCAGTTTGTTTTTGAACATCGATGTTGGAGTTCCTTCTCAGAAAATCAGCTATTTATTTATACTCTCTTCATTGTGGTAGAAAGTGATGGTTTTTGCAACCCGGTCGATGGTGAAGAATTTAAGCTCGGCTTCCTCGCCGGTTACCGGGCATTTTCCTTCCGGGTTGGTTACCTTGAGGGTTGTGAGAGTCGCATTTTTCAGCTTGTCTGCAAATTTTTCCGGGTTTGCGGCAAAAGCTCCGATGCAGCCGGCGCAACAGAAATAGTAGAGCTTTCCGTCAACAATGGTATTGACCGACTGATTGATTTTCCCGCCCATGACCGGGCAGGTCTCAGTCATAACCTCGACAATTTCTTCGGGAAAAATGTTTATGAAATTTGTCGCCGAACTTGGTGCCAGTGACGCACCAGAAATAAAAATTACCATCAGAAGAGCAATAATACGGTTTTTCATTTGTGTACCTCCGTCTTAATGACACTATAAATGTATCCCTAATCTCTCGGCAGGTCAAATTTCAAGAATCCTGAATTCAAAGGCTCAATCCTAAATTATTAAAAAAAATTTTATACAAAAGCCCAATGAAAATTTCTGTTCTTTTGCGGTATTTAGACCAGTAAAATGACCGTTCCGAAGCCTTGGCAAAAATCAGATTGACCCCGAGGCTCTTTGGCACAGATTAATATTATGAATAATTTCACGAAAAAGAATATGTTATCGGAGTCAAACAGTCCTTATCTTCTTCAGCACCAGGATAATCCTGTGGCCTGGTATGAATGGGGTGAACCGGCATTTGCAGCCGCCCGGGAAAGTGAGCGCCTGATTTTTTTGAGTATCGGCTATTCTACCTGTCACTGGTGCCATGTCATGGCGCACGAATCGTTTGAAGATGAAAAAGTTGTCGAAATTTTAAATGAAAATTTTATTTCAATAAAGGTCGATCGTGAAGAACGGCCCGATATTGATAAAATATACATGGATGTCTGCCAGGCGATGACCGGCAGCGGCGGCTGGCCGTTAACCGTAATCATGACGCCTGATCAGATACCGATCTTTGCCGGGACCTATTTTCCCAGAGAGGCCAGATATGGACGCCCGGGTTTGCTCGATATTCTCGGGATTCTTGCAGATAGATGGCGGCGGCAGAGAAATAATCTCATGCGTCAGGCCCAGGAAATCGGGCAGGCATTTTCGCAGACGCCGGTGCCCGATGCCGCATCGCTGATACCACAAATGCTGGATTCAGCTGCGCAAAACATCGCCCGGGCTTACGACCCCAGATACGGCGGCTTCGGCTCTGCACCCAAGTTTCCCATGGGGCATCTGCTGCTTTATCTTACCCGCTATGCCGGGCGAAATCGTGATCAGTCCTTGTTGCAAAAAGTCGAAAATACCATGCAGAAAATGTATCTTGGCGGGCTTTTTGATCAGGTCGGCTTTGGTTTCTATCGTTACAGCACCGACGAAAAGTGGCTGATTCCCCACTTTGAAAAAATGCTTTACGATAATGCCTTGCTGATCATGGCCGCGGTTGAGCTCTATTCGGTAACCCGTAACCGCCTGTATGCCGAGATCGTCGACCAGGTTTTTACCTATCTTCAGCGCGATTTGACCAGTGCTGAAGGGGCGTTCTTTTGCGCCGAAGACGCCGACAGCGAAGGTGAGGAAGGTCGATTCTATGTGTTTTCTGCGGCTGAATTTGCCGATCTTGCCGGTTCAGATGCCGACATTTTGCAACAATACTTTGGTGTCAGTTTCATGGGCAATTTTGAAGGGGCGAATCACCTGCATATCGACGAGCCAGACGCAGATTTTTGCCACAAGCGCGGCCTGGATCTGGCAGAATTCACGCAAAAAGCAGAGAGTTTTCGGCGAAAACTGCTTGATTATCGTGGGCAGAGAGTTCGCCCGACAAGAGATGACAAGGTTCTCACCGCCTGGAA
>CAZTHA010000564.1:0-2428 GCA_964613435.1 uncultured bacterium
GTTATACACCGTCGGACCGGACGGACAAAGGTTATCATGCATGATAAAGTGAAAACCCATACCCGTTAAACCAAACAGTTCGTGAATATCCCCATCCCACATACCGGCTCGTTTGAGACAGCCGTATGCCGATCCCAGATAAGACATCCAAGTCATTCCCAACATCGTTTTTCCCCCTTTTTTCATGTTAGTCCCCTCCATTTTTTTGATTCAATCCATTATAATCCGGTTACTGTGACATATCATGTCGCAGTAAAATGATGGGTTGAGAGTTATCTTTTAACGGGTATTTTTTCAGCCAGCCATTGCGGAGCCAAAACCCTGAATGTGAAACCGGGGTAATCCGGGTCCAAATCGATCAATTTTCTGATAAGGTTCGATGATTTGACAAAGCTGAATGTGAGTACCTGATTTGAGTCATCCCATCGGGGTTCAGTAAATCTGTAAAGATCAGGCTTTTGGGAAAAGAAAATCTGAGCTGTGTATTTTTTTTGCCGTGTAAAAGAGGCGGCGATCAACTGATAGTTTTCGAAAAAATCTTCATGGAAAGAATAAATCCGTTCGGAGACTTCCAGTTCTTTGATTCGATCAGTTAGAAAGACTCTGAAATCAACTCTTTCACGGCAAAAGGCAAACAAATATGATTTGTTAAAGCGGTAGAACAAACGATAAGGATCGATGAGGCGCTTTTCTGACTGACCGGAGGGCTTTTGATAGCTGATGATTAATTGTCGACTGAAAGCAATGGCTTTTGTAATGATTTCCTCAAAATCTGATGTTTTGATCTGAAAAGGTTCTTTTCTTTCTCTTTTCTCGCCGGCAATTTTTTGAAAAAGATTGGATAACTCCATTGAATTTTTTCCCGGCAATAAAGCATATTGGGAAGCCAGGTATTCTAATCGGTCTTTTTCATCATCCCGCAGAAAGTACAGGGGTAATGAAAAGCAATCGGTGTATTCATAGCCGCCTTTCGCTCGGTTATATTCAACCGGGGCATCTAAGGAATACCTGAGATAATCCACATCCCTGAGTGCCTGCCTGCTGGATATTTCAAAGGCCAGGGATAAATCCTTGCAATTAGGATATTCTTCTTTTAGGAGCCGTTCATGAAACCATTTGATTCGATGCAACTGTCCCATTATTTTTTAATCTTATCTTCCAATGCACTCGGGCCGCTGAATTTTCTTGCCGCCTCTCGTACCTTTTGACTGCTTGTTTCCCGGCAAATCAGAATGCCTTCATGTGTTTCAACCACAATCAAACCGTCACATCCGCCGATAACGGCAATCTTTTTCCCCGTTTCCGATCGGATATAAACGTTGTCCGAGTCGATTAAACAGATATTTTCAGAATTGGTCGAAGGTCCTTCCATTTCTTTAATGGATTCCCAGCTCCCCAAATCGGACCAATCTAAAGAAACGGGTATGATCCGTACTTGATCGGACTGCTCCATTAAGGCATAATCGATACTGTTGGCAGGGACTTTCTCGTAATGTGTTTTCAGGCTTTCTGAATCCAGAGGGTTCATGCCGATTAGGGCATTGTATATATCCGGTGCATAGGCAAGCATTTGGTTTAAAAAAAACGCCTTTGTCCAAAGAAACATGCCGCTGTTCCAATAATAATTGCTCGCTCTAATATATTTTTCTGCTAAAGACCGCTCTGGTTTTTCGTGAAATTTGAGAACGTTATAAACCGATTCATCTACTTCATCACCCGTTTCAATATAACCGTAACCGGTTTCAGGCCGTGTGGGATTAATGCCAAAAGTAATCAACCCTTCCTGTTTGTTCACTGATTTTTCTGCCTGTCGGATGTATGTCCAAAATACTTCCTTCTCGTTTATCTTGTGATCGGCAGGAAGGACAAGAATGGGCGCATGGTCTTTCGCCAAAAGGGTGCCGGTGAAACATGCCGCAGCAGTATTTTTCCGTAAAGGTTCACCGAGGATATTTTCTTCAGGTATTTCGGGAATCTCTTGAATGGTTTGCTCTCTCGTTTGATAAGAAGTGACCACATAAATATCCTCAAAAGCAATCTCCCCTGTCAAACGCTCGAATGTATGTCTTATCAACGATTTTCCCCCAAACAGTTTTAGAAACTGCTTAGGGGTTTTGGATGTGGAAAGGGGCCAAAACCGTTCACCGCTGCCCCCGGCCAAGATGATTACCTGCACTTTGATCACCTCTTTTTTTCATCATTCCCTGTGGTAATTCTACCACATCACAATCCCTATACCCGACAAAGACATGTGCCGGAAACTCATTTCGAATTCATTTGACAAATAGATTTTTTTGTGATATAAATAATCCAACAAAACAGAAGGAGAACGAAGATGGTTTTCGACAAAGGTTTAATCGAAAATTTTAATAGTGCATATTTTTACTTTTATTGGCAAGTGCCCTCTTGGAGGAACTTGTCGGTTTTG
>CAZTHA010000565.1:0-2415 GCA_964613435.1 uncultured bacterium
TTTTGCGATGGATTCTGAGTTTGTTCTGCACAGGATTATACTGAACAGGATTTACAACCAGGTTTACACCACGGATTTCGCGGAAGATGAAAGGTTCGCCCATGCTGACCATATTGTCATCTGAGGGATACCATGCATCTTTGGCATAGGCTTCGCCGAAATTGAAAGGAACTTCGTCGGGGCTGATGTTACGAGTGAAATTACCTTTTGAGGGAACCACGCGGGCATCGAGTTCGATAACTTCAGACTGGAGGCTGGTAACCTGGAAAACGGGGCGTTTTGCCGGATCGACCATGACCATTGCAGTGTAACGCGGCAAAACGGGAGCGTCTTTTTCATAAGAAAGACTTGCATCCTGAGCGGTTACGGTAATGGCTTTTGCGCCAAGAACCTGGGTTTCTCCAAGGTTGACCTTTGGACAATCAATTTCCAGGGTAGTGGTATAACCACGGGTATTGCTTACACTGATGCCTGCACCAAAAACAGTGCTGGAACTCAGCAGACAAAAAAGAACAAACAAACTAGTATAACGCCTCAAGCTCTTTCCTCCTTCTAAAATACTTATGCTTAACAAGGCTAGTATGAATAATATTATACGAAAGCGTACACCAACCCGCAAGGGGTGCCGGGAAAAAAAACCGTTTTTTACTCGCGAGCTTTTACCACAACAGAATCCGCAATTGAAGGGGCTTTGCCATCTTTTACATCAAGACAGGCGTGCATTTTTTTTGTAACCGCTCAGCTTCCGGGTCTTTTTTTGCGGCGCCGCTTTCTTTTTCTGATGTTGGAGGGAGGGTCCTGCTGAAGAAGGGGGACGAAATCTTCGGCCAGGATCTCAACCTGCCAGTTATGCAAGATTTCGCTGTTGCGCAATTCACCAAGATTGGCGGGTCTAATTCTTGCCAATTCATAGATTGTCTGTGAAGGTGCGAGCAAAGACGCCGCCAGCCCAAGTCGGTTCGCGAGGTCATCGCGCAATTCGCGCAAAGATTTTGCCAACTCTCCTTCCCAGGCTGTGAGCATCATTTGACGGTTTTTGGGCTTAACTGGTCGGTCCAGGCCATCCAGAGGAGCTTCAATGCCAGCTCGAATTGCGGTTTGCAACTCATTGGCATGGCGATTGAGAAATTCACGGCCGATTGTTTTTATTACCGAGAGACCAGCAATGCTTCTGGGCATTTGTTTGGCAATGTCCAGAAGAGCCTGATTACTCAAAACCATGAAAGGAGCCCGATCGATTCTTTCAGAAATTTCTTCACGCAAGGCCCAAACTTCCTTCAACACAGCCAATGATCTTGCAGAAAGTTTTGCCGAGCCTTTTATTCTGAATGCGAAGGGGTCAAATTTTATTTCTTTGGCCTTTCGAGCCTCAATAGCAATGAATTCACATTCTTCGAGCACCCATTCCTTGCGTCCCAATTCCTCAAGTTCCTTTGAAAGAAAATCATAAATTGGAATCAGGCATATCGCGTCGAGGATCGCATATTCCCGCATTGCCTGGGTAAGAGGTCTACGTGACCAGTCACAGCGTTGCAATTTTTTATCGAGAGAAAATCCGAGATATTTTTCAGTTAGAGCTCTGAGGCCAAGCTCATTCATACCGATGAATTCAGCGGCCTTTCGCGTATCGAACATTCGGGGAATAAAAATGTCGAGATCGCGCGCGAGCATTGAAACATCGTAATCGCCACCATGAAAAATCCACCAGCAATCAGAGTTTCTGCAGAATTCCCTGAAGGCGTCAAAATCTTCGACTTTCTGAGGATCGATTATTCCGCGATGGCTCCTTGTCGCGATCTGAATGAGGTTTACTCGCGAATAGTATTTGTAGAAACCTGCAGATTCAATATCAACTGCGACGATGTCGGCCTGACGGATTTGAGCAAAAAACTTTTTCAGCGATTCAGCGTTTTCAATCAGTTCGGTTTCAGCGATAAGGGGTTGGGGATCAAATTTATGTTTCATCAATGACCTGTGCATTATTTAAAAGTAGCTGATTATACTTTCTTATCACAATTCCAATTTAAAAAGCACTATATTTTTCGCGGAATTGTCGAGCCGGTTCAATTTTTCGACGCGTGGCTTCATGGGGAACTCCTGCGTATAAATGCCCTATTTATGGGTAAGAATATATCTTCCATCCCAGCCTTCGGGAGGAGGATTTTGAATGTATTCATGGCAGCGATGCAAGTAAGTTTGGCTTGGCCCATCTTCTGGCCAACGGGCGAGGACTTTTTCAAAGGTCGCGATGGCTTCATCCCATTTTCGGTCAAGATGAAGCTGAATTGCTGAGTCATAAAGCTGGTGCAGCTCATCCCAATCTGGGGGTTCATTACCTTTTTCACAAACCAACTCATAAACCTTAACCGGCTCTTTTTTGCCCTTAACTGCAAGAAAGTCGAGAAAGCGAGCCGT
>CAZTHA010000566.1:0-2413 GCA_964613435.1 uncultured bacterium
GGCTTTGTCCAGAGTTTTCAAAAATCTGTAAGCAAATCTCTTTGGCCAGTTTTTCACGATTGGCCTCGATGAATCGTGGAAGCAGAAGAACTGGATTGACCGAGTTCAGGTCCAGGTATACCGGATTTCCCGAGCGCTCAGCATTTTCTTTCAGGAGAAGCCCTGAGCGAAAACGCCCGTTGAACGCCAGAGCGCCAATCAATGGGTGAGCTGCGAGCCGATAGCCCAGATCGGGTGTTGTGTGATGAAAATACTGAAAAAGTGAGGCGGGCAGTTTTAACTCTTCAATGACCGAAAAAACCAATCGGGCCAGTTGCATGCCAGTTGCCGGATGAGCCGGATTTCCTTTGGCGATAACCGAATTGCCGGCGGCGATTGCTGCAGCAAAGTTTACGCCAACGGTAGAACTGTGCAGAAACGGCGATGCCGAGGGACCGAAAATAACCACTGGGCCAGGCATTGGTTGTCGAAATGAGTCGATGTTTTTGGCAGAATCATGCTTGTGGTCTGCCCAAGTGGCTTTATCACAAAATTTTGCGGCGAGTCTCAGATAAGCTACGGTTGCGCCGAGTTCTTTTTCTTCAAGGTAGCTTTCTTGGTTCAGGCCCGTTTCTTCATGGGCGCTGCTTACCAGTTCTTGTCGCGAAGCTTCGAGTTTGTCGGCGATTTTTTGCAGCAAATCGGCTCTTTGTGCGTCAGAAAGGTTTTCGATCTGGTTGCGGGTATCGACCTGAAACTGCAGCATTTCATCGAGGTCGAGAAAACTCGAAACCGGAAAACTCTCTGCAAGCTGTTTGCCGGTTAGTGGACTGACTGCTTTGAAAGACGATACCGGAAAACTGGCCTCGGCCCAGTTGCCACTTTTCAAAACCAGATTATGGGGCATCAGCTTACCTCTTGCTCATTTTTGGCAGTTTGGTCAGATTCGCCATTATCGTCTTCTTCGACTTCGGTTTTTTCTTCGATCTTGAAACCGCTGGTGACGACCCTGAGCTCTTCGATAATATTATACAAATCCTTGGCAACACCTTCGATCGCGTCGGGATTGAGCTTTTTCTGATCGATGGTCGATTTTAGCTTATTGCCGGCATCGATAAGCTTTTCAATAATTTCGCGATCTTTCGCGACCATATTGCGCAATGAATCCGACATCTTGTTGAATGCTTCCTGCAAATCGCGCAGTTCATCGCCGTGGCGCAGGTGAATCTGGTAGGTCAGATCGCCCGAGGCAATGATGCGCGTCGTCTCTTCAAGCCGATAAACCGGCCCCGCTATCTTATGTGAGACAAATATTGACAAAATGGCAATCACGAAGATGAAGACAACTATCCATTTCACCAAAATGCCATTGACCGAATCAAAAATGGTCGAAAGCTTATCGAGAGTCAGATCAGGTGTGTTGGCAATCTTGCTCCAGGAGGTGTGGTAAATTATCCAGCCGACACCAAAGGCAACCATAAGCATGGTAGAGATGATAATGCCCATATATCTCAGCTGGAGGCCTGTTTTAATCAGATAGGTTCGTCTTCGTTGCTTGCTCATAAAACCTCCGTTTCAATCCTTGTCATTTTCGTGAAAGCTGCAAATAATGCGGCCGTTGGCACCGATAAAATATTTACCCTTCTCCGGGCAAAGCTGAACTTCGGCAAGGTAGCCTTTTTCCTTGAGATAGTCGAGATCGACCGGTTGTCCGGGTATCATGATCGTTTTGGTGTTATTGGCATCGTGGTCTTCTACGGCCATTTTTACCTTTTTCCTGATTTCCCGGCAGGTAATGCTGTTTATTCCCGATTGCATGTTTAAAAACTGCGGAAAGAACAAAAAAATCGACAGGAGCAGTCCCACCAGCAGAAAAACAATGACGTAAAGGCCGATGCTGCCTTGTGAGTGAGCCATTCGAAACCATTTTTTACTTTTCGCTTTTTTCATCACTTTTCCTGATATTTGTTTTATTTTTTATCGGAATTTGGTGGGCAAAGTCAAAGAGGCAGCTCGGTTAACTTTGAACCCAGTTCGGTAAGAGCTTTTTTGAAGGCGGCTGGAATCTCGGCCCGCCATTCCATTTTTTTGCCGGAGCTGGGGTGGGTCAGCGAAAGCCGCCAGGCATGCAGGTAATGTCCAGAACCGAATTTGGCTTTGCGGCCGCCATAAGTACTGTCGCCGAGCAACGGATGGCCGGTAAAGGCCATGTGGACTCTGATCTGGTGGGTGCGGCCGGTTAGAATCCGCACTTTGACCAGGGTTGCCCCATCGAGGTATTCGAGAACTTCAAAATGGCTTATAGCCATGCGTCCTTTTTCGGGTGACGTGGCCTTCATTCTTTTGCGATGCACTTTGTCGCGTTCGATTGCGACTTCTATGCGTCCTTTGCGATTGACGATATGCCCTTGAATAATGGCTATATACTCTTTTT
>CAZTHA010000567.1:0-2398 GCA_964613435.1 uncultured bacterium
TGAAAGAGTAAACGCCTGTTTTAAAAAATCAGAGGCCTTTTCAAGCAAATTTAACGCCTCCTTTGCTCAAACCTGGCTGAGAAAAGTAGAAATAGAAGCTGAAAAACAAAAGAATGTTCCAGAATATTCCAAAGCCAAGCTCCAGAAGCTTGCCCATGAAATCGCTCGCTATTCCACACTTGAAACTGGAATTCAGGATTTCATCAAAGAATTGAGAAAAACCGGCATAATCTTTCTGATTATCCCGAATCTTGAAAAAACATACACAGATGGGGCTGCCTACTGGCCAAACAAAAATCCCGTTATTGCATTAACTGGAAGATTCAAACGAAATGATAATTTCTGGTTTACCCTTGCTCACGAAATAGGCCATGTTCTCCTGCATGCAAAAAAGATCAAATCTCCTGTTTTTATCGATAGCATGGATAATGCCGACCTGCTCGACAGGCCAACAGAAGAAAAAGAAGCAAACGATTTTGCCGCTAAAGTGTTAAAGCATGAAGAGATTCGTCATCATTTCAAAGGCCTGGCAAGAATTTCGGGCCTCAGAGTTGAGCAGTGTGCGCAAGAGCTAGGCATTCACCCCGGAATCATCGTCGGCTTTCTTCAACATGAAAAAATGCTCAGCTACCGCAATCTTAACGACTTCAAACTCTGCATCGAAAACATTCTGACCGAACTTTAACAGTCTTTCTCATACAAAAACCTCACCGTTTTTAAGAAACAGGTGAGGTTTTTATCTTTGCTGAAAGCAAACTTTTAAGTGATATGGCACAAGCTAAAGTGTATAATGCTCTAAAAGTTCTTTGTGTGAGGACGCGACAACAATGTATGACAACAGCTATTTCAATCAAAACCCTGAGCAAAGCGCACGCGACAGAATAGACAAAATGCTGACTGAAGCTGGCTGGGCTGTCCAGGATAACAAGAAAGTCAATCTTGGAGCAACACAGGGAATTGCCGTCAGAGAGTATCAGACCAGCGCCGGGCCGGCAGACTATGTGCTGTTCGTCGATAAAAAACCGGTTGGCATAATTGAAGCGAAACGCGAAGAAGCCGGGCAGAATATTACGGTTGTAGAAGAACAATCCACTGAATATGCCAATGCAAAGCTTAAATATCTGAACAACGACCCGTTGCCGTTCGTTTACGAAAGCACCGGCATAATCACCCATTTTACCGACTACCGCGATCCCAAACCCCGTGCCAGAAATGTATTCAGTTTTCATCAGCCCAAAACCATTGCTGAGTGGCTTAAAAAACAAAACAGCCTTAGAACGCGACTGAGCCAAATACCGGAACTTGACGAAACCGGCCTGCGCAAAGCTCAGATTAAAGCGATAAATAATCTCGAACATTCCTTCAAAAAGAACCGGCCAAGAGCCCTGATTCAAATGGCTACCGGTGCAGGCAAAACCTTTACTGCCGCCACCTTTATCTACCGGCTTTTAAAACATGCAGACGCAAAAAGAATCTTGTTTCTGGTCGATACCAAAAATCTCGGGCAACAGGCAGAACAGGAATTCATGGCTTATCAGCCGGCCGATGACAATCGCAAATTCACCGAGCTATATAATGTGCAGCTGTTAAAATCAAGTTACATTGCTTCTGACAGCCAGGTCTGTATTTCCACCATTCAAAGAATGTATGCAATACTGAAGGGCGAAGAGCTTGATGACAGCGCCGAAACCGACAACCCGAATGAATCGACCTGGATGAACCGTCAGCTCGAACAGAAGCAGCCAATGCCGGTTGAATATTCTGCTGGCGTTCCCATTGAGCACTTTGATTTCATTATCATCGATGAATGTCACCGTTCGATATATAACCTCTGGAAACAGGTTCTCGACTACTTTGATGCCTTTCTTATCGGCTTGACCGCCACCCCCGACAAAAGAACTTTTGGTTTTTTCAATGAGAATGTAGTCAGCGAATACACTTTTGAGGAATCGGTACTCGATGGCGTGAACGTGCCATACGAAGTTTATCAGATTGAAACGAAGATTTCGAAAAAAGGCGAAACTATCAAAGCCGGCTGGTTTATTGACCGCAGAGACAAGCTGACCCGAAAAAAGCGCTGGCAACAGGAAACAGAAGACACTGAATACGAAGCCAGTGAACTCGACAAAAAGGTGGTTAATCCCAGTCAGATACGCAACATCATCAAGGAATTCAAGCGAGCGTTGAAAACTGAAATTTTCCCGAACCGGTTAGACAAGAACGGCGAATACGAAGTGCCCAAAACCCTGGTATTTGCCAAGACCGACAGTCATGCCGACGATATCATCAGCGAAATCCGCAAGGAATTCGATGAATGCAATGATTTCTGCAAAAAGTTGACCTATAAAATTGCCGAAGACCCAAAAACCATTTTAAATAAATTTCGCAATTCATATTA
>CAZTHA010000568.1:0-2398 GCA_964613435.1 uncultured bacterium
CTTGGCATGGAAACTACCCAGATACGCCTCTTTGAACTTTTCCCGATCTTCAGCGGAACTCAGGCTCAGAATCGCCTCAAGTTGCTTCAGGTCAGCATCAGTCAGCGGTCGGTTACATCGCACTTTCCATATCACTTCTTTGTCCAGGTTTTCATTGATTACCGCGTTCATTTTTTGCCGGTAAGCTGCAAGCTCGTCATTCTTAAAAGCTTCAGTGCCTGGTTCGAATACGGAACTTTCAGTCAGGTTATCGGTAAAATTCGAATACACGATCTTCTTTTCACCCGGATCGATGTATTTAATCAGCAGTCTTAGGCGCTTCCGGATCTCTTCGAGCACTTTTAGGTTCATGCCTTCCCAGAATTCATCTGTCTTTATCGCTTGAATAAATGCCAGATGCTTTTTCACGTCAGGAATAGTCGTCTTGTCCTCCAGTTTGTCTGCGATCTTTTTTATTTTTTTAACCAGAGAACGATATTCAGCTGATTCTTTTTTCAGCTTCTTTAAGGTCTCATGCTCAAACCATGCCAACTCTGTCTTCAGCA
This sequence comes from uncultured bacterium, assembly GCA_964613435.1. Taxonomy (GTDB): domain Bacteria; phylum Muiribacteriota; class Ozemobacteria; order Ozemobacterales; family Ozemobacteraceae; genus DYKG01. The sequence continues at coordinate 546 of CAZTHA010000568.1, forward strand.
GCAGATGGTCCCAGCGCTTCGCGTATTCATCATCCTGGTCTATCTGGCTGGGCAAGCCAGAAATGGTCTTGGCAACCTCAGCCCGGAGCTCATCATCAAGTTTTTCCCAGGCTTCCCGGCTCTTCAGCTTCGTTACCCGCTCAAGGTGAGGTCGGACCAGAAAATTCTCATCGCACATGCCTGACACGTAGCCATGCAGGTCATCGAGCAGTTCTTTCCTGATCACCACAGAGTCTTCATCGTCTTCATCTTTCAGAATATCAGCTAAAAATAGCCTATTCCTGAAGATTCTCTGGCTAAGCGGTATCACTGCAGAGCTTTCTACCCCACCGGGGTTAGCTTCAAAAAATTCGAAGTTTTCGCAGTAATCGAAGACGTAGAAGCACTTCTTATCATCACCCGGTCCGAACAGGTTCTCGCACTTTCTCGTGCCACGGCCTATCATCTGCCAGAATTTAACTTTGGAATAAACCGGCTTAGCGAAAACCAGGTTGACGACTTCGGGAACATCGATACCGGTGTCGAGCATATCCACCGATACGGCAATCTGGGGCATACCGTCAGCTTTTTTGAACTTGTCGATCATGCCTTCGGCATCTTTACCCAGAGTGTAGTCGATCTGAGCGCAGAAATGACCCTTATACTGCGGGTAATTGGCATCGAATCTTTCAACTATAAATCTCGCATGGTCGCTGTTACGTGCAAATATTATGGTTTTACCAAGTTTATCGCCACCATCGACCTTGATGCCGTTCTCCATCAAATCTTTCAGGAAGCTGTCTACCGTAGGAATATTGAACAGCCATTTATTAATAGCTTCTTTCCCAACTTTCTCAGGGACATCACCTGTAACTTCGTCTGCAAAGTGCTTTTCGTATTCTTCCTTGTCTTCGTCGCTTAGGTTCGCGTAAGTAAGCCCTTCACGGCTCAGCTTCGTTGACACTGCTGCCTTGTAATAGTTGAGCAAATAGCCCTGATCTATCGCTTCGCCAAGGTCGTAACCGTAAACCGGCCCGTCTTCTTTAGTCAGGTTAAACATCTGGTAAGTGTTTTTATCGACTTCATCTCTGGGTGTTGCGGTCAAACCGACCAGGTATGAGTCAAAATAATCGAAGATTGCACCGAACTTCTGGTAAATACTGCGGTGTGCCTCATCAATAACCAATAAGTCAAAGTGACCCGGCGAGAACAGCCGCTCACCATCTTTAAATTCGTTTATCAGGTTCATCATCGTGTGATATGTAGAAAGGCAGACTCTGGATAGGTTATCGGATTTCGAGTCTCGCAGATCCGATGCGGGGCAGTTCGGTAGAAATTTTGTGAATGCGCCTTTAGCTTGCTTAACCAATGAGTCTCGGTCGCACAGGAACAGCACTCTCTTGGCCCAGTTGGCTTTCTGTAAAACTTCAGTCAGTGCTATGGTAAGTCTGGTCTTGCCAGAGCCCGTAGCCATAACCAGTAGCGCTCTCCGGTGATTTTTCTCAAAATGTTCGGTTACAGCACGTATGGCCAGATGCTGATACGGTCGCTCTACGGTCTTTCGGTTAATTGTCGGGTTGAGAATGGGCTTTTTTGATTTCCTGCGTTCAATGGCAAGTTGCAGCTCATCTTTCTTGTAGAAGCCCTGGATCTTTCTCTCCGGGTAAAAATGATCGTCCCAGATGTAAATTTCATAGCCGTTGGTATAAAAGATAAGCGGTCGCTGGTTGAATTTCTTCTCCAGTGCGTTAGCGTAATCGAGTGCTTGGTATTTGCCGATCTTGGCATCTTTAGTGGTTTTCTTGGCTTCTATGACGGCTAAAGGCAAGCCATTGTCATCGAATAGAACATAATCAGCGAAACCGGTGCCGGTA
>CAZTHA010000569.1:0-2396 GCA_964613435.1 uncultured bacterium
AATGAGCATTAGCGGCAGCAAAAGGTAAAACTCGTTGGTCATCTCAAGAATTAGCACGATTCCGGTCAGTGGGCTGCGCACGATCGCGGTAAACATTCCGCCCATTCCAAGAACCAGGAAAGTTTCAAGCTGAAACTCGCCTGGGTGAACGAATTCGACCAGATTGTGGAAGATTGCGCCCATGATGGCGCCCAGGAGAAGCAGTGGTGCAAAGATGCCACCGGGTGTACCGGTGTTGTAGCTTAGAACTGTAAGGAAAAAGCGCCCGACAAACAGCATGCCAAGCAGTGGTAGAGCGAACTTGCCCTGAAGTATTTCATAAATGATGTTGTGACCGCTGCCGAGCAGTTGCGGGTAGTGCATGCCGATGAAGCCGAATGAAAGACCCAGGGAGATCGCGAGAAAAAGCTTGTGGCTGCCGAAGCGGCGCATGGATTTTAACAGAAAAAGGTTGAAAAAAAGACCCGAAAAGCCCAGCACGACGCCAAAGGCCAGGCACCAGAAAATTAGATGTAATGCCGGGTAATCAAGCATCTTGAAACTGAAAATCGGACTTTGCCCGAGCAGACCTCGACAGACCAGGGTGCCGGTTATGGTTGCCGTAAAGGCGGTAACCAGGCTGAATTTGTCGTATTTTTGCTGCAATTCTTCGAGAACGAAAAGCAGGCCGGCCAAAGGCGCGTTGAAGGCGGCTGCAAGGCCGGCACCGGCGCCTGAGCAGATCAAAAGCTCGCGCTCATCTGCGTTGCTGCCGAACCAGCGCGACAGAATCGAGCCGGTGGCCCCGCCCATCTGAACGGTGGGGCCTTCGCGTCCAAGCGCCAAACCCGAACCTATTGCGACGATGCCGCCCCAAAATTTGATCAGAAGAACCCGAACATCGCGAAATTGGAATCCTTCGTGCAAAACACCTTTCAGATGGGGGATGCCGCTGCCAGATGATTCAGGAGCGAACCTGGTAACAATCAAAACCGTAGCGGTTATCAAGGTCGCCAGGAGTATCGAGGGCAAAATGAAATATGGACTGGTGAACAGGCCAAGAAAGGCTTCGCGCAGGTGCTCGGCTTTTTCAAGCAGCAGTCTGAAGGCAACTGCGGTTAGACCGGCGCAGGCTCCGAGGATGACGGCATTCAATGCCAGTCGTCTGCGCCTAAGGTAGACGGCCGGATTTCCCTGTTTCGGTTCAAAATTCAAAGAGTGATCGGCGTGTTTCATAATGCTTTGATTAATCAAGGGTTATACCATCTGTCGAGGCAGTCGTCAAAATAAATTGTCTTAATTGTTTAAAATTGTTGTCGACATTTTTGAAAATGGTGGCATTGGCTTTTACGGCATAGTTTTGCGGCGATTCGACGTTAAGGATAGCCTGGTGCGCATCCAGGGCTACGTTGCGCGGATACCACCAACTTGCGGCATCAAGTCGCAAATCATTTTGGGAAATAAGCCCGGCGCTGGTCAGTCCATCGTGGCGAACCCTATAGGTAAAAGTTATCTGCTGAGCTCCTGGTTCAAGATTGTCAATGTAAATGTAGGGCTTTTCGTAGACGAAGCTTATCGTCGGCTGACTTTTAGAAGTGATGTTCATGTGCATCAGATTGCCTTCCAGTCTTAGTATTACCGGGTCGAAGGTTGCAGAAAGCCACAGGGTGCAAATAACAAACGCTTCGTTTTTTTCTGGAAATAGCTCGGCGTAGATGTCGGCAAGATCGATATCGAACTGCGCCGTTTCAGGTATTGGGGGAATCTTATTTGCGCTGGAAGCTATCTGTGCGCGGATGTTTCCGGCCACCAGAAATGTGATGGCGAAAATTAACAGCAATCTTATCATCCATGATTTTTTCAGCATTGCAGCACCCCTGAAACAAGAAAGGTATCAGGAACGCGATCTTTGTCAACGAACTATTTTCGGCGAAAAGTTTCGATAAGTATTCCGCTCATGATTAAAGCAGTGCCGATGATTGCCGCGAAAGCGGGTTCTTCGCCAAGAATCAGCCATGCAAGAATTAGGGCCACGGGTGGCTTGAAAAAGAAAAGATAGCTGGTTTTGCCGGCTGGCATTGCTTCAAGCGCTTTGAAAAAGGTAACGTAGCCCAAGCCTGAGCCAAATATTCCAAGAGCCAGGAGTCGTGGCCAGGCTGAAGATTCGGGCAAAAGCCCCTGGTTGCCGAAAAGAAGAATGGGAATGTAGACCAGTAAAGCTGTAAGGCAACTTAAGGTCGTTACCTTTATCGAACCATGCTTTTCAACCATCTTTTTTGACAACACCGTGTAAAGGCCAAAACCAAACATGGCGACAATTCCTGCACCAATGCCAAGAGGGGTGTCGGTAGCGGTATCAGGTCTGGCGGCAATCATGAGAATGCCGGAAAAACCTATTGCCAGGGCAACAATACGCC
>CAZTHA010000570.1:0-2392 GCA_964613435.1 uncultured bacterium
TGAGCTGAATTGTCTTTTTGCTACGACCGAGCTTGAAAGCCGAAGCCATTGCTCATAAAAGCGAAGCTTTTCTTTCTTCGTTGAAGCAACTAAAAGAAAATTAGAAACTGTGTTAATCATCTGATTTAGATTTTTCGTTCTGTGAGCCATCTTTACTCTTCTGAGGGCTGCTAATGCTGTTCAAAATAGCTTTGGCTACTAAGTTAAAGGACTTTTTTTTAGGCAAAGTCTAACATAGGGATTTCGCCACAAAAAGTTCAGTCTATTGAGTTTGAGAAAAGATGGCACAAAAAAATGCTTTTTCCAAATCTTTGTTGTGTATTCTTTTAGATATGATTTGGTTAAAAAAACATTCAAACATTCTTTTTGACATCGACTTTAATTATGTTTACAATCCCACTTAGAAGAAAGCATTAAACACTTTGAGGGTTTATGGCAATTTCAAAGGTTTCACAAGATCTAGTAAATTTTTTATTATTTTCTGCAATTTCAACAGTTCTATTCTATTTTTTAGGCTTTGAAAGAGGAACTGCGATTTTATTGATTTTCTTTTTCCTTGTTTCATTTTTTTTGTGGACCCCCACAAGAGATATATTCGCACGTTGGATTGTCTTATCTTTTTTGGTTTGGGCAAGCAAAGAGATTTTCTTTCTTTCCTTTAAAAATGCCGAGGTCCCAACCCTTTTTTTTTGCGGGTTCTTGATTGAAGGCCCAATCTTTTGGAAGGGATGCTTTGAAAGATACGAGACAGGAAATCGTTTTGACGATAGCGAAGTCTCCAATTCCATTGGTATCTGGATAAATCAGAAACAGACTTTTCTTTATCTCAAACTGCTGTTTGTTTGGTTGTTTGTTTTCCTACTATACATTTTTTCAATACAAATCTTTGGTCAAGATAAGGCTTCAATCGGCACTTATTATAAAAGCATTTTCATAATTGTTGGGCTTGGATTAGTAACATTAAAAAGCTTTTTGATAAAAATTGAAATTACGATTCGTCTGATTTTTGAAAATTTTGAGAAAGACAATTCCGCTCTAGAATGGATAAAAATGAGAGCAAAGAACTATGAAGCCAGTAAATCACCAGAGTCGATAGACCCTCTCTCGGAAGCCGAGAAGCTTAATATTTGGGTAAGGACAACAAGAAGGATTTTTTCTCAAAAGCTACATTCAACTTTTGTTTTGCTATTACGATTGGCCCTGCCTATATTATTCCTAGTTTCTGCCATTTCAGCATCCTATCTCCTTGCTTGGCATGAAGCTTTAATATTTTGTGCTTTGTATTTTCTTTTGCCATATCTAATAGGTTTGAGGTTACCAAGTATCCACTCATCTTATTGGACTTCCTTTTTGCAAGAGGTTTTAAAAGGTAAAAGGAGATTGTTAGAAGACTCAGAGAAAAATTCTGGACCCATCGAAGCATTGGATTTTTTCATTGAAAGAATAGAAATTTACAAAATTTTCATTCAAGCTCCAGCTTTAAATGCCGGTCTCGGTGGAGGTGGCAGAGAGGTTTATTGGTAGAAAGAAAGCTGTTAATATTAGTGTTTTTATACTGCTAATGTTCTATTGGACAAGAATTCCTCAGTATAGTTAAGATGAAGCGGAATGTATAAAAAATTTCGACGCCTTCTATTTGAACCAAAGATTCAACATAATAATTAGAATGGAAGGCTGAAAATTCAGTAGCAAGAATGTTTAAAGCAAGTGAAGATCCAGAAAGAATAAAAGATTTCATCGTTGAGAAAATCAAAAATGCCAAAATTGCTAAGAAGCTTACAATAATCGACGGCTACTTTTTTTCAAATGGTGCTTATAGCTTTGTTCTGGAAACAGTTGTTGATATTGTTACTTTACTAAACGGCAAAATTAAAGAACTCCATATAGTAACTTCAAATAGTTCTTACAATGAGAGAAATCTTGAACGCCTTGAGAAGAAGCTACCAAACTTATCAATAACTGTTACAAAGAACAATCTATTTCATGACAGATTTTGGATTATTGATGACAAACTCGCATTTGTAGTTGGAGCCTCAATAAATGGATTTGGAAAAAAGCATTTTTTTATCCAAGATGATTTTTTATCCGAACGGGATACAGTTGCAATTATGGAAATGTATACTGTGAAAGAATGACTCCACTCTTAATAGACAAGTATAGTTTCCAAATTGCAATTTTGAAAGAAAAAAGGATCGGCTCTTATTTGATAGAAAACTCGCAAGCAATGAAAGCCCTTCTGCAATTCGGACTATATTTGCCTTTTAAATTCAGCGGACGAGCCGAACAACAAAAAATTTCACACGGGGCATGCTCGGAGCCGATTATGCCGGTGAATTTAGTCGTTGTCTGTAAGTTGATGAAGGACATTTTATTTAGTTAGAAACTCCATTTG
>CAZTHA010000571.1:0-2390 GCA_964613435.1 uncultured bacterium
CCGGTAATGCTTAAAATGGATGTAATAAATAACAAGCCTGGTTATTATCTTAAAATCGGTGACCGGGCCTGGCAGATTGAGCCTCAGGTGCCGCTTGGGGAACAATATGGCATTAATCCTCAGGTGCAGTCTAAGGCCGATTTTGTTTTTTATCCGGTCAAGGGTTGTAAAAACGCCCATCCGCTGGTGGTTTTTACCGATGGTTTCGGTTTTCACTGGAATCGAACCGACAAGGATTTTGCCCAACGTGATGCTATTCTCAAAACCGGTCGATTTAATCTCTGGCTGCTCTCTTATAACGATGTCGAATCTTATCTGGGCGCTGCAAGGCTGAGTGATTACTGTAAAAATCTAATGGATAACGGTCAACCAGAAATTCAAACAAAATTTAGAAAACTTATGATGAGTTATAAAGTTGATTCTTTGCCTAACCCTGCAGAAAAAGACAGTTTTGCCATGCTTTTGAACTGGATGCTTGAAACCGATGAGCGCAGATGGCGCTTTAATGCTTTTGCAATGGCTTTGGTGCTTCTAGACCACAAAAAATTTCAAAGCGAAACCGACATTCTGCACTGGAAAAATCATCTTGAAACAATTTGTCCAGCTGAAGTTAATGAGGCATTCAAAGAGGCTTTTGATCAAAACGAAAATGACACATGGCGTTACGGCCTGCAAAGATTTGATTTTGGCAATTCATCTATTGAGTTAATGCTGTGTGCAAGTGATCGAAGTATAAGAAATGCCGATTTTGAAGGTATATTTATTGCCTGTAGTCTTGACGACAAACATGCTGCAGCTGACGATCATGAGTATAGAAAGCACTGGAACGGCTTTCTCAAATTGCTGAACGTTCTTCAGTTTTTGCCGAATGCATTTTTCTTTACCGCCAGGGGTCGCTTGTTCCCTTACCAAAAGCCGGTTACAGGCCAGAGAGCAGTTTCAGACAGCCGACCATTTTCAAACGAGTGGCAGGAGCTTCTTGATGTTGCTGAACCTGCGTTTGTAAATCTTATCGAAGAAATTGCCAGGCGTGAATTGCCAATGCCGATTATCGATGCAGAATTAAGAAGCCATGATGGCAGGCTGATCTGCAATGAAATGGCGGCATTAGCCTGGCCCGAGCAAAAATTTGCCATACCATCCCAGAACAGGCACGACTGGTTTAAATATTTTATAGAGGAAGGCTGGCAGGTAATTTCTCTTGACGAGATCGGTGAAGAATTTAATAAGGTTGAAATTTTTCTGAAGGCAAAGGAGTAAATGGCAATGAACAATATTCATACAAAGGTTCGGGTTGCTATTTCAGCGGATTTTCTTCTTGCTTTTGCAAGGATTCCTAGAAACCAGCAGGCCAAGGTAATGGGGTTTGTTGCCAAGTTTAGAAACAACCCGGCAGCATCAGGAATAAATTACGAAAAAATAAATGCCGCCCAGGATAAGAATCTTCGTTCGGTGAGAATCGACGATGCCTATCGGGGGATTATTCTTAAGCCGGATAAAGGTAATGTTTATGTTCTTTTATGGGTTGACCATCACGATGAAGCTTATCGCTGGGCCGAAAAAAAGCAATGTCTGATACACCCGGAAACAGGCTCGATTCAGATTTTTGATGTTGATACAGAATCGCTGCCACAACAGCACCAGGATTTTTCTGAACCGCACAGACCAATTTTTGAAAAGTTTAAAGATCGTGAACTGGTGCGTCTGGGAGTTCCTCTAGATCTTTTACCATTGGTAAGATCGGTATCTTCGAGTGAAGAGTTCGACCAGCTTGCCGGTCGTTTGCCTCAGGAGGCCTATGAAGCCTTATATTACCTGTCTGAAGGCATGACTTATGATGAAGTTTTGCGTGACCTCGATAGAAATCTGGAAAATATTGAGGTTGATACTTCAGACTTCGCGGTTGCCCTTGATAACCCTGATACACAGCGGCGTTTCTATGTCGTTGAAGATGATCTTGAACTCACGGCAATAATGCAGGCTCCTCTTGAGCAATGGCGTATTTTTCTGCACCCGACCCAGCGAAAACTTGTTGAGCGTGACTGGAACGGGCCAGTCAGAGTTCTGGGTGGGGCAGGAACGGGTAAAACAGTTGCTGCGATGCACCGGGCAAAATGGCTTGCAGACAAGGTATTTAATCAGGATGGCGATCGAATTCTTTTCACGACTTTTACTAGAAATCTTGCCGCTGATATTCAGGCAAGTCTTGGTAAAATCTGTTCCAGAGAGGTTTTGAGGAGAATTGAAGTAATAAATCTGGATCGCTGGGTAGCCAATTTTCTTAACAAAAGCGGTTACGAAAGAAAAATTTATTACCCTGGGGCCGAAAATAAACTTTGGTTTGCGGCCATGAACCTGAAGCCTGCCGATGTTGATTTTCCAGAATCCTT
>CAZTHA010000572.1:0-2386 GCA_964613435.1 uncultured bacterium
TTACTCTGATTGAACTGCTGGTAGTGCTGGCGATTTTGTCGATGATGGCCGGCGTCGTTTTGCCCTCTGCAGCCGTGATGATGCAGAAAAACCGCCTCGAAGCTCTGATTCATCAGACCTCGGTTCTTTGTCGCGAGGCTTTTGAAAAAGCAGTTTTTTCCGGCAAAAATTACCAGATCACCATGAATGAAAACCGTCAGCTGGTAGTCGACTATTTTGAAAATTCGCGCTGGGTGCCGTCGACTGATATGTGGTTGCGCCCTGTTCCTATTCCCGCAGACATCCAGCTCGACTGGCCCGAAAAAGGTTGGCAGATCCTTCCTGAAGGCTATTGCGAGTCACCGCAATTGCGATTCTTTGACCAACTTACCAACGAATCGGTTTTCGTCACTATCCGCGCTTACGACGCCCATTTCGTCAGAAAAACGGTAGCCGCGAGATGAATCGCCAGCTTTTAAACAACAAAACCGTAAAGGCCGACCCATGTTTCGGCACGCAACCCTCAATTGTAGGGGCGGGCCTACGAGCTTGCTCACCGCAAAAATTTGACAGAGGCGTTACCCTCGTCGAAATTCTGATCTCTTTGACCATCCTCGTGTTGGTTACTGCAGCCTTGTCGAGCGGCACAAATTACCTGACCCGCCGCCTGGTCCGTGCCAAAAATGCCACCATCGCCCGCAATCTCGCCTGGAAAAAACTGGCCGAAACCAAAGCTGCGCGTATTGAAAAGACTCGGCGCTCGGGAGTTTTTGGCCGCGAATTTCCCGATTTTAAATATTCTGAAGAAATCAAGGCGCCGGAAGGAAATTTTCCGGCCGGCCTTTTCGAATACCGCCTAACCGTCAGCTGGCCCGAAGCCTGGCAGGAAGAAAGCCTGACTCTGATAACCTACGTTGCCGACTATCTGCAACCACCCGCCAAAGTGGCTTCTGACGCTTCCGATAACCCTGAGGTTTCCCCATGATTAAGACCCTTGAAAGAATGTTTGTGGTGGGTAGCCTCCGCACCAGGCCAGGCTTTGCCGACCACGCCTGTGTTGATAATCCTGTGGTTGCCGGCCTCTGCGCGAAGCACAGTCTGTGCGAATATAGAGGCGACCGAGGACGTGGTTACACCCTTGTCGAGCTCTTGATATCAATGGCTCTGCTCGCGGTTCTCTTCACTTTGCTCGGCTCGATGCTGCATGGCATGTCACGCATCTCGCGACTGGCCGAAGACAGTTCGGTGCGTGATCGCGAAATGTCTTTCTGCATGGATCTCATGCGCAAAGAGCTTGGCGAAATGATCATCGATCAGAAAAAAGTTGATTTCAACTTTATCAGCGGCGAAAACTTTGTTGCTTACACGACGACTCGCAATGAGCTGCTAGCCCGCGACAGCATTCCCGGCGGCGTGAAACGCATTGAATGGCGTTATGACCCTGCCCTGAAATGCCTGAAACGCACCGTGTCGACACTTATTGACGGCAAACGCGATCTGGCCGCCCGGGTTGAAACGGCTTTTCTCGATACTCTCGAGGGATTCGAGGTTTATTATTTCAATGGCGTTGACTGGATAAAAATGACTGGCATCTCTGAATTGGTGCCAGATTCAACCAGCATTTGCGTGCGTTTTATCTTTCCTTCTGAGACCAGGGATAAACAATTTTTTGAAACGGCTTTTATTTTGCCCAATGAAACTTTTTCCAGCAAATAACCGCAAAGGAATGGCGCTCGTGTCGGTGCTGCTGATGTCAGCACTGCTGATTGCGCTATATTTGCGTTTTCTCGACAACGCCGGTCTGCAGGCGAGAATTGATAGTCGCCAGGAAGCAATACTGCAGGCGCAGTGGGCGGCCCGCGGCGGCATCGATTTTGCCGTCAGCCTGCTTTTTGTCGACCGCTCACTCGGCGATGGCTATACCGAAGCCTGGAAAACCAGAACTGACGCAACCACCGAATCGCCTTTGATGTTTGGCGTTTGCAGCTGTACCGTTTCGGTCGTTGATGAGTCGTCCAAACTCAATGTTAACCTGGTTCAGGAAGACATCCTGACTCGGACCCTTGAATACTACGAACTCGGAATCATCGCCAGCAGCTCTTTGATCGGAGATGCTGAAAAGCAGGTGGCATCGGCGCGGCTGGCGCACTGCATACTCGATTACGTCGACGAGGATGATTCCCCGCGCGAATTTGGCGCTGAATTTTCAACATACATGCTGAACGGGCTGCGCGAGCCACGCAATGGCCCGATGCAGGATATACGTGAACTGCTTGAAATTCCCGGAATCACACCAGATCTGCTGGTTGCGTCCGGTTCACGCCCCGGGCTCGAAGACCTGCTTACCGTCTATGGCAATGGCGAAATCAATATCAATACGGCTCATGAGGGTGTAATTCTTTCGATT
>CAZTHA010000573.1:0-2385 GCA_964613435.1 uncultured bacterium
TTTCAAGGCTTGTCGGACCTTATCTGAACAAAGGTATGGCTGATCCCTGGGGTAGCCCTTACATTATTGCTCCAGCTTCATCAAAATGTTATTCAGTGGGCTCCGATCGTACCGATGCTACCGGCGATGAAATCTCCATGGACTTTCGTCCGCCGCTGGCTATTTCAAAAGCTTATTGGGAAGACACCAACAAATCGGTTCAGGTAGATACGGGCGATAAAATCATTGTAAAGTTTACCCGGCCATTGAGAACATTGGGTGGCGATGGCCCACAATTAAATGTCGGCGCTCCGGATGACTTCATCTATTCGGAAGGTCAGCCGGCAAACAATTATACTGGTGCAGTAGAATATCTCGATAATGATATGACCGTTAAAATGACCATTGATTTTGGCGTAGCTGTTCCATTTAGAGCCGGTTTGGCCACAATTGAGGCTCGAGATCCAAACACAATTGTCGATGGCGATGGAAATCAGTGTAAAGCAGGTCAAGCTACTGTTATTAAGGCGTTTTAATGCCAATGCTTTTTTTGTGGCAGGTACGCCGCAGGTAGGGTGAAAATCTGTTGGATTTTTCACTTGTGCAAAAAACACACGCAAAGAATGAAGACCGCCCGAACCGGGCGGTTTTTTGATTGCGGCCGGATAACAGGGCAAAACGAACTGACATGCCCGAGATGCCGCCCGTTACTGGATTCCTGCCTGCGCAGGAATGACGGAGAAAGGGAATGATGCTGGATTCCTGCCTACGCAGGAATGACGTAGAAAGCGAATGATACTGGATTCCTACCAACGCAGGAATGACGGAGAAAAAAGGAGCTCATTGGCGCACTCGAAAAAATGGGTTTTTTAAAAAAACTTTATCTTGAGGCCCTTGGGGGGTAATTTTAAATAAAAACCTTCGCACTTAAGGTTCAAAAAAAACAGAGAGGGTTCGATAATCTGTTTGGTCTGTCGCCCGGATAAGCCGGTGAAAGTTTTGCGTACCGATAACAGGGCAAAACACTCGAAATAACCGACGCATTTGCGGCGATAACCTGTTCATTATTTTAGCTTGTGGGGGTTGATAGGCTGTGATATCATTTTCTACCATGAATAAACGTGCATTCTCATTGATTGAACTGTTGATCGTTGTCGCGATTATCGCCGTGCTGGTCGGGGTAGCCATGCCCTACTATCAGGATTACGTCAAGGAAACGAAACTGACCAAGGCCAAGCACGAACTCGATATTCTCAAAGAAGCGCTGATTAAATACGACACCATGGAAGACCGTCCATTCGATCGTAATGATATGCGCGTTCTCCTCGGCCGCTACCTGCAGGATCTGCCCCGCGACCCCTGGGGACGAGATTACCAGCTCGATTATGTTTCCGGTAAAGTCTACTCTTACGGCCCGGATTACACCAAAGAAACCGACGATATCGTTACCTTTTACAAACCGCCGCTGGCCCTGCAAAAAGCCGTCTGGGTCGACGCCGATAAAGATCGTCACATCAGCCAGAACGACTTTCTGCGCCTTGAATTCTCGCGCATCCTGAAAGATAATTTCGCGCTTGGGCTGAACTATCAGTTGGCATCAAATGCCGGTGATCTCTGGTTTTCCGAAGAAGTTGACCGGACGGCTTTCAACCCGATTGCCAGCTTTACCGCATCAGGATCGGAATTCCTCATCGAATTCACCGCCGCTGCCGATGATGATTCGTTTTTCCCAGGTTCTTCAACCGTCGGAATTTCACAGACCAACGCAGTCATCGAAGACTTCTCCGGTCGAAAAGCCAACGGCACCACGGCGAATACCCCGGTATAGAAGTAATTATCAAGGCTGAATAGGGCAAAGATGGCAAAAAAGAGAAGAAAAACGGTGGTGCGACCACCTTCCAGCGATACGGAGGCACCGGTAAAAAGCAGTTCGCTGTTCAGCGAACATGAAGATTTTCTTTATCGCCTTTTTCGTAAAAGCGATAACGAAGCCCGCGCGAACCTGAGTAATACCGAATGGCTCGTCTATATCGGTATTCTCATCGTCACGCTGGTAACTCCGTTCCTTTACAGCCGTCAGACCACCGAAAACTTTCTGACGCCCAAAGAATTCTTCTCGAAAATAGCCATTGTCATTCTCGCGGGTATCTATTGTACCCGCGTTTTCGTTGCCGGAAAAATCAAGTTTGCCCGAACCAGCCTCGATTTCCCGCTGGCAATGTTTTTCGGCTTCTGTGCGCTGTCGGTCGTCTGGAACTACAACGCGCCCTCAGCGATTCGCGATCTGCGCGGGGTATTCCAGATTCTGCTGTTGTTTCCGCTGATCGTCAACGTCGTGCGCAGTCGCTGGCAGGTCGAACTCCTGCTATGGATAGTCATCTTCACCGGTCTGGCGACTTCGACGCT
>CAZTHA010000574.1:0-2379 GCA_964613435.1 uncultured bacterium
TCTTTCCCAGAATGTGCCAAAGTGGCGGCCGGGCAAAGTATTCGAACAGCCTTGTTTTTTTGTTGCCTTTTCCCTTGCCGCGGCGATTGTTTTCTTTCACTTCTTCATCAGTAAGCTTTTGCCCGCAAACACAGCATTCGCTTTCGAGGTCACCGGGTTTAGGGCTTATCCACCAGGGCCAGTCAACCAAGATAATCATAAGATCCTCCTTTTACTGATCTAAGTCCCCAATAATCAGCTTGTTCAATTTTTTTGCGAGACTTTCTTACTGATGTCAGAGACGCGATGAATCGCGTCTTTACGACGGAGATGCGATGGGTCAGGTCTTGGGCTGGAGACGAGATGAATCGCGTCTTTCCTTGAGGGCTTGCAAGTGTGGGGGGGGTCAGGGCTTTTGGATTTCTACGGGTTCGAAGGCGGGGATGTCGAGACAGTCGCAGGTTGGTGACGTTTTTGCATGAGCTTTGCGGCTTGAGTAGACGCAGCGGCGGCAGACTATGAAGGTGCAGGGCTGTTTTTCGGCGATCATGCCGGTGCAGTGCAGAAGTTGTGAGGTATCGGTGGTTTTACAGAGCGGGCATTGATAGCGGGTTTTGGCTTCTTTTCCCGAGGTGTCATAGAGTGTTGCATCGTCATGGAAGGCATGGGCGAGCATTTTGTAAGCTCCGTAGACTGTGGTTGCTCCCGCCACAATTCCGGCGATTTTTGGCAGAATCGGAGAATATGTTGAAGCTTTTTCAGTCTCTCTAACTGATTTTGCTGCACCGGTCAAGGACGCCAGCTCGAGGATGTTTGAAGAAAATAACGCGCCGACAGGCGGGCTCAGTATTGCCTTGATGTTTTCGCAACGATCAGGCTCATTCGGCAGGTCGTTGATTTCTCTTCTGCCATGAGGGTCAGAAAGAATCTGCAGCAGTTTTGCCATTTTTTTTGCGGCCGCACCTTGCGGCAGGGAATGGCCATTTTCCCAGCGGATGACGGTTCGGGGGGAAACGTCAAAAATGCGGGCAAATTCTTCCTGGGTCAGCCCGAGATCGCGGCGGGCATTGCTGTATTTTTCGCCTTTAGCCATGTTCGTTCCTTTGCGGTGACATTTGTCATTTCGCTGCTTTAATAATATACAAAATGCTTTCATTGGTCAAATGTAATTTTTTTTGAAAAGCATGACTGGTTTTGCGACACTTGTCTTGTTGTGCTGGCGCGCCCTTTGCCGCGGTTTGACTTCTTGTTTTTGGCTTAAGCATGGGGGCTTGACAAAAATTATTAAATAAAGATAATAAAAGTGTAGATGGTAAAAATGTCGCGACAAATGTCGCAAAAACAGGAGGCCTTTTATGAGAACGGATTACACTCACATTTCTGTCTTGCTCGACCGCACCGGATCCATGGAAATGATTCGCGATGACACTATCGGGGGTTTCAACAGCTTTTTGCAACAGCAGAAAGAGTTCGAAGGTTTCACCACTATGACTTTGGCTCAGTTCGATTCGCAGAACCCTTACGAAGTGATTCATGACTTTAAAAACATTGATGAAGTTAAGCCGCTGACCAGAGAAACCTTTGTTCCTCGGGCGTCAACACCGCTATATGATGCGATGGGTAAGGCGATTATCGATCTTGATGATCGTTTGCGCAAAATGCCTGAGGCAACCCGGCCGGCAAAAGTGATTCTGGTCGTGGTGACAGATGGTCAGGAAAACTCCAGTGCCGAGTTTGGCAAGGCTGAGATCACCAAAATGATTGAGGCAAAAAAGAAAGAGCTCGACTGGCAGTTTGTTTTTCTCAGTGCCGATCTTGATGCAATGGAAGATGCCATGAGTTCGGGTGTAAAAGCCAGTGCCACCAAATTTTTTGCGAAGAATTCCGCCGGAGTGCAGGATGCCTGGGCGAGTCTTGGCGGAGCGATTGCCAGTTTCTGCTCGAATCAGGTCAAAGAGGTTGCTCTTGAAGGCAGCGTGGCAGAGAAAAAGGCGAAAAAGAACAGATAAAACCGACAAATTAAATGAATTTTTTTGAACGAACCGGGTTTAGTTTACTTAGAACAAATGGAGGCAGCAAAACCTCAAAAGATACACTGGCTTCAAACAATTGTTTGTGCCGGCTAAACCAAGAATAATATTACCTGAACGGAGGGAAATATGGAAAGTCTTAGATCTTTGATTACTATTGCGACTGGTCTGGTAATCGGCGGGTTGGCAATGAAAATTGGCCGCAAGGTCATTCAAGCCGTTGAAACAAAGGAGAGCGAAAATGGAAAGTAAACTTGAAAAGCTCATCAAATTGCCTTTTCGGGTAGCTGAAGCTGTTAGTCGGCCGGTGGCAGATCTGATTGAAGATACCATCGGTGAAGATGTTGATCAGTTTATTCAGCTTATACCC
>CAZTHA010000575.1:0-2372 GCA_964613435.1 uncultured bacterium
ACTGACCACCATCAACGGTGATTACTTCCAATCGTATGGCTTCATGACCGATGCAACCGGAACCTTCAAAGTCGATCTCGACTTTTTCATTCCGCTTTCATCGAGCGAATACAAGCATACCAGCAAATTTCATTTGCCGATGGTTCCGGTTTGTCTGTCGACGGTCGAAATACGGGTAAACGAAAAAGACTGCGAAGCCTGGATCGACCCGGGCGTTCTCAAGCCAGTTGAAAAAGCTGCAGATCACACCATCTTCAGCGCACTGCTTCCTCCGACAAGCAGCCTCAGTTTCGAACTCTACCGCAACGTTCCTGCCGCTCCGAAAGCCGAAGAAATAAAGCCTGTCGATGAAGAAGTCGCCCAGGAAAAGCCCGTGATCATTCTTGAAAAAACCCGAATAACTTCGCGCGAACTCAGCCTGCTTTACTTCAAAGAAGGCTTTGTCAGTGGCACGACCAGCTTCGATCTCAAGATAAAAGGCGGCAGCGGCATTGCCAGCCTGACCTTCCTGATCCCTGAAAAAATAAGGATTCTCAAGGTTGAGAACAAGTTGATCGAAGACTGGAAAATGTCTGAAAATGGTGAAGAACGAAAACTTGAGGTTTTCTTCAAATCTAAAATCCGTGGCAGCACCGACCTGGTCATTGAATTTGAGCAGGAAATACAGAATCTTAAGAACGAAGATTATTCGGTTCCCGAAATTGCCCTGATCGACGCCGAACAATCATTTGGAATTCTCGGAATCGGTTGCCTGCAAACACTTGAAATTGCCATCAACACGACCCCACAGGGTTATAGCCCTATCGTTGCCGCAGAATTTCTCAAAGAATGGAAACGTGGTTATCCTGAAAAAACCCCTTACGCATTCAAATATCTGCGCCACCCAAACAGCCTTGTCCTTACCATTAGCAGGCCCGAAGACATCAGTCAGCAGACTGCGGTAATCGATCGAGCCGAAGCTATGACCCTGCTAAATGAAGACGGCTACCTTTTGACGCGGGTTATTTATGAAGTTCGCAACAATTCACAGCAGTTTCTGAAAGTGCGCTTACCAGAGATAGCAAGTAAGCCCGCCGAACTCTGGAGCACCCAGGTTGCTGGCGAATCAGTTCGCGCCGGATTCGATGAGGTTCACGGCGTTTATAACCTGCCGATCGTCAGATCACCCATCGAAGCAGGAGAATCAAAATCTTTCCCGGTTGAAATAGTCTATGTCGTTCGAACAGATGAGCCTTTGCAAGCCTTCAACCATATTGCAATCAAACTTCCGCAGACCCATCTTTCGGTCAGTGAATTGAACTGGATTCTCTATTTGCCTGAAGGCTATGAATTAATGCGGGAAAAGGGCACAATGGACCGCATGCTGACCACTTTTGAATCGAAGTTTTTAAATGATTCATCATATTTTGCTTCGGTAAATCAGGTTCAGGTTAAAAAGCAACAGGCAATGCAAATGCGACAGTATCAGAGAAAACAGATGACAGTAGAACCCAGACAGGATCGGGTTTTTGAATCGGCCGGTCTGCTGCCGGTTCGTTTCAAAATTCCCACCACCAGCTGGGCAACTTCATTTACCATGCTGCAGATCGAGCCTGATGGAAAAGTTCCGTATATCGAAGGAATGTTGGTTAACCCGCGCAAAGGGCTCGGCTTCTTTTTCCAGGCAATAATGATCCTGATCGGCATTCTCTCAGCCATATCTCTGATAATGCTTTTCATCAGCAGCAGTCGTTATCTGTGGTTCCTGTTTCTCACTCTGCAGGTTGCAATTGTGGCAATCGCCATCTATCTCAAACTTTACCAGGCAGACCACTTTGCCCAGCTTGGCTTTGCTGCAACCATGACCCTGTATCTGCTCTATAAATTCTTCGCCTATAAACCCAAGGAAAGCTAAAAAAATGAACGCTGAAATTGAAGGTTTCACCACCGAAGAAAACGTCGATTACAAAAACTGGCAGGGCATGGTTCTGCCGCTGATACTATTCGGAGTGGCGCTATATTTCTGGGAAACGACTTTCGTTTTGCCAATCAAATATCTGACCGTATTCTTTCATGAACTTTCGCACGGCCTCGCGGCGGTTTTCACCGGGGGAGAGATAGTTCAAATCGAGGTCAATGCTAACCAGAGCGGGGTTTGCTACACCAGGGGCGGAATCAGATTCATCGTTCTTTCCGCCGGCTATCTGGGTAGCCTGGTCTGGGGCGCGGGAATTCTGATCGCTGCCGCAAAAACCAAATTCGACAAGGAGATAACCGCCGGTCTGGGTGTATTACTGCTTACGGTGACTGCCATCTGGGTAAGAAACCTTGAGGGTTTGCTTATTTGCGGTCTTACCGGTGCAGGCATTCTTGTTTTTGCCCGCTACGCAACC
>CAZTHA010000576.1:0-2367 GCA_964613435.1 uncultured bacterium
TATTTCGTGATAATTCCACCAGTCAAAAACCCTGACATCAGTAAGATCTGAGTGGAAAGAACTTATGAAACCTTTATAGTGGTAAGTAAAAACTTCAATAAAGCCCTCATAGACTTTAGTCGTTGTAGAAAGCCAACGATGAGGCGGCATTTTATAGGCATTTTCTGTCCAAAGTGGGCCTACGTAGTAGGTAAAGTCTGGCAAAAAAACTTCATTTGAATCGTTAAGACAAATGGGCCAGGCACACAATGGCTCATCACCTTTTCGACAAATCCACCACTCAACATTGTCGGCAAGATCTGCAATAACGTCTGGATGGGTGAAAACTGTTGACTGCGGTGAGCTTTTCCAGATTTGAAGAGCTTGTGCTGATGAAATATTTTCGCAGTAAAAATGACTCATATTTAAGTTATAAAAACCGCCCTGAAGCAATTGCTCAGGGCGGTTGGGCAATTTGCCTTATTTAGCGCAGCGTGAGCACTTGCAATTCAGACCCATGAGTTTGTATTCTTTGCAAACCGGGCAGGCAGATTCTTTTTCAGTCTTTTTCAGGCCATGATGGTGGCCATGCTTGTGTCCGGAAGAACACTTTCCACTAACTTTGCAGCATTTAACGGTTTTGTAGTTGGGGCAGCTTGGGCAGTCGACGCCTCCATTGCACTTTACTTCTTTTTCGTCGCAGATGGAAGCACAGGCAGATTTGGTTTTTGATGGACAAGAGCCGCAGGCTGATTTTTTATAAGCCTTTTTCATCATTTTCTTGTCGTGCTTGTGAGTGGTGCAAGAGGTTTTGCAGCTGTAGTCAGGAGTGCAGCAATCTTTAACGCTTTCCTTGTTTGAATCGCACGCATCTTTGCACTTTTTATGGTAGCGGTGATACTCGCGCTTATGATGCTTTCTGGCTCTTTTTTCATAGCGATGATACGCATTCTTTTTGCTGGAGGAGCATTCTTTTTCAATTGATTTATCAGTGCAGGCCTTAGCACAGTTGCAGACCCTTTTGCCGCACTTTTTACATTCAACGCCTTTGCCACAGTCGCAGAGCCTCTTGCCGCAATCGCTACAGAAAGTGCTGGCGGGCTTAGAATCTTTAATTTTGCCTTCGGCAACGTCGACGAGATATTGATCCCACTCTGTTTTCTTTTCTTCAAAAGATTTTTGCAGAGCTTTTAGCATTTCTCTATCTTCAGCGGTCGGGTTCTGGCGAGTAAGCAGGTTGAGAATCTGCTGACGCATTACCTGCATCTGTGATACGTGGTCAAGCCATTTGTCTGAGCTGACATCATTGATGTCTCCAGCATAAGCACTGCCACAAAAAGCCAAAATCAGTCCGAGAAGAATTACACAAACTTTCCTCATAATGCCTCCTGTTATATTGATAGAAATATTGTAACCTTTAAAGGTGCAAAAGTAAATTACTGCTTTGTACCTTTTCGAAAAGAGGTAAACCGCATGCTGTGATTGTCGATGCGGATTTCGTGCAGATTGAGCTTGAATGGAAATTTGTTCAGATCGAAGACCGGATTGATTTTTTTGACAATCATGCCGGTAAATGATCTGGGCATAGCCATATGGTTTATTTTCATGCGCTTTGCATAAAACCATATTTCCTTGGATTCTTTGATCGAGAAGCTGCCAGTTGCCCAAAATTTGACCTTAACCATGCCATACTTTGCCGATCCTGAAAGCTCGATCACGCCGGGTTTCATGTCTACTCTCGGATCGTTTACTTTTATGGACTTGCTCTTGGCTTCGAGAAAGTTGTTCATGTCGGTTTCCTTGATCAATACATCCATATTGATGTTGGCGACTTCGACCGGGTCGATTTTTTCTTCAACCAGGAGTTTTCTGGTATCGAGCTGAACATCTTCAAAGCAGATGTCAGCCTTATCGAGGATAAGGTTGTCAACCGAGCCGCGGGTGGTGAAGACCTTGATTTTTTTGAAGTGGCCTTTGGCGGTGTTTGGGGCGTCAAACTCGGTAATGTCTATTGTTAAGGTTGCTGGATCGATGAGAATCTTGCGCATCGAGCTGATTAGTTTTTCATGAATGATTGCCGGGTTTGAAGCAATTTGGGCGGTAATTTCCGGATCTTCAACATAATTTTTTTCCGCGGCAGAAGAGGCGCCTGGCGAGAATAGGAATAGAGCCAGAAAGAGGCTTAGAAGACATATTTGCAATAAGGCTGAATTTTTTCCCATGATTTTCCGATCTATGTTGTTTTTCAATCGAGCAAGTGCTCCTGGTTAATTTTAAGTGATTTCAACTGATTTTTCCATATATCCCATAATGTGGTACCGTCGAACGGCTCCAAGCTGTTTTTTGAGAGTGTTTTCGCGTAGATTGAATCATTCAGTAGTCTGTGAT
>CAZTHA010000577.1:0-2364 GCA_964613435.1 uncultured bacterium
CAGATATTATTCGCCTGCTCTTGGTAGATTCGTTTCTAAAGACCCGATAGGATTCGCCGCAGACATAAATCTCTACAGGTATGCCGCAAATAACCCGATGTATTTCACCGATCCTTGGGGCTTTGAGCCCTGGTCTACCGGCAAATATAAATGGACTTGGGACGAATGGTTTCAGCATCCATCAACAACGGATCAAGATAGAATTTGTGGCGAAAAAATCGTTCCTGAAGACCCAATTTTCTGGTTGTTGACTCTTCGCAACAAGGCCAAGGATGCTGCTAGTAAAGCCATTCGAGGCATTAAATCCGGTGCTGAAAAAGTTAAAGACTGTTGGTATCAAAAGCCGAAACCTTACCAGCCATATGCACCGCCTAGTCCAATGGGTGGCGAAAAAATTCCTGCTACAACACGCCCTCACACCAGATTAGGTACCAATCAAGGTCGAAAAGGATCATACCCTGCTGCTCGCGAATTTGGCTCTGAGGGCGAATGGATAAGAGATATTCATTTTACCGAACATGGTCGGCCAGATGTTCCTGGTCATGTGAATCCTCATCAACATCAGGCGGTTCCTAATCCGACTGGTGGCACGCCGCAATATGGCCCATCTACGCCTTACAATTGGTAAAATATGAAATCATTTATCGTAAAAGAGCTTGAGAATGGGGCTTTGATATCTCTAAACTCTTTATTAAAGAGCTTAGAGATATCAAATATAGAAAACTGGCAACTTCGTAATCTGGAGTTTCATACTATTTCACCTTTAACCATGCCATTTAGCGAAATAGAGCGTAATTCTTGTTCTGCAAGTGGCTTTAAATTAACCAATAAGGAACTTCAAGCTCTTCTTGAAAACTTTCCTCAGGTTGTAAACGGTGAATTTTATGCTTTTTTGGTAAATTCTTCTGAGCCAGCAGTCCAAATTATCTGCGAAGATGCCAGTCAATGGGAAATTTCCATAAACTCTGAAAAGAAACACACTTCTTAAGAAGGTCCGCTGAGTCAGCCGCTTTAAGAGCCAGCGCTCCATCTTCTGGCTTCATGCTTGAGAATAAGACTGTCGAGATCTCGATTATTTAAAAAGGGCTACGAGTGGTTCGACCTCTACGAAGAGTCAAAATGCCGCTTTAAAATCGGCTTTGAATGAACTTAAGGAGCAGCTATTGAAAAACCCGAGAATGCCATACAAAGGAGGATTATAGTTTGGATTGGTATCAACCTATAGAATGCGATAATACCGTAAAGAATCCTTTGGTATGCGACAGCGATAATTTTTGCGAAAATGGGTTTTCTGAAAGCTCATTTTTACAGGGAAAAGAAATTCAATCCTGGAATTCCAACATTTTTTTTCAGGCAAAGAAGAAAAAGAATGATGGTTGTCCGGATGACGCCCTTCAGAATCATTTAATGTTACCGATTTATTCATCAAGATTGGTGGCGAGAATCATGCAGGCAAATATTGCTGGCATCCAGTATCTGCCCATTTCTATCCTTGACTCTAAGGGGCAAAAATTAGATGGGTTTTCCCTTATCAATTTTCTTTTCTTTATTGAAGCTTTTGATTATGACAATTCTGAATTCAATAGGTTTAGCGCGGATTTTCCAAACCCAAATGTAAGAGGTAAATTAGCTGGAGTAACAAAATTTGTTCTAAAAAAGGAAAGGCTTGTTGGCTTGGATGTCTTTCGACTAAGGGATTATGAATCCAGGTTTTTTGTTTCAGAAAAATTCAAAGAAATTTTCGAGACGAATAAATTTACTGGCTATTCATTCAAGAAGGTAGAGTTGTCGTAAACGTAGCTGCGACAAGAAATTGTGGCAGACCCATAAAAAAATGCTGAATAACAAAGAAAAATAGCCCTAAAAACAGTCGGTTTTTTCTCTTAGAGCGGTGATTTTAAAGCTAAAATCACCGCTCTAAGTTTTTCCAGCAGATTGTGGCTCTGATGACAATAAAAGACAAACTTTTCTTTCGCTTCGTTGGCTCAACCAACTCACGCACAGCACCCAGCCAGTCCGGCGGTTCTTCCTGCCTCTCACTCGACGCCGCCGGGCGGTATCAGAGCCAGCGGCTTTCTAAAGCCATTTTCCGGCTGTTTTTTTCAAAGCTGCAAATGTGTTATATTTTTCCTGAACATTAAAACAAGCAGGTAAAAAGCGCATGAGAGGCAATCTGAAATCAGCACAAATTAGGCTTCTGGGCCTGTTGCTGCTATTCCTGATAACTGCATCGGGGGTCTTTGCTTTCCATGCTGAAAAGTCACGTCTGGCAAAACTCGCATTATCAATAGAAACCGCACTAAAGGCGATCGACTTCGCCAGCAAAAACGACATCAGCATCGACAGTGAGTTTAGCGCAAACTT
>CAZTHA010000578.1:0-2364 GCA_964613435.1 uncultured bacterium
GTTTTTGCCAAGAAAAGCGAGCAAGCGTAGATGCATGAAGCTGAAATTCCTGCCGACCGCTGCCTTCAACAACTTTTTTTCTTCGGGTTGATTTTCTTGACATTGCTTGCGAGCAAACCTATAATACTGGCTGAAACCGTAATAACTGAAAGAATCGGGTGTACATGACGCAAATCTCTTTTGAGAACCTGCTCAATCAGGACGGCGATATCTCGTTGTCCAAGGCAGTCATTCTCTGCAGTATGATCGATAACGACCATGACGACGCGCTGGTGAAATATCTTGCCGGCAACGGCATCAACGCGGTTATTACCCGCGCCGGCGGCAGTGGCGACAACCTCAAAAGCAAGCTGCTGCGCAACACTTTTGGTGCCGCAGAGAACAGCGGGCTGATTCCGATAAATCTCAAGAACCGGCATGCGATAACCCGCATTGTCGAAGAAATTCTGCGCACCTTCGATAGCCCACTCGTCGATGTGGCGGGCGGCGGACTCAAGATCGGTCTGGCAGTGCGCAAAAACGATCTGGCCATGGCGATTTTCGGATCGCTGGGCATTCCCGGTCTCGAAGTCGATTACGAAATTTCCTCATCGCGAATACTCTACCACTGCCTGGAGAACTGAAAATGATCGGCATTGTCATCATCACTCACGGAACTTTGTCAGAGCAACTTTTGGAAACCGCCGAACTGATCATGGGCGCCGCGGCGGAAGTGCATGCCGTTTCCTTTACCGCCCGAGAATCCCTCGAAGAGCTTCGCCAGAAAGCGATGCATGCCATCGAGAATTACCGCGACGACGGTTGTCTGATTCTTACCGATATCATGGGCGGCAGTGCGACCAACGTCTGCGTCGAACTGATGAAAATGGAAAAGGTCGAAGTGGTCACCGGCGTCAATTTGCCGATGGTGCTCGAAGCTATCGGTTACCGTGACGGAACCGACCTGAAAAGCCTGGCGACCAAGGTGCTCGACAGCGGCATCAGAAGCATGATCAACCTTAAAGAATTTTTTGAAAAAAGGGCCGCGAAGAAGAAATGACCAGAGAAACCGCCTTTTTACGAATCGACGATCGACTGGTGCATGGTCAGGTTATTGTCGGCTGGCTGCCTGAAATAAAGCCCGACCGTCTTGTCGTGGTTAACGACAAAGTCAGCGAAGACTTCATGCGCCAGGAAATGATGGCCCTTTCAGTGCCTCCCGAAATCGACCTGCAGTTTTATTCAACCGCTGAAATTGCGGCTGACAAAGTTTCTGACGCTTCATTCATTCTCGTGGTCTCACCACGCGACGCCTGGGCCTGCCTCGAAAAGGGTATTCGCCCGGCCCGCTTCAATGTTGGCGGCATGCATTCCCGCGACAATAAAGAAGAGATTTTCGAAGCACTGCATCTTGACCATGAAGACCGTAAATTTTTTGAAAAAATCCTGGAATCCGGGATAGTGCCGGTTTTTCAGCCGACACCCCAGAATGATCCCGTGCCACTTGGCGATATCTTATAAAGCGAGGGCTTACAATGGCTTCAATTAACTTTTCGAAAATAGTCAAACAATACGAAGGCGCCAAAGAGGCAACCGTCAAGGGAATAGACCTCTTTATCCGCGACAAGGAATTTGTCGTGCTCGTCGGTCCATCCGGTTGCGGAAAAAGTACCAGTCTGCGCATGATCGCCGGTCTCGAAGATATCACCGAAGGCACTATTACCATCGGTGATGTCGTGGTCAACAACCTGCCGCCGAAAGATCGTGATATCGCCATGGTTTTCCAAAACTATGCCCTTTATCCGCACATGAACGTGCGCGAAAACCTCTCTTTCGGCCTGAAACTGCGCAAATTCCCCCAGGCGGAAATCGACAAGCGCGTTGAAGAAGCCGCCGCGATTCTCGGACTGACCGAGTATCTAGAACGCCTGCCCAAACAGCTTTCCGGTGGTCAGCGTCAGCGCGTCGCCCTTGGTCGCGCCATCGTGCGTGAACCCAAGGTTTTCCTCATGGATGAACCGCTGTCCAACCTCGATGCCAAGCTGAGAGTGCAGATGCGCGCCGAAATCAAAAAGCTGCATCAGCGCCTGAAAACTACTTTCGTATACGTAACCCACGATCAGGTTGAAGCTATGACCATGGCCGACCGTATCGTGCTGCTGCACGAAGGTATCATTCAGCAATACGACATTCCCGCGGTCATCTACGAAAAGCCCGCTAACGTCTTTGTCGCCACTTTCATCGGTTCACCGCCGATGAACATCGTCAAAGTCAATCGCACCGATAAAGGTATGTCCATGCCGGCCAAAGAAGGCAACGCCACCCACGACTGGCAGATCGACCTGAACCAGCATTTCGTCAGCTTCGATGATAAAGAGTTGTTCA
>CAZTHA010000579.1:0-2362 GCA_964613435.1 uncultured bacterium
CATATACCGTTTCACCGGTCTGTTCATTTTTCAGCTCCGTGCCTGGCAGTTTACGCAATCCTGACCTATGCTTTACCATCTCCGCCTGGATATCGATAATGTGGTTTGTAGTGAGCATTCCGGTTTTATCCACTAGGGCGTAGCCTACCTTGAGGGCTGAGGCGTAATGGCTTACTTCTTTAGCTGCAACGCTCAAGCCGTAGTCCGGAAACAAGTCTTCACGATAAAGATCGTCGTGGGTGGTGATGATGTTTTCGATTGCCGAACTATCTTTTGCTTCCTGCAAAGAGAGTGTATTGATTAGTATAAGCTGATTGGGAATAGTGGCTGTTATCCCTTTAAGTTCGGCCAGAAAGCGATGGGCCGAAGCAGCCTTGCGAAGGATCTGCTTGGTCTCCAGATCGATATCCGGAGGCAGTTTATCAATGACTTTTTGCATAAGGCATCCTCAGCGCCGATCGAAGTTTTAGGACAGGCAAACTGATCTGTCCAAAGAAACGGTACTTTCTCTACACATGATAGATCATATGTCCAAGAAAGCAAGATATTTTGCCAATTATACTGTCCCCCAGAGTCTTAGACAACTATGAAAGATTAGTCATTTACTTCTGTGCGCGGCACACCTCAACTGCAAATTGTACATCGTAAATTGTAAATCCATGAATTCGTCCAAATCAGTTGAATCCGTCCAATCTGCGTTCTATCATTCAAAATCCGCGCGATCCGCGTAATCCGCGTGAGGATAACACAAACACACAATCTTCACTCTCACGCCCACTTCAAAACCTTAAAAACTCGAAAACTTGAAAATCCCCAAGCTTGAGACTGTCCACCAAGACAGTCATTAGTTTCAGTTAGTTGCGACAAAGCAGTGTAAGAAAAGTGGGCGAAACAGTGTTTCTAAACATCAAATCCAGAATTGACAACAAGCATTCTGAGGCACGATCACCCCAAAGACAGCTTTTTTGTATCAAAGACAAATACACGCTGTTTGGGGGCATTTCAGGAAGCCGAAAACGAGACATAATGTGATCGTAAAATAATGCAATTTATGTCTTTACAAGTATCACTTGTCCACCATAATGGCACCCAAAATAAGCCATATTTGAGGTGCCAAAATGAAGAAAAATGTCGCTAAAAAGCAGGATATCTGTCTCAGCACAGATAACGATCACATTGAAGTGACGATTAAGGTTCCAATTAGGTTCAGATTGCCGCATACCGTTGCCAATCTTAAGTTTGTTATGGTGTTTCTAAGGCTGCTATTGAGGAAAGACGGATCCCGGCTTTGTACATTTCAGGTTATTGCCCAGTTATTTAGTTATGCGGATCGCAGAAACGTCAATAACTACTGGCGAGAATTTGAGCAGCACGGCTTTGATATCCTGGCTTTTCTCAGCCGGAAAGTTGATCTGGTAGCTTGCATACCGCTGCTGGAGGATTTTTTGGCCAGGAATATCCTTCTACCCGTTACGGACATGCATCGCAAGTTCGTGAAAGAGCATGAGATAAAGATGTCTCTGACAACTTTCCAGAAATATCTTTCACAAACCTGTAGTCTGAAGCTGCTTAGGCTCACACAGAAGTTGCTGCTCCAAAAGACCTGTGGAAGTGGAGCTGTAAGCATCCTGCGCTTATTGGCAGACCAGCATAATGTCCCGGTTATCTGTGATGGGTTGCTGGAGCAAGCCAAGATCAAGAGAGTTGAGCCCAAGATTGAATCAGGTTTGAAAAGCTGTCTGAAGCGGAAAAACCTATGTATGTTGGTCCACTATCTGGTTGGAAGCGGGCTGAACCTGCAGACCATTGCCCTGCTGCTCAACGTCAGCAAGTCAACAGTATCAAATCTCTGGCACGAAATTGAAGATCTGCCCAGCCTGATCCTGAACTCAATCGCCAAATGGAGTGGTAAGATCAGTATTGATGAGAAGTACATCAAGATAAACAGCGTTCCCCACTATGTGATCACGATCGTGGACTTTGTAACCAAGCTTCCGCTCTATACAAATGTCTACCCGAATACTAC
Source organism: uncultured bacterium (assembly GCA_964613435.1). Taxonomy (GTDB): domain Bacteria; phylum Muiribacteriota; class Ozemobacteria; order Ozemobacterales; family Ozemobacteraceae; genus DYKG01. The sequence goes on from CAZTHA010000579.1 coordinate 2,027, forward strand.
CAGAGAGTCTTATGAAGAGTGCTTAAGAACCTTCAAGCAAATCTACAAAAAGGATCCCAGGCTCATTGTTAGTGATGGCAGTCAGTCTCTGAAGGCCGGCATATTGGCTGTTTTCCCTAGGGTACCACACCAACTGTGCAAGTTCCATAAGATCAGAAACCTCTTTGCCAGGATATCAAAGTGCCATCTCCCTGAAGCAGAGGAACGCCGGTTCAAGATAAAGGTGATCAAGGTGTTTAGGAGAGATACGGTCAGCGGAAGGAAGAAAGGTATAAGAGAACTCATAACCATTCTTCCAAAACCCGCTGCCGAGTACGTTGTCAGCAATATCATCAA
>CAZTHA010000580.1:0-2357 GCA_964613435.1 uncultured bacterium
CCATGGCGGTGAGTTAATTGAAGAAGTCTGGCATCCAGTGAATTACATACAGACACAAAGCCTTGCGGCTAATGTGGAAAGATTAAAGAAAGAGATAACTCCTTTGTTTGGTCCGATTCTGCTGAAAGCGTTAAGGCGAATTGTCAGCGATGAATAGTAAGAATATTCTCCTGGTTTTTGATTTTGATGGTGTTATTGCCGACTCGGTTGGGGCCCTTTTTAACGTTTATCAAGAGTTTCTTGCACAGTTCGGTGAAATCGGCACATTTGAGGAGTTCTCCGGGCTAAATGGTCCGAAAATACCAGAAATTGTGGCCTTGTTACAAAAAAAATATCGAATCTCCGGCTTGCTGGAGGAGTTGATAAACTGTTATTTACAAAAAGTCTCTCAGGCTTATCTGAACCTTGAACCAGTGCCCGATGCTATTGAAACCATTGCAAGTCTAAAAGCGGCAAATGTTAAGATGGCAATCGCCAGTTCATCGACAAAGGATGAAATTACAAAATTCCTGGCAAGATATGGGATTGGTGATGCTTTTGTAAGAATTCTAACTGGAGAGGAGGTTGTTCGCTCAAAACCAGCTCCAGATATATATTTAAAGCTAAAAAACGAGTTCCCGGAATTTAAACTTATTGTTGTCGAGGACTCTTTAAATGGCATTATATCAGCAAAAAATGCTGGATTGAACGTGGTCGCGTATTCGCCAGGAAAGGAAATGGATGCAGCGATTGACTGGAAAATTTCATCAATAAGAGAACTTGAAAAGGTCCTTTCTGATGCTGAATATAACTGCTCTGTGTGCCTGTTCGAAGGTGAAATAGAATGGCGTGAGATTGAGCATAAATCTATTCTTCCAGGACAAGTCCAGAAAGAAATTGACAAAATCTGGAAAAAGGCGATCAAATCTGACAACTTGTTTAATGGCAACCTTTTTTGTTGTAGCAGATATTTTTTTTGCGGGCCAAAAATGGTAATTGAATACTTTTCAAGCGAATACAAGAACTTCTATGCGCAAATAAACCACCCAGAGCTAAAATTGAACTGCTATCCCCTCGCGGTGAGTGGAATCGTTATAGACCCATGCGGCAAAACCATAATTGGCAAACGACAGAACGTAACCTGTGATCAAAATCATTTAGAGTTGATACCTTCGGGCTCATTACAAAAACAGTTAAAAACTGGTGGTTTGGATTTTTTTCAGCAGATCTGCCTGGAGCTTGAAGAAGAAGTGGGCTTATCCGCAGAGGAAATAATTTCTATCAAGCCCTTTTGCATGGTTTTTGATGAAAAGAATAAGCTATGCGATATATGTTGCAAAATTGAGTTGGCAAAAGAGCTTGAGAAATGCAATCTTTTACGTGAAAGCAAAGAATATGCCGAGATTCAAATTGTTGTCATAGATGATCTTTTAGATCAGGATTTGCAAGCAACTTGGGTTGCGACATCACTTTGTATGTTGAATTGGCTCCAGGAATGATTTCGTTGGCCAAAATTCTCTCGTTAAAACGATCCGGTAATATGTTATAATCCGGGCATGAATAAAGATCGAACGGTCAATTATCGGCTCGGCGGCGATGAATGGCAGCCAAGGTTTATCGCCAGACTCGACCCCCAAAAGTGTGTCAGCTGCGGGCTTTGTCTCAATGCCTGCCCGGGTGGCGTTTTCTTGCGCACGGTTAAAGGAACGATCGAGCCTCGCAACCGGCGGCGATGCCTGGGGTGCGCAGTTTGTGAAAAAATTTGCCCTGAAAAGGCAATAAGTTGCGGTACATACGCCGAGCTGAAAGACCGGGGTCTGCTGCCGGCAGGCCAATAGCGAAAGGAATGACAGCAATGATTACACTTGACGGCAAAAGTCTGAATCTCGACAGTCTCTGGCAGATTGCCAGTGGTGAAAAGGTTTCCATAAGCTCCGAGGCCATGGAAAAAGTCAAGGCTTCCCGGGCGATAGTTGAAAAACTGATTGAAGAAGATCGGGTTGTTTATGGCATTACCACAGGTTTTGGCCATTTGTGCAATACCAGAATTGGACGCAAAGATCTTGAGAGATTGCAGACAAATCTGATAAGAAGCCATGCTACCGGCGTTGGTGATCCTTTTGACCGTGAATCGGTCAGAGCGATGATCGCCGTTCGTATCAATTCGCTTTTGCATGGAGTTAGCGGGGTTCGCCCACTTGTTATCAACACTCTTGTTGATTTGTTGAATAACGACATTGTTCCTTTCGTCCCACAGCAGGGTTCGGTGGGTTGCTCCGGCGATTTGGCGCCACTTTCACATATCATGCTCGTGCTCATGGGTGAAGGGGAAATTTTGACCGGAGATTGTTGCCACAGCGCCCCTTCTTTGCCTGCTC
>CAZTHA010000581.1:0-2352 GCA_964613435.1 uncultured bacterium
GTATGTCCCACGATGTTTTCCGTATTGTAAAATTTGAAATAGTTGATACTTATACTCTTTCAATTACCTTTGATGATAAAACCAGGCAAATTATCGATTTTTCCCCGGTTCTTGCCGGATCTTTATATGGGCCTCTTAAAGATCCCGGGCTTTTTGGCCAGGTTGAAATAGACCCTGAGCGGCACACCCTGGTGTGGCCTAATGGCGCCGACTTCGATCCCGAAACCCTGCACAACTGGCCGGATTACCTTGAAAAATTGACTCTTATGGCAAAAAGATGGGCGGCCTCTGACAGTCGGGTAGCATGAAAATAAAAGCTCTTTCAACCATTTTTCACCGCTCCCGCCATCGCCGCAACGCCGTCGCATAATTCCAGTATAGCATTACAAATATTACGCTGTATAAAGATTCTTAAACTCAAAAAAATAAAAAGTATGTGTAAAATTATCTTATGCGGTATTATATGATAATCTTATATTTTAATATAATAAATTCAGGAAATTTACATGAAAGAAATCCGGCGACTGGCAGAAGACCGTATTATTAAATCCTTACAGTCATTTCCGGTTGTGTATATTGCCGGGCCGCGTCAGTCTGGCAAAACAACTCTGGTGCAGAATATTGCTCGAACCCGTCATAAAGCTGACTATATTACTTTTGACGATCTGCAGACAAGATCTGCAGCTCAAAAAGACCCTGAGACCTTCATAAGAAGCTTTAATGGACCGGTTGTACTTGATGAAATACAGATGGTGCCAGAGCTATTTCGCGTTTTGAAAATTGTGGTTGATGAAAATCGAAAGCGCAAAGATGCCGGAAAAGGCAGATTTCTCTTGACCGGTTCGGCCAATGTAATGGCTCTGCCAAAACTTTCAGATGCTCTTGTCGGTCGAATAGCCCTGCATTATCTCTTGCCGTTTTCTGCTCAGGAAATCAGTAAAAGCATTTCTACCAGTTTTATTGATAGAGCTTTTTGCGAAGACTTAAGCTATGCCGGAAGAAAAGAAGAATCGCTGACAGAAGTCATGCGCCGGGCATCATTTCCGGAATTGCTCAATTTTTCTGACCCATCTGTCTGCTATGAGTGGTGTAACGGTTATATGAACACCATTTTGCAGCGCGATGTCAGACTGCTGCTTGAAATTGAAAAAATTGCCGCTTTGCCCGATCTTCTTCGTCTGATGGCCAGTAGAACAGGTGGGCTGCTTAATGAAGCCTCTTTAACCAGAGATTGCGAACTGAATCATATTACGCTTAAAAAATACCGCATCCTGCTGGAAAACCTTTTTTTAACCCTCTCAATTCCGGCCTGGTCAATGAATCCTGGCAAAAGACTGGTTAAATCGCCAAAAATTTACATAAGCGATCTGAATCTTTTGGCATACCTTAATAATATTGACATGAGCAATTTGCCAGGTCTTGATAGAAAGCTTTTTGGCAGCTTTCTGGAAAACTTTGTGGCTGCGGAACTTACAAAGCAGCTTACATTTTCAAAAATCAGGGCCCGGCTTTACCATTATCGAACGGCCTCGGGTCAGGAAGTGGACTTTATTCTGGAAGGCCCCGAAAATACGGTCGCAGCTATTGAAGTCAAGTCTGCTGCCAAAGTAACAGCCCATGATTTTCGACACCTTGAAGCCCTGCGCAATGATATCGGAAACAAATTTAAACGCGGCTTTGTTTTATATCAGGGCTCGAGAATTGTGCCCTTCGGCTCTGATCTCTGGGCCATTCCTTTTTCTTCACTCTGGCAGCAAGCTTAAATGCAGGTCGTTTAAGGGCGAAAGATTTTTCCGCATGGACCGGACCTGCCAGGAAGGATAGGAAAAGCTGCCCTGGCTCGAATCCTGAGCGCCTGATGTTTTTTCATTGTCTTTCATAATTCGGTTCCCCTGAAAAATCGAAAAATCCCCTGACTGGTTTGTTGAAACCATTAAAGGCAATCATTCGTAGTGGGGCCACATGCGCAGGACTTTTACGATGCGCTCTTGTTCATAAACCTGGTAAACCAGGCGGTGCTGAATGTTTATTCTTCTTGAGCTGGCGCCCGACAAGTCTCCAACCAGTTTCTCAAATGCCGGTGGCGTCATATAGGGGTCTTCTGCGACTATTTTCAGTAATTCTTTAACCTTTTCCTTCAATCCGGACGAAGCAATTTTCTTCGCATCTTTCTGCGCCTGCCTGGTAAAAACAAGCTTGAAAGCTACCATTCAAGATCCTCAGAGCAAGCGCTGACGTCTTCTGCCATCCCTTCTTTGATCGACTCCCGCATCCCCGGAATCGCGAGCAGATAAAGGGTTTCTTCTATGGCGTTCCAGTCTTCTTCAGATACCAGAACTGCGTTGCCCCTTT
>CAZTHA010000582.1:0-2347 GCA_964613435.1 uncultured bacterium
CGGGGCTCAGGCTGTTGACAAAGCCCATATTCTGAAGAGCCATGTTCTACCCGTATCGAGTATCGCCTAGACGGTGATTAAGATATTTGCTCTGTATACGCAGAAACGTGGATATATTCCTCTGTGAGCCCCAAAATGGCCTAATATGGCTTGAATATGAGCAAAAAATGACAAAAATAGACGAATAACACCTTCTCCGCCCGGATTTCCTTTTCTTTTCTTCATGATCATCACCATTTTCTTGATGTTTTGGGCAATTGCTGTCATCAGGGCTTGTGATTCAACCTTTTCTAGCCCTCTGAATCTTGCATATCTGTAGCCATGGAGTTGCTTTGCATCCGCAAAGCTACGCTCAATCGTCTCTGAGCGCCTCTTCTTCAAATAATCGCCTCGCTTCGAGTTACGATTGAGCTTTACCTGCTCTGAATACTCCTCCCAGACGTGTCGATTAATTATCTTTTGATGCTTTTTGCTGTGAGTGCATTGGGATAATAGCGGACATACCCTACATACTGCGGGGTCCGATACATAGTTACGATAGCCGTCTCTGCCGGTGGTTTGATATTTGAGAACATGACCTTGCGTACAGATGTACCGATCGTTTAGTGCATCAAACTGGAACTTACTCTTGCGAAACAAGCCCTTAGCCCCTCCCGGTTTCCGATATGATACTACAGCATAGATACCTCTTTCTATCAGAGACTTAAGGATATGGGGATTGTGATAGCCAGAATCCAGACCCACTGATTCAACACCGAACCCAAAGCGATCGATCTGATAATTGAGCCTGTCCAGGTAAACCGTGCTGTCGTTAGTGTTTCCCGGGCTTACATGCACATCTGAAATCAAGTTATACTTACCGTCGCAAGTGCGATGATCCAGGTAGTGAAATCCCTCAGGTTTGTTAGTCCTTGCCATGTATCCACTTTCAGGATCCGTAGTGCTTACTTTGATTTCTTTCATTTCCTCTTCATCAGGCTCTTCCTTGGGAGGTAATGGCTTCTTGCCGTGTGCGATGCGATCTTCATTTACAGCTTGTTCGAGCTCATCAAGATAGGTCTGGGTGTTCTTTTGTACAAGCTCACGGTTAAACTTCTTCTTATTCGCATTGGCCTTCAAATGCGTGGAGTCGGTGAAAAGAGTTTTACCATCTATATATTCATGTTCGTAAGCATATTGAACTACATCATCGAACATCTGCCGAAACACATCCGTGCCATTAAATCTTCTTCTGCGGTTCTGACTAATTGTGGAATGATGCGGGACTTTATCAGTGAGGCTAAGATTGAGAAACCATCTGTATGCCATATTAACCTGTACCTCTTTCTCCAGTTGACGCTCGGAGCGAATACCATATAAGTAGCCGATAAACAGCATCTTGAAGAGCATTACTGGATCAATAGCCGGCCGGCCGTTCGTTCTGCTATATAAGGGCTCCATCCGTTTCCGGACAAAACTGAAGTCATAATTATCTTCAATCATTCTGAGTAGGTGATCTTGGGGAACCAGTTGTTCGATGCTTACTACCTCGATCTCGGTTTGCTTAGTGTATTCGTTCTTAATCATTGTGTCTCCATATCGTCATATGATAGTGCCACAATATGTTAAACGTATATTTTGTCAAGCTTTTTCTTGTGAATATGCGACTTTTTTTTCGCGCTATTTATGACCCCTCCAGATGCTGGATGACTCAGGCTGTTGACATAGCCCACTTGCCACGAAGACCGGAGGATAGGATTCGACACGTCATTTTCACCCCAAACCTTCGCTTTGTTCCTGACCAGCTTTGCATCACACCGGAATCTATCAGGTTCATTTTCTTACTTTTGGAAATGATGAGTTGCACGATCAGACCACCGATCATGCACAAAGGAAAGAGCGGAAACCCTCTGAACAGGTCATGCCTGGCAAATACAGGAACAAATTGTTGCAGAAAGAGTAAGAGTTCTTTGAGCCCGTAGCCTATGCCTACAGCCAGGCCCAGTAAGGCTAAGTGAATAGCAAGGGTATCGGCAGATTCTTCCCGCACAGTATGATAGCCCAGGATAGGTCGCTTTTCCATTTGGTAAATACCGCTCATCTCATATTGATCAGCTTGCCTGTAGGATTTTACTCTGCTTACATGCCCCCTGCGTATAGCCCAGTTTATCAGGGCCATGCCCACCACTATGGCCGAAACTATACCTACCGTGGCAGAGGCCAGAGCCAGATGGGTACCCTCGTTCCAATTGAAAAACTCAAAAGTCTCTTTTAGCCCAGCAGCAGTGCCGTGCCCACCTTCAAAGCCCACTGGAATAATGAGTCCGAAAGCATCCGGCAGATTGAACAGCTTGCCCAAAACCAAAAT
>CAZTHA010000583.1:0-2337 GCA_964613435.1 uncultured bacterium
TATGGCTGCAACCGGGCAGCTTTCGGCGGCATTTTTTGCGGCAGCTTCGTTCTCGGCGGCGACAGGTTTTTCAATGACGGTAGATTTGCCGTCGACAAGTTTAAGAACCGCTGGGCAAATGCTTTCACACATGCCGCAGCCGATGCAGGTGTCTTGGTCAACGATTGCTTTCATGGTTTTCTCCTGTTCAAGACCCCTGCCCGGAGTTATCCAGGCAGGGGGCATTAGTTCAAGCGTTATAAGATCTACAGGCTCAGTCGTAGGTGTGGATAACCAGACCAGAGCGAAGTTTTGGCTCGAACCAGGTCGATTTGGGTGGCATTACTTCGCCGCTGTCGGCAATTTTCATCAGCTGTTCGATCGAGGTCGGGAACATGCTGAAGCTGACGACGAATTTGCCGTTGTCGACGATTTTTTCCAGCTCCTTGATGCCTCTGATGCCGCCGATGAAGTCGATGCGATCATCGGTGCGCGGGTCGCCGATGCCAAGAATCGGGTTGAGGAGATTGTTTTGCAGAATTGCGACATCGAGACTGTTCACCGGGTCATTGGCATCGAAGCTGCCGGGTTTAGCAGTAAGCTTGTACCAGGTGCCTTTGAGATACATGCCGAAGGTGTTGACGGCTGTCGGATTTTTGTATTCCAACTTTTCAACGGTGAATTTTTCTTCGACCTTTTTGATGAATTCTTCTTCGCTGTGGCCATTAAGATCAACGACGGCGCGGTTGTAATCCATGATGTGCAGGTGATTGTGCGGGAAAATAACTGCGAGGAAGAAGTTGTATTCTTCGTTGCCAGTGTGATTCGGGTTGTTTTCGGCGCGAACTTTGGCAAGCCTGGCCGCAGCCTGGGTGCGGTGATGGCCGTCAGCAACGTAAAGGGCCGGAAGTTTGGCGAATTCTTCGCTGATTTTTTTCAACCAGGCCGGGTCTTTAATGACCCATAGAGTGTGCTGAATGCCGTCGTCAGAAGTGAAGTCGATGTCGGGGTTGGCCTTGACAGCTTCGTTAATCATGGCATCGATAGAAGCCTGAGCGGGGTAGGTAAGAAAAACCGGTCCGGCGTTGGCGTTAACCAGGTCAACGTGCTTGAGGCGGTCTTCTTCTTTAACTTTGCGGGTGAACTCATGGCGTTTGATTTTGCCGTCCCAGTATTCCTGGGCGCTAACACAGCCGACCAGCCCAATCTGGGTGCGGCCATCCATGACTTCTTTATAAATGTACAAACAATCGGTCTCGTCCTTTTTGAGCCAGCCTTTCTGTTGAAATGCTTTGAAATTCGCGACCGCCTGGTCGTAAACCTTCTGATCATAGAGATTTACGCCGGGTTCGAGATCTATTTCCGGCTTAACAACGTGCAGAAAAGACTGGGGGTTGTCTTTGGCGATTTCGCGTGCTTCTTCTGAGTTGATGACATCATAGGGCAGAGATGCGAGTTTGGGTGCTACTTCTTTGGGAGGGCGAAGGCCCTTGAACGGTCGAACAATTGCCATATTCCTTCTCCTTGGCGTGATATCTGAGTCCACAAATCCTACCAATACAAAAGAATACTGTCAACCATATCTGAAAGCCTGAGGAAAGAAGCACCCCTAATCCTTTCAGGGCGGCAGCTTTTCCTGGTCAGGCAATCAGGCGAGGTTGCGTTTTAACGGCCATCAGTTTTATCGAAAGATAATCGCAATGTCTTTTCCCCAGGTATTATCATCGAAATGCATCACAGCTTCGATGCTGGTGACCTCTGGTGAGCATTCGGTGAAAGGACCTATAACCAGCTGATACCTACCGTCAGCAGTCTTTTTCATCGGCGTCTCGACGGCTTTGTTGTCGGGCCAGATTATCGTGTTTTCGGGCCAGATAACTGATCCGGGAAGTTTCCACGAGTTTACGCCCCAATGCAATTTGCCCGGGCGTTCGCTGGTAAAGGTGATTTTCTCGGTTTTATCGGGATTCGCAGGAGTGAACGCCAGCGAAGATGGCTGATTTCCTGCTGCGTTGCCGGTTCCGACATAAACATGCATTATTGGCGATTCAACCAGGTTCCCGCTTCTGTCAAGGGCTGATACATAATAATCAACCAGATAGTTGGCTTTGCCTTTTATCTCCGCGCTGTATTCGCGGGCTTTTATCAATGGTTTGGGGTTGGTCTGAGCGGGTATTTCGTGGCCCTGCATGGCAATTGTCTGCCAAGAGCCATTGTTTAGACTGCGATTGCTGTGATCTGGCGCTTTTTTATCCGGAGTTACCCGCACATGCAGGTTGACAGACTGCAAGCCGCCAAAATCGTAGGCATAGGTCCAGACGGTGAAATCCTGAGGCTCAGGTTGCTGGCCCCACTGCA
>CAZTHA010000584.1:0-2329 GCA_964613435.1 uncultured bacterium
CAAGTCGCAAAAAATACTACTGGGAAATCTATCACCTGATGGGCGACCCTTCTCTGCATACCTATATGGGCCAGGCCAGCAAAATGCGGGTCAGCTTTGCTGCAATCGATGCCAGATCTGCTTCGGTAAAAGTTCAGGCTCCGGCCGGATCTTATATCGGTATCAGCCAGAATGGTCAGTTGCTTGGTTCTGGTTATGCAAGCGCCGATGGCGAAACAGAAATCAGTCTCGTTTCCGCTCCGGCTAACGGCCAGGCTGACATCGTCGTATCTGCAGCCAATAAGGTGCCTTTTATCGGCAAAATCAACATTCAGAATTGATGATTGATTAAAAAAATCAGCCGGTTTCAGAATTTCTGAAACCGGCTGTTTTTTTTTACTGGATTTTATTCCATTTTTTCCATTTGCAGAGTTTCGAGCCATTCAAGAGAGGGCTCAAGATATTTTTCTATAATGGTTTTGATGGTAAAGCCGCTAAGCTGACCTTTTCGTTCATCGGCAAGTTTTTTGAAAAGAACGATCAAAGAACCAAGCCAGGGAGCCTCTGGAAGAATCTGGCGACTGGCTCGGGCAAGGTAATACCTTTCCTGTAGTGATTGGGCTAAATACAATTGCTTGTCCGGAGAAAGTGCCATAAAGGCCTGAAAAAAGTCCTGGGGCTGAATGTGGCTGAGGATCGGCAGGGCACGGTATTGCGAACCGATTTCCAGAGAAAAGGTCATAATCGAACAGAATTCCTCAAGTTGATTTTTCAGTTTTTCGAGCAGATTACTTGCCTGATTCGAAAGGATTTTCTGGCAGCTTCTTTGATTGGCTTTTTCGATGAATTCGCAAAATTCCTGAAACTCACGCATGTCGACGGTAAAAAAGGGAATTCCGTGCCAGCTTTTCAAATCGATTTCATCAATTGAGATTTTTTGATCAGGTTGAAAAAGGTTAGTTTCTTCGAGTGTTTCAACATATTTCTTCATTTCAATAAGGATTTCGGGCTTGCTTTTGTTGCTGATACCCTGATCGCTGGCCCAGAACAGAAAGCTGGCGGCAAGTTTAATTGCCCCAGGCTCAACATATTTTTTCGAGGCAATCTCGATCTGAATTTTGCGATTCAAAGAGATAAATTCCTGGTCGTTCAGGCTCCACAATTTCGACATTTGTTTGATGGACAGAGTAGTCTCGTCAAAGAAGATCGAACAATTGTTGAGGTCTTCAACCATTTCGGCAATCTGCAATTTTCCGGTTTTGAAGAAGTCGACCCACCAGTTTTCGCTGAAAAGTGTTTCTTGAATGTTGAATTTTCGGTATTTTTCTAATAGGTAACTTTGGGGAGATTTTCTTTCGTAAACAATGAATTTACTAAACACCTTGGCGTGAAACTCAAGGCGAATTCCCTTGAGATCGTCTATTTGAACATTTTTGGCACGGGTTTCCAGTGAGAAAATAAGAAACAGGGTGATGAATTGCTTTAAAAATAATTCGTTGTTTTTGCCTTTGTCTGGTAAGGCGAGGTATGCGCGTTCAAAATCGAGAAGGCTGTGTTGAAGATGACGTAAATTTGCCGGCACGGCTTTGATAAACAATTCTTTGATCAAATGACGCTTGCTTTGCAGGAATTCCCTGGTCTTATCATCTTCGAGGTAATCCATGACATTGTTGAAGGCTTCGGCAAAATCAGCCTTTACTTCAAAGGTTCGTCCGACCACCTTGTCTTTTACTCGCTGATACATAAGCTCGTGAACATGACGATTATCTTCGCGTTCCTGTAAAGCATTTTCATTGCCGACGATGATGACTTTAAAACCATGGTGTTCGAGAAGATAATTGAAGAAACCAAAGGTTTCAGGTATAGAAAGAAAACAGCGATCGACATCATCGATGATAAGTATATATTCTTTTGCGTTGGCGAGGTATTCGGGCAAATTGTAATTTTCTGAGGGCGTAGTAGCCAGCTTTTCCCTTTTAAGCTCAACGTTTATTGTGCTTTTTATGGCTTCTTTGAGGATCTTGGCAGAAAGACCCATACCTTCTTCGGCTAGAATGGGATTGAGTTGTTCGTAACAGGCATTTTCAATCTCGCCAAGTGAATTGATGCCAAAAAGGCTGACATAAAGGCTTTTTTGTCCATTTTTGCGCAGTTTTTTCCGGTATTGGGAAATTAGCCAGGATTTACCAACACCCTGGGTGCCGGAAAGCATAACTGCAAATCCAGGGGCATTATTCAAACTGCAGTAATAATCTAGATAAGATTCAATATGCGAATTTTCACGGTTCATAAATCCCCCCTCAACTTTTTGTTTATATCTGGATTATAGTTTAACTCAACCCTCGCTGTC
>CAZTHA010000585.1:0-2318 GCA_964613435.1 uncultured bacterium
GCCCGGCAAGGATGCCGAATTGTCCGAGGACATCGATTCTGCGCTCATTAAACTGAACCAGGACCAACGCGAAGTAGTGTTTCTAAAAATATGGAGCGATCTTAGCTTCGAAGAAATTGCCGAACTGCAGAATGTACCACTTCAGACTGCTGCATCGCGATATCGCTATGCAATAGCCAAGCTTAAGGAGATTCTGAAATGGAACCAATGAATGACAACAATTTTGAAAGTGCTTTAAAGAAGCACAATTTCAAGGAAAAAGCGCCAAAAAGCCTGCTAGACCAACTCCAGAACGAAGCCAGCTGGAACGAAACCTGGTATCAGCGTTTTGGCCCGGCCATTTCTGTTTTGGTTTTGGTGGCGATTATACTTTCTATTGCTCTCAAAAGTGAACCCAAAAATGCTCCTGTTGAAAATCCCAAACCTGATGAAATAAAGCTTGTTCAACCGGTGGAACAAGTCATTGCCGACAGCAGGTATGGGGCAAACCTGAAGCATGGTTTCCGGCTGAATTTTGGCGATTCGCCACAAACATTTCTCGATGCGCGCAATGAGCTTGCGCAGAAAATTGAATCACTCAATCTGTAGAAGGAGTAAAAAATGAATAAGTTTAAAAGTATAATACTGGTTCTTTGTCTTCTGCTGCCTATGACAGCATTTGCTAAAGGGTTCAAGGATGAAAATGCAGGATTGCGATACCTTATGGCAATGGGGTATATGCCAGAATTTTCTACCGAGGAACTTGCCAACCTTGATGGACTCAATAGTCTGAAAGAATTTGAAGCTCTAAGCGTAAACATAAAGTCAAAGCTTGGCCAGAAAAAGTTCGATACGGTTTTTCGCCTTATGGAAAATGCAAATGAATGCAAGCACTTCTCTCTGCTTGTCGATCATGAATATTCCTTGAATTCATTCGCGCCACCGTTCAGAGTAATCCAGAACTTTTCCAATTACTTGATGGCGGAAGCATTTGATCTTTTAAAGCGCAATGAAAATGTTAAAGCTGCAAAACTCATGATCTCTTGCATGAAGCTTGGGCGAAATATTACCTCGGAAGGGATGATGATCAATTCTACGCCCGGCATATCTATTCAAATTGATTTTCTATGGGCAATTGAAAATGTTTTGGTTCACAACAAAAACATTGAGGCTCGAAATATTTTTAAGAGCTATTTCGATTCAATCCCAAAAATATCTATTGATCTTACTTCCAGTTTCGAGGCTGAAACAAAATATTCAAGAAATTTCATCAAAGAAATAAAGAATAAGCCTGAATTGCTTGCCTATAGAATGTTCTATGAAGAAAACAAAGCGCCGGAAAAAACAGAGAATGAAAAGCAATGCTTAAGCAATAAAAATGATATTAAATGCGCTCTTGACATGGCTACACTCGACAGCCCAGACCTCGGCAATTTGAAACCATCCGAAAAAGTGCTTAACTATCTTGTTGAAAAGAAGCATTTAACCAAGATCCCGCTTTGCCCGAGAGGCGGCAAATACAGCGTTGTCTTTGAAAAGAACGGCTTTTACGATGTTCACTGCACATGCGGCTCTTCTGATCTGAGCGGTCCTGCCAAAGAAGTTTCCGCTGAACAGATAGATAAAGCAAAGCAATACCTGTCCTCAGAAAAGTTCGCTGAAGACTGCCAGACTATTGAAGAAATATGCCAAGAAATAGAAAAAATAAAAGGCATAGACGATGATTCTTTAAAACTGGCAAATGCCATCAGTGAAAGAATTAAAAAATCTGCCAGTCCTCTGGTGCAAATGGCAATCTTGCGCCCAGCGGTTTTCGTTGAAGAAGCCAGAGATTTACAGAAAACTCTTGATCGAGTCAGATTGCTTTTGGAAAAATAGTAAGCAACCGCTTGCAGGAGCCTCCATGGCAAACATCTCAGTGACCATGCTTTTCATGACGACCGTTCCTTTGACTAGTTGTTATTCTCATATTTTTATTGGCTGCCCCATATACATGCAAACCCTTACCAGTGCAAACGAAACAAAGTTCGCGCACATTATCTCATCTTCGTTTACTGTCACTTCCAGCTTTTTTAAGAGTTGACAAATTTAAATAAAAATTTTATCTTAGTCATTCAAAATTGCTTCGGGAGGGAATCTTTTGAAAAAGTTTCTGGCAGTATTCTTTGCCGTAATTTGTTTTGCCTCGGTTGTTCAGGCCGAAAGACTTGAATTGACTACTGAAAAGTTTTTTGCGTGGTGTGAGAAACATGGTATTCCCGATTACAGTCTTATAGCTGGGAGCCTTGATTCTGAAGAAGAAGACGGCCAACTCACTATGAGCGGCGAATTTAAGGCAA
>CAZTHA010000586.1:0-2316 GCA_964613435.1 uncultured bacterium
CATTTTTCAGTGCCGGGCAAGCGCATTAAATTCATGGATTCCGGGTCTGCCCCCGGAATGACGGAACCGAATCAGGTCATTCCCGCGCAGGCGGGAATCTATGCCAATTTCAAATCTAGGGTGTTTTAATCGTTCGGTTCTTTGTAAAAGCTCTTGCTATTATGCGCCGCCACGCTCGGTCGGGTCCTGGGCCCAGACATTTTCAAATCCAAGCTCTTCGCAGAAATCCAGCACTTCAAGGTATTCATCAACTTCTAGTGCGCGGCCCATTTTCGGGTGCTGATGAGCTTTGAACGCCGGAAAGTATTGGCTCATAAGACTGATGTGAACCTTTAACCCAAGATTATTCGCCAGCCAGGTGAAGGATTCACGGCTGCCGGCCAGTTGTTCGGGTAGCACCAGATGTCTGATTATGAGTCCTCTGGTGGCGATTCCGTCTTTGGAAAACTGCAGGTCGCCGGCTTGTCGATACATTTTCTTCAGGCTGATGCGGTTGTTTTCGACGTAATCGGGGCACTGGCTGAGCTCTTCGGCAATCTTGTCGTCGGCGTATTTGATGTCGGGAATGTAGATGTCGACGATGCCGTCAAGTAGATCCAATACTTCTTCGGTCTCGTAACCCGAGCAATTATAAACCAGCGGAAGTGCTATCGCCTTGTCTGAGCTTTCAAGCAGACCTTCAAGCAGCAGCGGAATCACGTGGGTCGGCGTGACAAAGTTCAGATTATGTACGCCGCTGTCGGCAAGTTTGCTCATTATCTGACCAAGTTCCTTGCGATCCATTTCGCGGCCATTGCCAAGCTGGCTGAACGGGAAGTTCTGACAAAAAAAGCAACCCAACGTGCAATTCGATGAAAAAATGGTTCCTGAGCCTCTGATACCCGAGATTCCCGGTTCTTCACCACGGTGTTGGGCCCAGGCGGCTACTTTTACCCGGTCTCCGGTGCGACAATAACCCTTTTGCCCATTGAGGCGGTCGACGCCGCATTTTCTTGGGCAAAGTCGACATGGACTCATCAATTTCTGCAGCTCAGGCAGACGTTTTTCGATAAGCTGTTTCTTCATCTCTGCCGTTTCAGGATTGAATTATGATGACCCCGCGGGCTTGAGCTTCTTCACGGGCAAGGTCAGTAATGATGGCGCCGGCAGGAACTTTCATCGGTTCAAGGGATTCGGCGGCGAGAATTACATCTTCTCGGGTAATGCAGGCGCGGTTCGTTCCCTGCTGAATTGCCGCCTGGTTCGAGCGGTTGCGCAGAATTCTGACCGCCACCTGGTCGAGGTTCTCGAAATTAAAAGACGATATTGTGCCCGAAAGCAATCTTTCCCAATGCTGGCGATAAATGCGAATCAGGTGTGGATTCAAATGGTCATCGATTGCCGGCAAAAATTGGTCGTTGAGAAGTATCGGTTTGCCCAGGGCGGCGGCTTCTGACAGGACTCTCGTTGGCAAAGAGTCCTGAATGCCGAGGGCAAATTTGGCGAGAGTGTTCAGGCTAAGCGGGTAGACCAGAAAAATGTCGTAAGAATTGAGTCGTAAAAGCAGATTGCTTTCGTCATTGCCGGTGTAGACCCGAAAAGCCTGCGCCAGCTTGCGACTCCAGCCACGCTGTTGGGCAGAGCATGAGACGGCAACATCAGGCGCAGCAAAAAAAGCCGGCAGATCCGAGTGATCGATCGGCATAAAGTGCCCGTTTTCGGGGCAGCAATAGACTATGAGCGCTTTTAGCTGAATTTTTTCGCTTGATGTTTCTGAATTCATAGACTTCCTAACAATACTTCGACGAGAAAGCAAAGTCAATCAAGTCAAGAAGAGATTTAACAATGGAAAAAACAAAAACTTTGTCTAAAGAAAAAAATGACGACAATTTTAAGAAAATCTCCTGAGGGTATGCTATTATATCTGGCAAACAGAACAAAGATGAAGGAAATACAATGAACACTGATTTTTTAAAGGGTTCCTGGGTTGCTCTGGTTACCCCGTTCAAAGATAATCTCGAAATAGATTTCACGGCTGTCGAAAAACTGGTCAAAATGCACATGCAGGCCGGCACCGATGGTATTCTTGTTTGTGGTACAACCGGCGAGGCAGTGACCTTGTCCTTTGCCGAAAAGGCCGAACTGATGAAGCAGGTTCGCCACTTCAGCGAAGGTCGCGTGCCTTTGATGTTTGGCACCGGCTCAAACGACACTCGAGCCTCGGTAGAACTTACTGCAAAGGCCGAGGACCTTCAGGCCGATTCCGTTCTCGTCGTTACTCCCTACTATAACAAGCCGCCGCAGAGTGGTTTGGTCGAGCATTTCAAGGCGGTAGCC
>CAZTHA010000587.1:0-2314 GCA_964613435.1 uncultured bacterium
GTATGGCCTGTCGCTCTAGTTTTTGTGGCTTTGCCAGTTTTGCTGCTAAGCTTTGGTTACTGGTTTTTCTGGTTAAGAGATGTGCCAATTAAATCTCGAGCAAAAGTTAAAAAATTGAACTTTAAGCAAGAAGAAAAAATTGTTTCCTTGCCGAAATCTGAGCTAGATTTGCCTGAAGAACAGTCCAAAGGGGAAAATCGTGAAACCGAGAGACTGTTAAAAAGGTTGCAAACTCTGGTTAGAAGCCCGAATGTGGCCGAACACACCGATGAATTGATTTCTCTCTTTGAAACCTTGGAAAATTCGAAACATGAAGAATTGCTTAAAGAAATGAAGGAGAAGGCGGCTGACAGTCTGGTTCAACTTGCTGGAAAAAGATTTTCTGCAGGTGAAGCTGAGGAGGCATTGATTCTTTGTGGTGAAGCCAGAAGACTTGTTGATGATTTCATTCCCGCAATTACTCTTCAAAATGTTATCATGAGTGCGGAAAAAGCCAGGAAGCAAGAAACCGAACGCTTGCTCACTGAAGCGCAGAAATCAAAGCAGTCTGATAAGCCCAAACCACCTTTAGATGTAATTTTTACATCCTGTAACCTCGAATGGCATCTTGGGTCATCCAATATCAACTGGGAAGAAGCACAATCTTGGATTCGTGTCCTTGGCCCGGAATGGAAGGCTCCAACTATTGATGAATTGAAAGAGCTTTACAAAGATGTTGGTGTTACGAGCCCAATTGGTAAAGCTATCGTTTTAAGTGGGACATCAGATGATGGTGCAGCTCAAACCTTCTACTTTAACGGTGGTTATGAAGCAACAGCACCAAAAAATTATCGGGTTCCCGACCAAATGGCTGTTGCTGTAAAACACATCGAAAAAAAGGTTGAAAACAATGTGGAAGGAAAGCCCAAACCAGTTTATGAGGAAAAAATTGACTATAAACAATCGCCGGGTGGGCTATTCAATGCTTGCGGCAAAATTTGGCAACTGGGTAGCAATAACGTTAGCTGGAATGAAACTCAGGTAAAGATAAGAAAATTGGCCAAGGGTTGGCGTGTACCTACCCGAACCGAACTTAAACTTCTTTTTGCCGAAGTTGGCTCAAAACATAGTATTCTTCAGAAAGACTCTGTATGGTCGGAATATAAAGACAGTTCATCGGCCTGGTGTTTTGATTTTGCAAATGGTAAGGAAGAATTCAAAGAGCCAGGCTTTAGAAGCAAAAGGATGCGAGCTCTAGCGGTTCGTTCTTCAACAAAATCTTCTAATACCAATTCAAATAAAACCAATTCTGCTAAAAAAACTGTTCCTAGAAATGTTTTCTCAGCCTGCGGGAAAGAGTGGCAGATTGGTCGCACAACGGTAACCTGGAATGAAACTCTTGGCTGGGTCAATGGCCTTGGTGGTGGATGGCGGCAACCTTACAGTGATGAACTTCTCGAATTGCACGCTCAAATAGGATCTAGAAGTGCTATGGGGGACAATTTTGTGTGGGCCGAAGTTAAAGACTCTTCTTTTGCATATTATGTGAAATTTGGTGGTGGTTCAGTTCATTATATTGGACGCGATCACCGTGGAGCGAGATTTAGAGCATTAGCGGTAAGGCCTTAGATTTAAATCAACGTTTTTTCTTTTTTAGGGCATTTCCAATAACGCCTAGAAGATTGTTAACCAATTCTCTTTCCTGTTGCCTTCTTTCGTCTTTATAATCCTTTTTTGCTGTTTGCTGACTCGATGAAGATGAGCTTTTCTTTTTTGCGCTGGCTGCAGCTGCCTTTCGTCTTTCTTCTTCTAACCTCTTGGCTTCTGCAGCTCTTTGCTTTCTGGCGAGCTCTTCTGCTTTTAATCTCGCTTCATTTCTTTTCAGGCTTTCTTCTTCAGAAAGGGCTGTTTGAAGTCTAGTGCATTCAGATTGAATAAAATCTTTCTTTTCGGTAAGTTGCAATTTTTTTTGTTCGACAACTTGACTTTCAAGTAAGAGTTGCCTTGTATCATTCATAAGAACAATTTGCTTTTCCTGGCTTTTTTTAAGCTCTTCAGCTAACAAGCTATGGGTTTTAACCATTTTTTCCTTTTGGGCCTGGAGTTCTCGAAATTCTCTTTCCATAGAAGCAATTGAATCAGTATTTGACTCTGAAAACTTCTCAAGTTTTGCCAATTCCTCTTTGTTTTCAGATATTTCTTTGTTCGCCGCTGAAGAACGGTTTTGAGCAATCTGTAACTGTTTTTGTAATTCTGGGAGCTGACTAAGACTTGACTTCTCCGTTAAAGGAAAACCCCATGCGCCAATTGCGCCACCTAAACAACATCCTGCAAC
>CAZTHA010000588.1:0-2309 GCA_964613435.1 uncultured bacterium
ATTCATATATTTAAAACGGGTCAGATTCATTCGAATCTGACCCGTTTTCCTTTTACCCGGGATTTTTACCTTGGAGGTTGCTCTGTTAAAATTTGAGATTCAGTTATATGCTTTTTGCAACTGGTGTGGCAATAAAGACGAATTCTTTTCCCGGCCTGTCCGGGGCGTCTCTGACTTCTTTGACCTTAAACCCGGAAATCTTGAGAAGGTGTTCAATTTCTTCCTGCTCACGAAATCTTAACGTTGAATCAGAGGTTAGGGTTAAATTTCCCTTTTCGAAAATATAAGTCCATTGAAAACTGACCAGGGAACCAGTTTTATTCGTGACTTGACACCAACCTTGAACCTCGCCAATTTCTGGGATATGAAGTCGCTGAAAAGTCTTTTCTTTGCTCCAGTCATGCCAGGCCTTCTGGGCAGGATTTCTTGCCTCAAAAACCAGAAAACCGTCTTGCGCGAGAATTTGGTGAATTAAAAGGACATTCTCGCGAAATTCATGATCAGTTAAAAATACCTGAGCGACATTGCCTGTCATTACCGCCAAATCAACAGTCACTGGTGGAAGACAGTTCATATCTCCCAAAAACCACTTTGCCTTGTCAGCAAAAGGTTTCTTTCTCGCATACTCAATAGAGGCCCACGCGGGATCAATGCCAATGACATTAAATCCATGTTTGCTTAAAAAACAGGCGAATGAGCCTGTGCCACAGCCAATATCAAGTATGCTCCGGACAGAAAATTCTTTTGCGATTGCCAGATAATGCTCAAGGTCTTTGCGTTCACCGTCAAAATAATCATATATCGAGACCAGCCTGGAGTCTTCAAAGATTTTGTCGGCCATATTGCTTTACTCAACCTTTTTAGACAGATAAATGTCTTTGATTTTGAGCAAAAAAGATGGAATTAACAAAAAAATAGATGCTATTAACAGATAAAACGCTAGCAAAATAGGATTTAGTAACGGCTGATTAACTACATACCCGTGCAAAAGTGCCAGCAAGAAAGGAACTGATAAGACCTGGCAGTAAAATAACCATTTGGGAGCATTTGTTTTCAGTTTCTTTTATAATCTGCCGGATATAATTGCCGCCAATATTGCCAGTCCGCCAAACACGGGTATGGTGATATACCAGAGATACACCATTACACCAATCGAGCTTAAAAAACCATGGCCCTTTCGACATGAGTTGTATTTACCAAAATTTTTCAAAAAACTTTTGTAATACATAATTTCCTTAATCTTTTAATACTGGACTATTTGTTTCAAGCGCCTCAGTTTTCATTCACAACCATAAAGTTTATCAGCTTATATCCTGTTTCTTCTACATAAAATTAGCATGATTAACAAACCTGGTTTTGAGGTGACAAAACTTCGATTATCTTACAATCGCCGAAATTATATTAAAGAATTTTAGGGGCATGTTTGGGATTAGAATTTCCAGGGGGTTCCGCCGGAATATTCTATTGTCCGCTGAAAATCGCTGAATGCCGGTTCATTGGGCGCGAAAGGTTCTTGAGTGACCATATTTGCAAACAGGGTATTAAGGTCAAAAACGAAATTGTTGTATTGATAACCCAAAGCCCAGCACGCGTAAACAAATCCTTCCTTTTCGAAAAGCCTGAAGCTTTTTAGGGCAAAATCCTGCTCATGGGGCATGGTTTCAAGAAATTTATGCCACAGGTGCAAAGGCGTCTTTCTGCTGTGGGCAAATTCTATCAGCTCTCTGTTGCTTTTTGGGTTCAACGCCAATTTCGGAAAAGTCTTTTTGATCATCGCCAAAAATTTGGGGTCAACAGGCTTGTGCAGCCACTCCCGCACCTGATAAAGCCCTGCCCATTCAGTGGTGATCAAGGGAAGATCAGTATGTTTCTTTATCGTTGCGATGATTCTCGCAAGGTCAGCAAGCGAAATTTCCAGGGGATGGATGTCGACGTAATCACAATATTCATTTGAAATTTTGATTATCTCGCCCAGGAGCCTGAGCTTATGATTTTCGTGGTATTCGGGTACCATAATGCCCCTGGCGAAAATTCGCTCAAGGCCCTGCCAGGCCGGCGAGCTGATTTTTAAATGTGATAGGCTGGGATTCGAGCGCCTTGCGGCCTTTATGGTTTCTGCAACCCTGATCAACCATTTTCCGGCCGGGGAAAATTCGCCAGGGGTGCGAATTGTGTCTTCGACCCGATATTGGCCGGGCCCGCCCAGAACTTCGTTTTGCAGAGAGATAACCGCAATCTGGTCACCAAAATCATTGAGCAGCCGTTGAAGAAGTTGCAATACGCCCTCCCGGTCGGCTCCTTGCGGAACT
>CAZTHA010000589.1:0-2303 GCA_964613435.1 uncultured bacterium
GGATCTTTACTCTTTTTGTCGCGATCAGAACGAGCTCGATACCTATTATGAACGCGCAAAAAACGCCTACGTAAAAATCTTCGACCGCCTTGGACTTGGTGATATCACCTACGTAACCTATGCGTCCGGCGGCACTTTCTGCAAATTCAGCCACGAATTCCAGACCCTCTGCGAATACGGTGAAGACCTTATTTATATCAATGAAGACAAAAAGATCGCTATCAATCGTGAAATTTTCACCGATGAGATCATTGCCGAATTTGGCTTGACCAAGGCAGATTTTGTTGAAAAGAAGGCCATCGAAGTTGGCAATATTTTCAAACTCGGAACCAAATTTTCCGACGGACTTGGATTACATTACGTCGATGAAAATGGCGAACGAAAGCCGGTAATCATGGGCAGCTACGGTATTGGGCCCGGCCGCGTCATGGGCACTATCGTTGAAACCCATCATGACGAAAAGGGCATCATCTGGCCGCGTGAAGTGGCTCCCTATCTGGTGCATATCGTTTCACTCGGTAAAGAAGAGGCCGTACAAGCTGAAGCCGAAAAGCTTTACGAAATGCTGACCGCAGCCGGAATCGAAACCCTTTGGGATGACCGTATCAGCGTCGGACCAGGGGCGAAATTTGCTGATTCAGATCTTATCGGCTGCCCGATTCGCATAACTGTCAGCGGCAAAAATATTGAAAAAGGCCAGCTTGAAGTTAGAAAACGTGACGCCAAAGAGGCCGAATTCATCGATCAGAACAACATTCTTGCCTATCTGAAATAAGGCAGACCAATAAACTTTCACAAAAAAGCCGCCTGCATCTGAATGCTCAGCTGCCGGCGGCTTATTCTTTTTTGAAAATCGTTTCGGGTTGTTAGCGCCGCTGATCTTGATTGAATTGGGGGTGTTGCCGAAGCTGCCGGCATAATTCGATTCTTTCGTTTTCTGAAAAGCCGTTTAAAAATGGCAACTGGTTTTGACATAAGGACTTGAGCCAATCTTTGCCAAACAATTGCCGTTGCCAGAAGTGGCTGTTTGCCGGCGCTTTGCCAAGCCATGCGACGGTTGTTTCGCCGGTTGTTCCTGTTGAAATGCCCCGGCCAACGTAAAAACCCGCGGAAAGCATGGCCAAACGAGCTTCTACCGTTGAGGTTGGACAGATCAGGTCGGTCTGGTTGCCCCCGCAGACTTTTTTTATGGCGGTGAAAGTTGAGCTTTGCCACAATTCTGCCTCAAAATCAGGTGAGAAGGGGTCGTAGAAAATCAGGTTTGGGGGTGCGGCACGGATAATTGACGGGAGGAAGTCGCCTTCGAGCAATTGTACCGAGATTCTCCCCGAGGGATGATGCCATTCTTCTCTTTCAAGCAGCTTGTGTGGGGCGCTGTGGCGCAGGTGCGGAAATCTTTTCGGATCTTTGCAGGCGAGGCGAAGCGGGTCGAGGTCGCGCTCAAAAGTGTAGATAATCACCGGTCTGAGTTTGCCGTAATGACATAGCAGTTCCTCGTAACAGGTGATCGCCGCCATCAGATTTGTCGCTGCTCCAAGCCAGATGTCCCAGATGATCAGGGGTTCTTCACTGAAGTTCAATGCGCGTTGGCTCAAGCGGGACTGGTCGATGTAGATTTTCACCGCATCCTTTTCCGGCAAACTTGCCGAGATGAAAACTTCACCGGAACTGATTTGCCTGATGCTTGAAACCCCATTTTCAAGTTCGACGATCTCGTAATCGCCAAGTCGGGCCGGCCTGGTTCGCTGCTGGTTTTTAGCCCTGGGGTTCGGTGGCGGATTCAATTCATCTTTGCGGTCAAGCTCGGTTTTCATGGTCTCATAGAACGACCAGAAAGTTCCGGCGAGGATATTTTCGCGAATATCATTCATCAGCTTATTGTAAAAAAATATGTTGTGATGCGTCAGCAGGGTGGCGGCCAGAGGTTCTCCGGCTTTGACCAGATGATGCAGGTAGGCACGACTGAAGGTTCGGCAGACATGGCATGGGCAGCGGCGGTCAAGTGGCTCTTCCGAAAGCTTGTAGACCTGACGACGGAAGTGAATCATGCCGTGCGAAGAAAAGGCGACGCCGCGGTGCGCGAGTTGAGATGGCATGATGCAGTCGAACATATCGACGCCACGATGCACGGCTTCAAGAATATCCAGGGGTGTTCCCACGCCCATGAGATAACGCGGCAATTTGTCGGGCAGCAGGTCGGTGACCAGCCCGGTATATTCGTAGCGTTCGTCCTGGGTTTCGCCGACGGCAAGCCCACCAATCGCCAGACCGTCAAAAGGCAGGCGATTGGTGGGCTTGCCGTC
>CAZTHA010000590.1:0-2300 GCA_964613435.1 uncultured bacterium
TTTTTTGCCCTTTTCCGGCTTTTCTTCATGCTCTTTGCGCAGAGCTTCGCGAACCCCGTCAATACTGTAGTTGATACTGGTTCTGGCCGAAATATGAAAGTTGATGCTCTGCTGACTGGCAAGCTCGAACTGGTGGCGTGGCGATTCGCGTTCGTAGCTGATCGCCCTGCCGTCAACCTTGATTTGAACCTGATTGGCAGAGGTTGGGTAAAGAACGCGAAATTTTACTGAGCTCTTCAGAGCCTTGTCACTGCGATTCTGGATGGTAAGCTGAAGTGATGAATCGGCTTCATTGTCGACGATACGAACTTTGGCCTGACATTCGGTAACGATAAAGTTCTCAGAAAATCCCTTTTCAAGAACAATTTCGGGAAACCTCGGCAACAGGTTGCGTGAAGCCGCTTCGGCCGAATTCACCGCCACTGCTACCAATACCAGGATGTATAAGCATAAGATTGTTTTTCTGATCATTTATCAATTGCCTCCAGTTGGCTTAGGCTATGATTATATTTTCTTTTACCGTCAATTGTCAAAGCTTCGCAAAATAAGTTATGATCACATCAGTTACAGCATGTTTCATAGAAAGGAATCATTTTGAAAAAGAGCAGCAGTATTTTCGCCGATCTCCATGTGCATAGTTCGGCTTCCGATGGCCTGTTGAGTCCCGAAGAGCTTGTCGATGCCGCCCTGGCAAAGGGCTTGAGCGTTATGGCGGTCACCGACCACGATA
Organism: uncultured bacterium; assembly: GCA_964613435.1. GTDB lineage: Bacteria > Muiribacteriota > Ozemobacteria > Ozemobacterales > Ozemobacteraceae > DYKG01. The sequence goes on from CAZTHA010000590.1 coordinate 731, forward strand.
CCATCTCCGGAGTTGTTCCCGCCCGCGAGCATGGCCTGAAAAATGGTCTGAAGGTTGTTGCCGGCATCGAACTTTCCTGCGGCTGGGAGGGAAGGGACGCCTCGATCCATGTCGTCGGACTTTTCGTTGACGAAGCTGCACCCTCGCTGGTTGAATTGCTCGAAGAACAAAAGAACTTTCGCTTTCGCCGCGCTCTGAAAATTGTTGATCTTCTTGGGAAAACCGGCCTCGAAGTGTCCGAGCTGCGCCATCGTTTCGAAGCCTCGGCTGACCGGGTGCTTGGCCGTCCGCATATCGCGCGGTTCCTGATGGAAAAGGGCTATATCAAAGAATTTCAAGAGGCTTTTGATAAATATCTTTCCCGCGGTTGCCCGGCCTACGTGCCCAAAGACCACGTCGAACCCGAGCTGGGTATCGAGGCCATTCATCGGGCCGGTGGAATTGCAATTATCGCTCACCCCGGACTGGTTCCCGACTGGGATGCCGTCTGGCAGCGCATTGAAAATCTGCCCTGGGATGGCATCGAGACCTATTACTCAGAACATACTAACAGCCAGGTTAGAAAGTTTGCTGAAATCGTCGCCGAAAAAGGCTGGGCGTCCAGCGGTGGCAGTGATTACCATGGCGACTACGGCAAGCATGTCGATCGCCTCGGCAGATACGGCCTGGAAAAGAATCAATACGAAAATCTGCTGGCATGGTGTCGTGAACACAATATCGAAACCGGTCGCTAGGCCCCTGTCGAAAAAAAACTGGTGAAACAGCAGGATTTTTTGCGCTTTTGCGCAAGGCTAAAGCAGACTTTGCTCAGGCAGAGGCTGGTGAAACAGCAGAATTTTTTATGCGCTTTTGCGCAAGGCTAAGGCAGACTTTGCTCAGGCAGAGGTTGGGTTTGTTCAAGGTGCCAGGGTAGATCTTTTTAAAACGTTGCCGGCAGGGTGACCGTGAAGGTCGTACCCTTGTCTACCTGACTGGCCACGGTAATCGTTCCTTTGAGCATCTGCACGATGCGGAAAGAAACTGCCAAGCCAAGCCCTGTGCCGCGCCAGTTTCGTTTGGTGGTAAAAAACGGGTCGAAGATCTGGTCGATCTGCTCTGCCGGAATGCCACAACCGGTATCAATAACTTTGATGGTCACCGACGACGATGCCGATTCGCTTACCGCGAGCTCGACCTTGATCTGGCCAATGCCGGTGATGGCCTGGGAAGCGTTGAGCAGAAGGTTGATCAACATCTGCTGAAACTGGTTTTTGCTGCCTTCAATGTTGGGTTTGAGACCGTTAGTTTCGAGAAGTATTTCGATCTGGTCGTTTTCACGCTGATAGCGCAATAGTTTGAGCGTTTCTTCGATTACTGGCACCAGTTCGAAAGTTCCACCTTCATGGCGCTCCTGGCGCGAAAAAACGCGTAAATCATCGATGATGCGTGAAATTCTGGTGATATTGCTTAGAATCAGTTCAAGAATCTCATCTTTTTTCTGCGGGTCAATCGAATCGCGCTTGAGAATGTGAATCGCATTGGCGATGCCGGCGAGCGGATTATTGATTTCGTGGGCTATCCCGGCGGTAAG
>CAZTHA010000591.1:0-2299 GCA_964613435.1 uncultured bacterium
GATAGGCATACAACGCATAAAGCAGGAAGATCAGCACAATGCCGATCATGGTGACGACGATCCGTTTTTCTCTGCGGTACATATTTACCTCCTTTTGTCTGAATATTTTTACTACATGTATGTTTTATTCGACACAAAGATAAATATATTATACATTTTGTCAAGTATTTTTTACATTCTTTTACAACATCCTCGCTGACGATAATATCGGTAGCAAAATCCTTGTTGAGAGATTCCATTCTTGAGCATGAATTGACCGCATCGCCAATCACCGTGAATTCAGCTTTCTTTTCTGAGCCGATGTTGCCGAAAACGACGCTGCCAATATTCAGGGCAATGCCGACTTTCAGGCCGGCATTACCGCAAATGCTTTCAAATTCCGGCGACTCGGCAAAATTCCTGATTTGAATAGCCGCTTTCAATGCCTGATCGGCAAAATCAGGGTGTTCGACCGGAGCATTGAAAAACGCCAGCAGGCCGTCGCCGAGGAACTTGTCGACAACACCGCCGTTCTGCATGATTATTTCAGTGACTCGTGCAAAATATGCGTTTAAGAATTTGACCACTTCGGTTGCTTCCCGTGACTCAGAAAAGGTTGTAAAGCCACGAATGTCAGCCATGAGAATACAGAGTCGCCGTCTTTTTCCTGAAAGAAAATCCTGGTCCGCCGCCGCAAGAATTTCATGCAGAACCGAGTCGCTGACATAACGGCTAAAAATGGTTCTGATCCTTCTTCGATCGAGGTAGACCCGGCGGATAAAATCGTATAGATCGGTTGCCGCAAGAAGTAACAGCAGAAAAATTGGCCTGAAAAACGGCGTAACCAGGTCGGGCAAAAGGCTGGCCGGGCCAATGACCCAGGTAGCGGCAGAAAATACGGCTAATGCCGTTCCCAGCAGCTGATTTTTCAGCGAAACTAACGAAACTGCCACCAGCAACAGCACAATTATCAATACTTCGGTCGGCCGTGGCATTTTCCTTAAGAAACGGTTATTGAGAATATTGTCGATTATGTTGGCATGAATTTCGACTCCGGGCATGTAGCCGAAAGGAGTCGACTTGGTGTCGGTGATATCAGTGAAGCCGATCAGTACCAGTTTGTTTTTTAGCGTTTCACTTGAGCTTTCGTGCTGATCGAGCAGCTGAGTCAGTGAGATTGTGGCAAAGGTGCCGGCCGGCCCACGAAAATTGATGTGCTGGTATTCTTCTGATTCGAGCACAGCTGAGTTGGTTGCCAGGGCCGTCGCGGTCAAAGCCGCAACTGATCTTACCGGCGCGTCATCAGATCTGGCTTTTAACAAGGCTCTTCTGATGCGTCCGTCACGGTCGACCGGCAGATTGAAAAAACCGGTCGATTCGGCTCTGGCTATGCGCAGAATCGCGTTGTCGGCAATGAAATTTTGCCCCTCTTCATAGGCAAACCCGATTACCAGTCTTGTAATCGAATTTTTCAGTTGAATGAGCGAGCGGCGCAGTGCCTGATCGAAACCGAGCAGTCGGTAAAAGCGGTGTGGCAACTCGAGACCGACTTCGGCGCTGACACTGGCGACATGATCTTTTATTGCCGATTCGGAACTTGGCGGCAGAACCAGATCGAAAAGCAGGCCTGCTGATCCGGCTTCTCTTGCCAGATCGACCACTTTGGCAAATTCAAGGGCAAAGGCAAAATACGGTCGATTGAGCTTTTTGATCGAATTTTGATCGATGCCGACGATTAGAATACGCTGGTCTGGCTTTTGCGGTTCTCTTGAATTGAAACGATAATCGAGAAAACGATTGTCGAAATCTTCAACTAGAGACGGCTTCAGGCCATAAAGCCAAATTGCCGCGAGCGAAAGCAAAAGAATCTTGAATATAAGCTTCTGCATTTTTACCATTCTTGAACTGAAATTCAGTTAATAAACTGGCTGACAAAATTTAAAATCAGCATTAAAATGCTAACATTAGAAACAGAAAAATTACAGCAGCTGTTTGAAATTGCTCTGCCGTAAAAAAATTTGCATCAAGGAGGGAATTGTAGGATGTCTTCCCTGCGTATTGAGGCTCATCCGGTACTTGAATTTCCCAATCGTCGAAAGGTTAAATTCTTCTTTGAAGGTGAAGAATACGAGGGTTACGAAGGCGAACCGATCGCCGCTGCTTTGCATGCGGCCGGAATAAAAATGCTTCGCCGCAGTCCCCAAAAGAACAGAGCCCGCGGCTTTTTCTGCGCCATTGGTCGCTGTTCCAGCTGTATTATGGAAGTTGACGGCGAAATCAACACCATGACCTGCATTACCCCTTTGAAAGAGGGTATGCA
>CAZTHA010000592.1:0-2276 GCA_964613435.1 uncultured bacterium
CAACTCTGAGTATCGAATTAACGCCAATCGACGACGAAGAGACCGCTCTGGGCAAATTCAAAAAAATCGTCGTTCATACTTCCAGGGGCAGCGTCGACAATCTTACCCTCAACAGAGCCGACATCGACTTTGAAGATGTCCAGCTCGACACCCGAAAACTTCTGGTCGAAGACAAAATAGATCCTGTCTCCATGAGCAATATCAACATGGACGTAAGCATACTCGAAACTGATTTGAACGCTTTTCTTGAAGCCAAAAGCAAGTCAATCAAGGTCGATCGCCCCCGCATTCTGATAAAAAACGACAACATGGAACTGTCAGGATCGACCAAATACGGCCTGGTAAAAGTTGAATTCTGGGCAACGGGCAGGCTTTCAATCAAAGAGGGCCGCGAAATCTGGTTTCATTCAAATAAAATGAAAGTTAACCGCATGACCATGCCCAGATCTTTTGTCGGTATGATCATTAAAAAGATAAATCCGGTTCTCGATCTCCAGAAGTTTCCGTTCAAACTCAATCTCGATGCGATCGATCTGAAAAAAGGCGAAATGCATTTTACCAGCTTTCGCAAAGGCACCACTCCAAGCTCTCGCTGACCCCAACGTCATTACAAGCCCAGCGAACCAATCCAGTGTTGCTCCATACTTGCAAAGGCAGCCCGACTGTCGTTAAGAGCAAAGCGAAACAGTCCGTTTTTCTCTCCTGCTCTGACCATCAAATTTTGCAAATTGAGTAAAAGTACAGTAAAATGGTGTCACTCAAATTTCAGTACCGGAGGTAATATGAAGAAATTACTGGTAATTCTTCTTGGATTCATGTTTGCAATGCCCGCTTTCGCCGGCACAATCAGCGCAGTCAGCAATGAGGCATGGCTCGAACACATTGGTCAGATGCAGTCGCTCAGACAGCAGATTCTGAGCCTGGTCACCAAAAGCAACCCCACCGTCGAAGATCGTCAGAACCTCGAAATTCTCAATCTGACTTTCGCCGAAAAAAAAGCTGAGTGGGAAAACTATCTCGAAAACGTTGCCAGCGGCAAACAGGTTGAAGAAAAACAGGTAGAAGAACTCAAAGAAGCTCCTAAAGCCAAAAAGCCCTGGTCCCGCTACAACAAAAAATCACGCAAACACAGAAAACATGCCTGCGAGTCTGAATGCAAAGGCATGAATAAAGAAGAATGCAAAAAAGCCTGCGGCGAAATGATGAAGTGCAAAAAAGCCCACAAAATGGCAGCATGCAAAGAAAAATGCGAAAAAATGGGTAAAGAAGCATGCAAAGGCATGAGCAAAGAAAAATGCAAAAAAGCTTGCGGCGAAATGATGAAGTGCAAAAAAATGCACTGCAAAAAAGCTCATAAAATGGCTGCGTGCAAAGAAAAATGCGAAAAAATGGGTAAAGAAGCATGCAAAAGCATGAGCAAAGAAGAATGCAAAAAAGCCTGCAGCGAAAAGAAGTTCAAAAAAATGCATTTCCACAAAAAAGCCTGCAAAATGAACAAAGAAGCCTGCGGCGACAAAGCCAAGATGACTTGCAAATGCTGCGGAACCGCTGACTGCAAATGCTGCAGCGAAGGCAAGTGCGGCGAAAACTGCGAATGCATCAAAGCCAAAGCTCACATTGGCTGCAAAAGCTGCAAATAATTCTGTCTAAACCCGAATAAAAAAACAGACACCGACCGGTGTCTGTTTTTTTATTACCCGACTTCAAGTCAAAGATGGTTCACGTGTGCCGCCATCACGAAATCGTTCTTGTGCAGGCCATTGATCTTAGAAGTCTTGAATCTGACACGGCAAAAGCCCCAGCCAACGGTCAAAACCGGGTGATGCCCCATTTCGTCACACAAGCGACCGACCTTGACAGCAAAATCCATTGCCTGAGTAAAATCTTTAAAAGTAAATTTTCTGACAATTTCGGTAGCATCGGCATCGAGCTGCCACTCCGGCAACCCGGCAAGATAGGTCTCGCAGGCCTCCCGTTCGAGAGGCGGCACATCAGAAGAACAAGGAACGCAAACACGGTGTTCTGTCATATTTTTCCTCCCATACCGATAATTTTACCACACCCCGCCCAAATAAACTAACCAGCCTCAAACAGGGTGATACCAGTCGGGGCAACTCTGACAATCCGGTGTGGTCTCGAGTTGCAGCTGCAGATGTTTGTTTCTGAAGTTTCTGGCGGTTTCAGAGTGCCAGATTTCTTTGCGAGAAGCATCTTTAACATTGGCAAAAACATGCCGGCCCTCAAAATCATAAGGGCAAATCGTCACGCCACCATCG
>CAZTHA010000593.1:0-2269 GCA_964613435.1 uncultured bacterium
CAAATATGACTCATACAAAGGCGTTGTCGTCTATTGCCGAATCGTCGATGGCGAATTCAAACTTGGCGATAAGATAAAATTTCTCGCCACCGATGCTGCTTTTGAAATACTTGAGGCCGGCGTTTTTACTCCTAAACCGATAATTCAGGATCGTATCACCACCGGAAACGTTGGTTTTTTCTGCGCTTCAATCAAAGAAATGGGACATGTTAACATCGGCGACACGGTTGTGCTTGAAAAAAGCCCGGAAGTCAAAGCGATTCCGGGATTTCAGCAGGCCAAACAAATGGTTTTCTGCGGCCTTTATCCGGTTGAGGCAAACGAATTCAACGAATTGCGCAGCGCTCTCGAAAAGCTGACTCTCAATGATTCAAGCCTTTCCTATATTCCTGAAAATTCTCTGGCACTTGGTTTTGGCTTTAGATGCGGCTTTTTAGGGCTTCTTCACATGGAAATCATTCAAGAGCGCCTGGAGCGAGAATACAATCTGGATCTGGTAACCACAGCTCCAAACGTCGTCTATGAAGTTCTTACCGTCGATGGAACTTCCATAGAAATCGATTCTCCCGCCAAATTGCCTGAATACAATGAAATTGAAGAAATCCGTGAGCCTTTCGTTCATTGCACAATATTCATGCCCAAGGACTATATAGGTACAATAATGGAACTTGGACAGGAGCGCCGCGGAGTTATGAAACACATGGAATTCATTTCGGAAAACCGTGTGTCGATATCTTTCGATCTACCCTTGTCAGAGATTGTTGTCGATTTCTACGATAAGCTTAAAAGCCGAACCCGCGGCTATGCATCGATGGACTACGAACATATCGGCAACCGGGCTGCCGAAATTTCAAGAGTCGATATTTTGGTAAACGGCGAAAAAGTCGATGCCCTGTCTTTCATGTGTCACCGCGAAAGGGCAGAGTATCGTGGCCGGGCAGTCATTGCCAAGCTGCGCAAACTAATTCCGCGCCATCAGTTTCAGATACCACTTCAGGCAGCGATTGGTGCAAAAATTATCGCCCGCGAAAACATTCCCGCTTATCGCAAAGATGTTACCGCAAAATGTTACGGTGGTGATATTTCCCGAAAACGCAAGCTGCTCGAAAAACAAAAAGAAGGCAAAAAGCGCATGAAAATGGTTGGTCGGGTCGAGATACCGCAAAAGGCCTTTATGTCGGTACTGCGCCCCGAAGACTGATCAAACCGACTCAAGCATTTCGTAGTAAGAATAAGAATCTGTCTGGGAACACACCAGACAGATTTTTTCTTCGCCCTGCATCTGCAGAAAAGATTCGTTACATTTGTCGCATATCGCCGCGGGCGGCACCGGCGGTTTCTGATAATTCTTAACCTGAACCCTGGCAACATTGAAAATGTCTCTACCGTTGGCCATGAATTCTTCAACGATGATTCTTGCTGAAGCTTTTCGTGCTTCATTGTCGCTATGAACTTCGGCATTTCTTTTACGGGTGAAGAATTTGCGGGTTTCCGGCATTTTTTCTGGATCAATTTTGTCAAGATCGACGGCAACTCTATAGCCTAGACCATTATCGCGATCATAGAGCGTCAGTGCATATCTTCCGATTTGGCTGAGAAGAATGAGGTATTTGTTACCAATCGTACACCCGGTTAAGAATTGAATCGCGTCTGAAAGACAAACCTGTGTCTCAGCAACTGCGCCCATTTTCTTGACCTTGCCGAGTTTTTCGCGTGCAAGAAGCACCATTTGCACCGCTATCGGAATACCTGGGGCCCTTTTAGTGTGAAACGCATAAACATTTTCGACTAAAGCAAGAAAATCGTTATCGTTCATCATTCGTCTCCTGAAAATAGCTCTGATATAAGATTGTAAACTTTTTCAGGCAAATCTGCCAGTCGCAAAAAGCTTTACTTTTTGTCGAGTGCGGCTCTGGCAGCGCGTTTAACTTGATTAGATGGATCGGATTTGGCAATTCTTTTAAGACAGATTTTTGCACCATCCTGGGGAAATTTGGCCAGAGATTTTACCAAAGCGTACCTGACCTCTTCTGAATAATCAGATGTCTTTTCAACCAGAAATTTAAGAGCCTTTTCATCGCCGATTCTGCCGAGAGAATTTATTGCCGAAGCTCTAACGAATTCATTTTCATCGTCTATGACTTCTAAAAGCAGGTCGACAGCCAGTGGGTCCTTGGAATCACCCAAAGCATTGGCGGCACTTCCACGAATGTTGTGATTTTTGTCGTGCAGTCCTTCACGAAATTTGTGAAGGCTTTCCGGGACATTA
>CAZTHA010000594.1:0-2267 GCA_964613435.1 uncultured bacterium
TCGCGGGCATCAGCCTGATCCTGGCCACGCAGGTCGGCATCGCGCAGTTGCCCGACTACTGAGTTTATTGCAGCTTCACCAGCAAGATCGGGAACTCTTATCAACTCTGGACTATCATCCACTATGATTTCGGCAGAACGCGTCTTCATTTTTGCCCCGGTGTTATCATCGCGGTAACTGATAATTACTCTGTGATTCCCTGCCGGCACAGATGTAAACAAATAAGTTCCACTTGCATCGGTCGTTGTTCTGAAACGCGGGTCCGAGGCCAGATCTTCTATCCAGACATCTACTCCGGCAATGCCAGCTCGACCGGTCAGATCGGCACGGCGAAGCATAGAGTCTTTTTCTGCGACATTGGCCGCCAAGACTGGCTTTATAACACGGCCAGAAATTACTGAAACTTTTGTGGCATTTTGATTTTCGTCATCATCGAAACCGATCAGACGGCACCCCGAGGAAAATGTTAACACCGAAATAATCAGCACGAAAAGAATGGTAAACAGCCTGGTAAAGCCCGCAGTATCAAAACGCATATCGCCCCTCCCAATCCTTCTGATAAAATCTATAATGGTCTAACACAATTATTTTTTTTTGTATGTCAGACAAAAAACGTACAAGATCTTGCGATTTTGATTTTAAATTCCTATAATTCTACTCAGACAAACAACATTAAAACCGAGGTTCTTCTTTTGAGTTACACCACTGATGAAAGCGCATTTTTACCTATTTCAGACTCGCCCCTGCTTGCTTCTTTTGTGAAATTCAGCCGGTATGAATTCGACATGGAGCGGCGAGTCTTTCAATTCGATGAGAATTTCGGACCGATGATTGATTACCCGTCGATCCCGCTAATGAACCAAGATGAGCTCTATAGCTTGATGCCTCGTGGTGATCGAGAGCATTGCAGATTGTTTATTCATACGATTCAGGATGGCATTTCATCTTCACTGAGAAAAGAACTACAACTTAAAACTGCCGATGGAACCTTCAAATGGTTCGCCATGCTCGGAAGACTTAAAAAAACAGGCAATTCACACATCGGGCCAGTATTAGAAGGCTTTTTTATCGACATTTCCTTCCGTCGCCGGGCAGTAGCAAATCTAAGTGAAAATGAGCGCTGGTTCAGGGACGTTCTGGAAGAATCGCCCCACGCCATGTATCGCGTCGATTACTGTAGCAATCGCTTCGATTATATCAGTCGCGGGTTCGCCAAGGCTCTGAATTGCACACAAGAAGAAATTCTTGAAACTCCCTACACCGATTTCATGATGAATATCCACCCTGACGACAGTTCTGCAATCCGCAAAGAACTGGATCAATTATTTATTCAGGCACAGGGAAAAAAGTTTACCTATTTCTGTGAATTCCGCTACAAACTGAAAAATGGGCACTACATTTGGCTTGAGGATACTTTTACCGTAGTGCCAGATTGCAAAGGACAATATTCTTATCAGGTGGGCTTTGGATCGGTCATTGAAAATCGCAAGCATCTTGAAAAGCAATTAAAAATCGCGAATGAAAGACTTGAAGACAGGGTCAATGCTCGAACCGCTGAATTGAACAGTGTCAACCAGGAGCTTAAAGCCCTGGTTACGCAGCGGCAGGAACTTGAGAAAAAGCATCTCGAAATATCTGAAAGAGAGCGCCGATTCATTGGTCGCGAACTTCACGACGGCATTTGCCAGCAGATTGTCGGAATTCAATGTATGTTTGAAGCAATTCGCAGCCGGTTATCGCAGGAAAAAGCCGACGAAGCGGAAAATTTGAGAATCTTACGAGACCTGCTGCATGATGCTGTGGAGCAAATGCGTCATCTATCAAGAGGTCTGTGCCCACTTTCACTGGCCCCGGAAGCTGTCGGCGATGCACTTGCGACACTTACCGCCCAGACCAGCGCACTTCACCAGATTTCCTGCATCTTTGACGGTTCCCTCGGCGCAACAATTAACAATCCTGAAGCAGCCTTGCATATATACCGCATTTCGCAGGAAGCAATTCAAAACGCTATCAGGCATGGAAAAGCCAAGGCGATTACCATAAGTGTTGTCGAAAAATCTGACAGGATTGTTCTGCGCATTGTCAACGACGGCAAGCCTTTCAAAAACAGGAAAAAGAATAAACAGGTTAAAAGCTCCGAGCCAGGCAGCGGCTTGGGACTTAGACTGATTGATTATCGGGTAAGCCTGCTCGGCGGAAAATGGAAAATAGGAAATTCCAATGGAAAAGTTGTGCGGTTGAGCTTTGATGGAAGGATATGATTAGGG
>CAZTHA010000595.1:0-2265 GCA_964613435.1 uncultured bacterium
CCGACTCCAAAGGCCAGAGGTTCGAATCCTCCCGGGCACGCCAAAAACCCCCTAACTAGGCGACTTTTTAGGGGGTTCGTTTTTTGCTCATTTTGGGTTTCGTGCGACAATGCGACAAATCCGAAAAAAGCGTTATCAGGGTAGATAGAGAAAGACCTGCGAGTGGATGAGCTCGCAGGCCGATTTTGGTTTTTGTCGCATTTTTGACGCACAAGGGGGTAAGAAATTCATGCTGTTGAGAGCGCTACACAAAGGATTTCTTCTTGTCGACGATGGGCTAATTAGTCAATCCTACGACCTCCGGGTTATGAGTGCGTACTTCTGCGAACAATGATCACTACTATGCGGCTGCAATCGAAAATTAACGCCGATCTTTCGGACAATTCGAGATGTATTATTGACGATCATGAATCGTTATAAGCCATTATTGATGGCAATAAACATCAAATAAACATCAGGTAGGAGGTTTTCTTCACAATTACATCTATTAGAAAGCAACCTAAAACTTAAGATATGGAGACGAGAACTTGGAAAGACCGTTCGCGCCGTATAGCTGGACGGATGAAATGAATGAAGCGGCAAGGCAGCGAGACGCAAAGAAACGGAGGGATTTACGCAATGAGCAATAGGGCGGGAACGGTCATTCCTCCTACGATTAGCACTTTAGCACGGATACCTTTGGCACCGACGGCAAAGCGGCGTGTGACTGGCTACGCCCGTGTTTCCACCGACAGCAAGGAACAGATGATCAGCTACAAAACTCAGGTGGACTACTATAGCGCTACATTCAAGAACAGCCTGACTGGAGATTTGTCGGTGTATATACCGATGTGGACGCGCCTCATGAACAAAACCCCAAAGCCTGCGTGTGTTATGATCATCTTCGTCGTCGGGAAAAATCATATCAAATGATTGAATAAAAAACTCTTCGAAGACGGAAGAAGAGAAAATCATCTTACCGTTAAGAACGTTAATTTATGCGATCATTGATTGACAAAGTGATCTGCTGATGATCTACGACAACGATGATGAGATCAACATCGAGGTGTACGAAACTATGTCCGGTAAGTTCGTAGACTCGTCATGTGACATCATAATTTCGGAAGAAAATACAATCGTTCCCACATTGAAAGATGATGTCGAGGCAGAGAAGTTCCGAAAATTCCTCAAATAAAAGTAAGGATGTTGATTGGATTATGTCCAAAAAAACGTCCGCAACCCCAGTGTCAAATCTAGTGCGACATATTCATTTATGCAGCCGCTGGATCGCACCTCGATCATCCAACCTTAAATGTTGCCCTCGAGCACGTTCAGCTTGCAATGTGGTATAATTCTGGCAGTCCATAGTGATTGTCTCCTCTTTGGTGAATAATTTGTGATGAATTCCAATTCTACCATTTGAGGCGAAAATCGCTATGGACTTTTTCTCAAGTGTCCATCTTCATCTTACAATCGACCGTCAATAAATTTTGTGGCCATTCCTGATTAAAAACTCATTAACAACTAGATCAATCCCTGTATCGATATCGGTATATGGACGCCAGCCAGTGCAACGGGTAATTTTCGATATGTCCAACACGTTCGACTCAAGGTCGCAGATTCGAGCAGTAGTGTATTCGACGGGATTCTTCTTCAGCCCCAAGCGCTTGCTAATAAGCTGAATGACCTCGTTGATGGAGAGACCGATTCCAGAGCCAATATTAAATTCCCGCGCATTTCCCTTATAGCCTATTACTGCAAGTATGCCAGCAATTGCATCATCAATGTAGATGTAATCCCTAATGTTTCTCCCATCACCCCATACTTTGAGTTTCTCGTTCTTTAGAAACCGGTCCACTGCGATAGGAATAAGTCCTTGAGTACGAGCGCTATTTCTGATAAAGCCATACGGATTGCTGAGCCGCAGGATTGTGGCATCCAGTCCCTTTTGGTTCCGGTATAACTCTATGGTTTTTTCCGTCATGGTTTTGATGAGTGCGTACTTACAAAAGGGGTGCTGAGGATCGCTTTCCCGGGAGGATATGGCATTCCCTTCACCGTATATCGTCCCGCCAGAAGATAGAAACAGAAGGCGAATATTCCCCACAGCTACAATGTTTTCTAACAAGCGCACGGTGGGTGCAAGATTGTTTACAATGTCCTCATAAAGCCCATCCGTTCCATCGCAAGGTACAAGAGTGCAAACCAAGTGGATAACAATGTCCACGCCTTCTAGATATGGCGCGAAAGACTCTGTGTGAACAAAATCCAATGGTATAAAAAAAA
>CAZTHA010000596.1:0-2264 GCA_964613435.1 uncultured bacterium
AACTGCTCAGGCTTATTCTTCGCCATGGCAGGAGAGATTTTTCAAGGGGAAGCAAAAGTTTCCGGTTCCGAATCCTGAACCCGGTACATGGGCTTACAGATTGAAGGATTCCATCGCCAAAATGTTTGAGGCTGATCGTTGGCTTCGGCAGAATTTTGATTACCGGGGCGAGATCAGCTCCACGGTCCAGGAAAATCAAAAAATCATCATCATTTCGGTGATCATCGAAAGTCGCATAACCGGTGATCTGATTTGTCATCACAAATATTATGAGGTATACAAGCGTGATTTAATTGACACAATCGGAGAAGGTGTGGCTTTGTTTGTCGATGAAACCGAAGCAGGTGGAAACTCAAGCGAAGAGTTGCCGCCGGAATTGAAGGTTCAATGAAAAAAACTGGAAAGATCCTGGGAATAAGACGGCTTAATCATGGGTTTACACTGATAGAGATTATTTTTGCCGTTTTGCTGCTGGGCTTTTTTATTTATTTCATTGCCAACAGTTTTGTGTCGACCAAGAGACAGCATTCAATGAACGCCGAATACATTACCAAAGCCTATGTTGCCGATATTGTCATAAAGTTGCTCAAGGAACGGATAGAGGTAAACCCAAACTTTCTGGTTGGGATCAATGGCCTCGAAATTGATAGGGGAAATGAAGAGAGAAGCAGTTCTTGTCTGGTTAAGCCTATGTCTGGCAGCATTACCTATAGCAACCTATTTGACAAGCCCGGTTATCGGGTCGATGTCAGGAGCATTCCGGTTATTCGCTACCTGGATGGGGATAAGAAGGAAGGTTTTTATTTCGGGATCGTGGCTTTCAATCCAAAAAGCAATCTCTTCAGCGGTGAGGCAAAAAGTTTAAAAACCTTTTTAAATGTCGAAGAGCTTGAAAAGTATTCCTACGATTTAAGAATTGAAAATGATTTGAATTGCACGCCTCTGGGGATGGTAAAAAACATTGAAGTTGCGGTTTTCTTCAATGGCGGCACCACTCCAGATGATAATCCTTTTAAATTGAGCACCAAGATAGTTTGTCCGATCAGCAGCTTGTCTTCAGCGGCTTATGGGGAAATTCAAAAGAACCTTTTTAAAGAAATCGCCACGGATATTTACGAAAATATCAGCGCAGATATGGAAAAAAGAGGCTTTTCTTTGCCCCTTCTGGTGGCAGGAATTGAGCGTGATTGCAAGGCTTCACCATACACAACCATGAAGATCATCAACCTGAGTATGCCTGAGAGTGCGCCTGATCGGCAAAGAGCAGAGGATGCCTTCAAAAATGTGCTGGTTTTTCACTGCGCCATGGAGCTTTATCAGCAGGCGATTGATGAGATCGATTCCGAACTGGCCAAAGTTGAAGGGAAAAACGATGTAGTTTCAATCGTAAAGGTCATGGATAATTCAATTCAAAAGTCGCAGTGGGCATTGCAGGCTTTCGAAGCTTCTATTGAGCCGATCGATAAGATAATCGCTTCACTCAAGCCAGGTGGGATCGCTCCTCCAAATCCGGATGCCATTTTCAATTACCAGGTGCCGATCATGGTGATGCGCTATCTTCTTTCCCGCTCCGAGAATGACCCAGGTCGCACACGTCTGGATAGATTCACTGATATCGCTGAAAAGCTGCCGATGGATTATTCCAAAAGTCTTGAGGTGGCATTCCAAAGGGTGAATGAATTGCTGCGGCAGAAATACAAAAAGCTTACAGCCAGACAGATCCAGAAATACAGCAAGGACCTGCTTTCTTTTCACCAGCTTGTAAGAGTTAATGGTTCAAGGTTGCACGTTGCCGGGTATAGAATACCCGCTGAAGAATATACCAGGCAGGCCAGCGAAACCATAAATCTTCTCGGCAATTTTTACCAGCGAAACAATTTTTTGGCCGGTGCTGAGTTTCTTGAAAGTGAAAGCTGTAAGATTCGCCAGATCAACAGTCTTATCGCGACAAGATTTGCAGAGATTATCAAGAAGATCGAGAGATTCAATCAGCTCGACAGCAAACTGCAGAAATTGAAAACTGAGCTAATGAACATAGATGTCGTTGCCCGCGGTCAGGAAGAAGTGAAGCTGGTTTCGGCGCCCTATGAAGTTAACATGGAAGAGCTGAGCCAGGTTTACATTACCAGGGGTCGGCGTGCGGTGGAAGAGTATCTGGAAAGACTTGAACGCGAGTATTACGATTCTTTGGACAGATTTGATCGCAGAGGAACAGGTTTTCAGAGAGACTAGAATCGTTTGATAAAAGTAGTTACGATTGTTTT
>CAZTHA010000597.1:0-2264 GCA_964613435.1 uncultured bacterium
GCGGCCCCGAAGATGGCCCCATGAATGGGCTCACCGTAAAATCGTACTGGGAGAGAGAGGGCGCGCTGATTGTAAAATGCAACGACGTAGCTGCTCCCAACGTAAAATTCCATACTGCCGAATGGAAAATCAGGCAGAACAGGCCAAATCCAAAATAACAAAGAACAATTACAAAAACTTCTTATAAAGAAAAACAGTTTAAATTATATGAAAACAATAGTTCCTTTATTTTTCTTTATCACTGCAACTCTGCCCTTGTTTGCTCAGGTAGAGTTTGTTGGTCACAGGGGAGCATCATATCTTGCTCCGGAGAATACAGTTGCATCAGCTAAACTCGGATGGGAACTCGGTGCTGACGGAGTTGAAATTGATATCTACCTGACTCCCGATAATCGCATAGTAACCATACACGACAAAAACACGAAAAGGACAACCGGAGCTGATCATATTGTTCCGGAAACAACCTCCAAGGAACTTCGAAAATTAGATGCCGGTAAGTGGAAAGATGAAAAGTTTACCGGAGAAAAAATTCCTTTTGTTGAAGAAATTCTCAAGGCGATCCCTAAAAACAAATATCTGGTAATCGAAATTAAAACCGGTCCGGAAATCATGCTGGCATTAAAAAAAGCGATTAAAAAATCGGGCAAGGCCAGGCAGGTTAAATTCATTGCCTTTAACTGGGAATCCATCGTTGAAGCCCAAAAAGCGTTCCCCGAAAATGATTGCTACTGGCTGACATCGAAGGCTCAAGAACTAGACGAGAAAATTAATGAATGTGCAGAGGCAGGCCTTGCAGGAGTTGACGTTCTGTCGAAACTGGTTACTTCGGAAAACATGGACAAAGCTAAAAAACTCGGACTGGATGTTTGGTGCTGGACCGTAGATAGCCCCGAAGAAGCAAAACGAGTTGCCGACCTGGGAGTAAGCGCCATTACAACCAACCGCCCGGGATGGCTGCGCGAACAGTTAAAATAAATAACAAAAAGTGACGCAAAAGGCGACACAAAATCACGATGTTCGTTATGGGTCTCCCTGACGACAAATAACGGTGGACAAAGAAGAGGACAGGAAGTATTTCATCGAAATGGGAATGGATTATATTACAACGAATTATCCGGAACATTTACAGAAATTACTTACCGAATAAGAATAGATACATTTTAAACGAATGAGAAAAATAAAAAGAAACGTGGAATACAATAAGATTTTATTGTATTTAGTTTTGGCAGTATTTTCATCGCTGTATGGTTGCGAGGGCGGGAACGAAGAACCTGTAGATGATTTTAATATACAGATTACCCTCCCGTCAACAATTGATGTAACCAAGGGCGGTGAATATGTTTTTACAGCGCAAGACGGAGGCGGACTAAAAACGTCCGATTTATTCATTCTGGAGTCGGGTGGCATATCTTACGTTTGCCCAATCACCGCTGTTTCGTCCACAGGATTCACAGTGCAGATTTCCAATGAATGTAAAACCGGCGATTACAATGTTTCGGTTAAACGGGATGTACGAAAGAAGCCCGTTGGAAAGTTATACGTCAATATTGTTGATTTTTTGTTTACGCCCGACGAAGGCACTACGATATATGGCATTGTTAAATCGGCAGAGGGCGGGTTAAAAGGCGTCGTGGTTTCAGACGGGGTGGAAGTGACCACCACGGATGAACAGGGTATCTATCAACTCAAGTCCGCGAAGAAAAGAAACTATGTTTTTATTTCTGTTCCGGGCAATTACGAAGCGCCTTCTTTGGGAGTACTTCCTCAGTTCTTTCAAAAATTAAAAGCCAATGCCAACACCGTTGAACGGGTAGATTTTACGCTTCAGAAGGTTGAAGGACAGGATGCGTACAAAGTATTCATGCTTGGCGACATGCACCTTGCCGCCCGAACAAACGACCTTAGCCAGTTTTCGGCTTTTACCACCGACCTGAATACTTACATGAACGCCCACGCTTCTGAAAAAATGTATGCAATCGCCCTGGGCGACATGACCTGGGATTTGTACTGGTATTCAAATAATTTTGGTTTACCCGAATACCTGAACACCATAAACAGTCAGGTTAAAAACTTGCAGATATTCCATACCATCGGCAACCACGACTACGATTATCAGGCGACTTCCGATTTTACTGCGGAACTCAAATACATGAACCACATTGCCCCTACTTATTACTCGTTTAATATAGGTGAGGTGCATTATGTAGTCATGGACGACATCGATTGCAGTGAGTATGACGGAACAACTTCCCGCAATTACAAAA
>CAZTHA010000598.1:0-2257 GCA_964613435.1 uncultured bacterium
CTGCACCAGCGCCGTAGACACTGAAACCGAGCAGGCGATTCTGCAGGGCTTGCGCAATTCCAAGAACCCGGGCTCCTGTATTATCGTCTCGCACCGCATGGTCAGCCTGCAGAATGCTGATCTGATCATTTACTTGCAGGATGGCCGAATCGCCGAAATGGGCACCCATCAGCAGTTGCTTGAACAAAAGGGGCTTTATGCCCGAAACTGGGAACGACAGCGCCTGAAGGCCGAACTGGAAAGGGGGTAAAGCATGCACGAAGATTCCTATTTTTCGCCTGACGATCTCAAGTCGCCCCATTGGGACAGCGGACTGGTTCGCCGAATCATTCCCTACCTGATGCGCTGGCGCATGCTTTTCCTGATTTCTGTTGTGCTGGTCTTTGCCGGCACGGCGGTGCAGGTATCTTTACCGCTATGGCTGGGCAAAGCGGTTGATCACGGTCTTAAGCAGGCCAGCCACGACAATCTTGTCTGGTATGTCATGCTCTACGGCGGTGGGCATCTGCTGTTCTTCATCATTTCCGCCTCGCGCAACTGGCTACTTCAGTATACCGGCCAGAAAGTCCTGCACGATTTGCGCAATCATCTTTTTTCACACCTGCAGAAGCTGCCGATCAGCTTTTTCGACCGCACCCCAACCGGGCGCCTGGTAACCCGGGTCACCAATGACGTGGCAACCCTGGCCGAACTTTTCAGCGCGGCCCTGATCAATGTTTCCGGCGAGATTCTCATTCTCTTCGGAATCGGCGCGACCATGCTCAGCCTGCATTTCAAGCTTGGTGCTGCCGCCCTGGCTACTGCCCCGATTCTTTTTGCGGTTGCCTGGTTTCTGAAAGTCAAAATGCGTGAAACCTTCAGACTGGCGAGAGCCAAGCTGGCAATGCTCAACGCCGTGCTGGCCGAAAACATTTCCGGTATGAATGTCATCCAGATTTACAACCAGGAAAAAAACCGCGAAGACAAATTCGACCTGATGAACTCAGACCTGAAAGACGCCGAGCTCGATTCGGTGTTTTATAATTCTTTTTTCATTCCTGCGGTAACCATCGTTTACGCGATAACCATGGCCGTGGTAATCGTTTACGGCGGCCTGCTGGTTTCAGAGAAATCAGTGACCATCGGGTTACTGGTCAGTTTTATCGCCTACGTTCAAGCCTTTTTTGAGCCGGTCAAGCAAATAAGCGAAAAAGTATCAGTTTTTCAAAGTTCGATGGCCTCGGCCGAGAGAGTATTTGCTCTTCTTGACGAGAAGCCCGAACCCGACCTGGATCAGGGGCATGACTTCAGCAACTTTAAAAGCTCGCTTGAATTCAAAGACTTCAACTTCTCCTACAACCCTGAGAAACCAGTGATTAAGAACCTGAATTTCGTCGTCAGAAAAGGCGAAAGAATTGCCATTGTTGGACACACCGGCGCCGGCAAAACGACACTGGCTTCCCTGCTCAAACGATTTTATGAATTTTCCGATGGCCAGATACTTTTAGATGGCAAGGACCTGCGTGATTTTTCACGAACTTCCCTGCGCAAAAAAATCGCCCTGATTCAGCAGGATGTCACGATCTTTTCAGGAACGATCAAAGATAACATCTTCCTCGAATCCGGTTCTTTCGATGAAGCCAGAATGAACGATATCATCGGGGAACTGAAGCTGCAGCCGCTGCTTGAAAAGTTGGCCAATGGTCTCGATACCGAGATTTTCGAAAGCGGTGCGAACCTCTCGGCGGGACAAAGGCAACTGATCGCCTTTTGTCGGGCCCTGGTCAGCGAACCAGAGATTCTCATACTCGATGAAGCCACTTCATCGGTCGACACCGAAACCGAAAGCATCATTCAGCAGGCGGTATTGCGACTCACCAGCCAACGCACCAGTCTGATCATCGCCCACCGTCTTTCAACCATCCAGCACTGCGACCGAATTCTCGTCATGCACCATGGGCGCCTGGTCGAACAGGGCACCCATCAACAGCTGCTGGCCGCCAACGGTCACTACCACAAGCTTTATCAGCTGCAGTTCAGTCAGGGCTGAACCTCTTCCAGTTTTCGGTGTTTTTTTGGGCAAGAATGTCATTTGCCTGTTCAGCAGAAATCTCGATACCAAGAAAAATTGAATAAAATCGCCGGGTCTCTTCGACCATATCGATTCGATAATGCTCGGGATAAAGACGATTGGTCAGCCATTTCAAACCGAGAATCCGCATGAAACAGGGCGGCCGGTCGAACCAGTTGAACGGCGAATTGGGAATAGCATGGATTC
>CAZTHA010000599.1:0-2252 GCA_964613435.1 uncultured bacterium
CCGGAGATAAAACTGGTGTAATCGCGCCAGCCAAGCAGGTGCAGAATTACAAATAAAGCCAGAATAAGAAGAGCCCGGGTGAAAAATGCATAGGCAGAGAAAAACTTCACCTTGAATGGATTGTAACTTTGATTTTTACTCATTTCGTTCATGGCTGTTTGCCTTTCATTACTTTTTCCCAGGCCGGGCCCAGGGTGATCGAGTAAAGCAACACCGCATCGCCAACCGCGTTACTGGCACAATAGCGAATTCCATCAGGAGTCCTGGTCGGAAAAGCCCCCATTTCAAGTGAGCGATAAAGCAGAGTCAGAAACTCTCTGTCATCGAATGAAGCCGCGCCGACAAAGGCAAGACCGGTCGAGCCAGCTGAAAGATTAATAATTGGCAGAATCGGCCCCGAGTCGACATCATCATGACCGGTACCACCCGGCCATTCATAGGCATAACCAAAGCCGGCCAACTGGGCTTTGAGCTGCACTCTCGCTTTCCAATATTGCTCTTTGGCAAATTCAGGGTCGATGATTTTCAGACAATGCGTTACCAGCCAGATCGTGCTGCCTTCGGGGCCATCGGCGACCTGATCACCTTTCAGATTGAAGGATGAAACCAAAATGCCGGATTTGTCATCGATAAGTTTAACTTTCGCAGTTTCAACCCAGCGTTTGAAAAACTCGCTGTGATCGGTACCGTCAAGATAATTGCTTACTTTCATCGCAGCCAGGGCGATACTGTTACAAAAGAGCCAGCATTCGTCGGGGTAGCTTTCGCCGCAAAGCACCCCACCCCGGTTCATTTGTGCATACATTTGCGCAATTCTGGCCTGAAGCAATTGGCGATACTCTTCTTTCTCGGCAACCAGCCGCCGCAATGCCATCATCAGGGAAATTTCGCCGTCAATAAAAATCGAGCGCGGCGGTTGTTCGATAAACGGCTGCAAACGGGCATAAGGCATGAGAAAAAAGTTCATCCCATGCTTTTCTTCGAGCTTGATGGTTTCGTCAATAATGAAATCCATTACCGGCAGCACCCTTGCTTGCAGCTCAGGCTCACGCAAAGCCATATTGGCCAGCGACCACACGAAAAAGCAGCGACCCATGAAATCCCATTCGGCGTTGCGTGAACGCATCTTCTCAAGCTCAATTTCCCGCAGTTTGGGATCGGTCCAGAAATTTATGTAACGATTGGCGATCTGCATCGCCTTGGGCGCATTCTTTTCAAGGGCGATGTAATTGGTTTCGGGCTGATCAAAAAACAGACAAACATTTGGCAGCCAGATCAAAGCGGCAATCACAAATGCAAAAATTCCTCTAGTAACTCGGCATTGAAAGATTCTTTTCAACAATTGCATTATTTTTATCCTAAATAGAAATTCTATAAAAATTTCAAAATGTTGGTTCAATTTCCCAGGATCATTGTAGCATTTTTTTTCTCCGGATTCCCTCTCTTTGATCGGGATTAGAAAAGGATAAGCAATAAAACCTTTTACAATGATCCTTCTGAAGAACTATAATGTTTATAAATCCTAAAAAAGTTAAAAGGAGACGCCGTGCGAATAACCATTGCTTATAATCTTAGAACCGACGACACTGAAGCTACCGCAGAACTATTGTCTGTAGAAGATGTAAAACGAATTGAAGACTCGATAAAATCTTTAAAACACGTTGTCTCTTCTGTCGAAGTCAGCGGTCGACCAAATGAAGTGGTTGAAAGATTGATTGCCAGTGAGCCGGATCTGATTTTTAATGTGGCAGAAGGAACCATTGGCAGTTCAAGAGAAGCCTTTTATCCTGGTCTGTATGAACAGCTTAATATGCCTTTTACCGGTGGCAATGCTTCTTTGTTGCACATGAATCTCGACAAACATTTATCAAAAACGGTTCTTGCCTCACAGGGTATCAGAGTGCCCAAGGGCATACTGGTCACAAGTGAAAAATTCTCAATTCCAAATGATTTTCGCTTTCCATTGATGATTAAACCAAATTCGGAGGGTTCAAGCAAAGGAATTACTCAAAAATCTGTCGTTGAAACCCCAAAACAGGCAACTGAGGTTATAACCAAGCTTATAAAATCCTACCCACAGGGACTGGTTATTGAGGAGTTTATTCCCGGTAAGGAACTGAGTGTTCCCTTTATTGAAAGTTATCCCGGAAAGCTTCTGAATATAGTAGAACATACCTTCGATCTGAAAAAACTCAAGGCCAAATACAATATCTATGACTACGATATGAAACAAGGCGGTGAATCTGCAAAGG
>CAZTHA010000600.1:0-2250 GCA_964613435.1 uncultured bacterium
GCTTTCAGAGTCAAGCGTGCGTAAATATGTCAGAGAGCAGAAGGAAAAGCTTGGCTTGGCCGGGCGGGAGGTCTTTGTCCCTCAAAGCTATATGCCCGGCGAAGAAGCTCAGGTAGATTGGTATGAGGCACTATGTGATATTGGCAGTAATCGTTTAAAGCTGTATTTTTTCTGTATGCGCAGTATGAATTCTGGCGCCGCATTTCATTGTGCCTTCAGTCACGCTAATCAACAGGCCTTTCTTGAGGCTCACGAAAGAGCGTTTCATTATTTTGGCGGCGTCTTCCGGGTTATTCGTTATGACAACCTGACAAGTGCAGTTAAAAAGATTCTGCGTGGTTATAAGCGCGAAGAGAACAGCCGTTTCATTGAGTTCCGTTCTCACTGGGGTTTTGCAGCAGAATTCTGTAATCCTGGGAAAGGTCACGAGAAGGGCGGTGTTGAAGGCGAAGGTGGCTTCTTTCGCAGGAATCACCTTGTTCCGATCCCAGCAGTTTCCGATCTTGCAGCGCTGAACGAGATGCTTCTAAGGACTTGTAAGGATGATGAAAAGCGCATGATAGGAGAGCGACAGCAGACGGCAGGCGCGTTGCTGGCCAACGAGCAGAAATTCTTACAGCCTTTACCGGCCGAAGGGTTTGATTTGTCTGAGGACGTCTTTTGTCGAGTCAACAAGCATGGTTGCGTCATTGTGCGCACTAACTGGTATTCCGTGCCGGTAAGGGTCGGACTTGAAATACATGCAAAAGTTTATGCCGATCGCGTTGTCCTGCTCCACAATGGACAATGCGTGGCCGAGCACGAGCGATCATACGGTCGCAAGCAGCGAATACTTGACCTTGAGCATTATCTCGACGTTCTTGAACGAAAACCTGGTGCGTTTGCTGGTTCTACGCCTTTGCAACAATGGCGTGAACAGGGCCGATGGCCAGCAGATTATGACCTTGTCTGGCAGTCATTGAAAGACAGAAGCGGCAAGAGCAGCGGGACCAAAGAAATGATCGAATTACTGCAGTTAGGCAAAAAACACGGTTATGATCGACTATCCGTAGCGTTTCGCATTGCTCTTGAGAAAGGTTGCAGCGATTCTGCTGCAATAAAGCATCTTCTTCTCAACGAAAATACACCTGCGCCCGAAGCCCTGCCTCTCAATAAGCTTGGCAATTTGAAGCAATATGAGATTTCACAGCCTGATGTTGGTGGATATGACCTGCTGATGGAGGGCATCCACTGATGAAAACAACAACAGAAATTGAAACAGCAATGGTAACAGCCTATTGCAAAACGCTCAGACTGCAGGCCGTTGCTCGTAATTTCGATGAACTGGCTCAACAGGCTGTGCGTGAGAAAAAGACCTATGCCCAATATCTGGAAGCATTGCTACAGCTCGAAATAGAAGAGCAGGAAAGCAATGCCATTCGTCGCCGAATGATCGAGGCCAGGTTCCCAAGGATAAAGACGCTGGATGAATTCGATTTCAGCAAAAATCCCCAGATCAACCCCGCTGAAATAAGACAGCTTGAAGAAGGAGACTACATCAAGCGTTCACAGCCAGTAATATTTATTGGCGACTGCGGAACCGGAAAAACCCACCTGCTTACAGCATTGGCAGTTGCCGCCTGTAAACAGAAGCGCCGGGTTCGGTTTACGACAGCAGCCAATCTGATAAATGAGCTGATAGAAGCCCAGAGAGAAGGGACGTTGCGTCGGACTCTGGCAAGATGGGGCCGATACGAAGTTCTGGCTATTGATGAGGTTGGATATGTGCCTTTTGTTGAAACCGGTGCTGAATTACTATTTCAAGTAATAGACGAAAGAGCTGAGAAAGCTGCAATATTACTGACCACCAACCTGCCATTCTCTGAATGGACAAAGGTTTTCCCCAATCAAAGATTATGCAAAGCTCTGCTGGATAGAGTTACAGACCGAGCACATATCATAGAAACAGGCACTGATTCATACCGATTCAGAAGAACCATGGAAATGAAAAAAATGAAAAAGAGCAGAAAGGAGTAAATTCTATCGCAAACGCCCTCTAACTCAACACCTGGGTGGGGCCAAAAGAAAATATCAAAAGGGGCCAAATTTCATTGACAAAACCATCTCTCCCGCCTACGTTGCCTCTTCGGCGCGATCCTGGCGCAGATTGTTAACGAGTCTTTTTTATTTTCAGTGAAGCGGCAGAAAGCAAGTATTAGAAACCCATTAGTAAAAGCGATATGGTTTATCGAACACGGCGAACAAACACCC
>CAZTHA010000601.1:0-2238 GCA_964613435.1 uncultured bacterium
TATCCCGGCAGCTGATTCGGCGACACAGGCCGGGTCTTGCCCGGCAGCGATGTAAACCGCGGCGAGAGTGTTGGCATAATGGGCCTGAACACCAAATGAATGCGCCTGCAAAGAGGTAATCATCGAAAGTTCAGCGAGGCGGTACATCCTTTCCGGGGTTGTGTGAAGGTTCTTGATGATGACATCGGCAGGAATGCGGCACTGGGCCACGACCTTCTTGCCGCGGTTATTGGTAAAGTTAATGCCGTTGATCTTCTTGTCGCCGGAAAGGTTCGATTCAAGAAACCAGTCTTCAATATTGCCATCGTAGTTTTCGAGAATATGATCGACGGCTTTGCGGGTCGCGATGGTCGTCATGTTCTGACCGGAAGCATCCCCGGTTGAGTAGACGAAACGCAAAACCATCTTGCTGCCAATCGGGAACTGCCCTATTTCGAGAAGCCTGCCATGACCGGTTGTCGATTCAGCAGCCTCTTTGAGGGCAACGAAATTGTTTTCGACCCAGAGTGCAAAATGGGTCAATTCTTCGAGGTTGTTGAAAACAAAGATCGGAGTGCGAACGATGCTGTCGCTGACAATACGCACTTCAGCGCCACCAGCCATGGTGATTACCTGGCAGCCACGGGCAACCGATGCGACCAGCGCACCTTCTGTAGTCGCCAGCGGCACGTAAAATTCACCGACCGCTTCGCGACCGAGAATTTTCAGGGGCCCACAAATACCAGTCGGCAGGCTGGTCATGCCAATCATGCCCTCGATATTGCCGGCGTAATCCTGAGGTTTTTCGGGAACCGGCAAAGCAAAAGCCTGACTGTCGATTTCGTTTCTGATAAAATTCTGCCGCTTATCGATGGCTTCGGCAGAAAGGTCGAGCATGGCCGGCAAAAAATCATTGGCGCTTTTTCCCGAAAACGTTCCGGCAAGCTTTTCAATATCGGCCATGTCGGCAATAATCTGATAAAGCTCTTCGAAAGTATCGATTGTTGTTCCGATCAGGTCGCGCAGGGAAATGGCAAACTTCTTTTCGAGATTGATCAAAAGCGCGATAACTCCGAGAGAGTCCAGCTGCATAAACGAATCGAGCCGGGTATGCGGGTGGATTTTATCCTGATCGGTATTCAAAAACGCAGCGATCTCAGCACGAAATAGTTCAAACAGTCGATTGTCGGTGGCGGCTCCGGGTTTACCGACCTTTTGCGGGCCTTCAAGACGCCCAGGGTTAAAGATTGCCGCCACTTCAAATCGTTTGATTTTAGCACTGGCCGAACGTGGCAATGGCTTTTCTGAAATAAATACTTTTTTGATTTTCTCGGAATCTGGCCAGCTGGCAGTCCGCTTGCGCAGATCATCTTCAATGTATTCGAGCACCTTGCCGACATTGTTGTCCTTGAAATATTCATTGCGGCACAACAAGGCGATGGCCGGCATTTCGATAGCGTTTTCACAGTAGCCGAAAACGACGAATTCATCTGCATAAGGCAGATTGCCGAGGCGAAGTTCAAGCTCATCGGGGTAGACGTTGAGGCCGGAAGAAGAAATTATGACTTCTTTGGCGCGCCCACGAATGTAAATCAGCCCTTTTTCGTCGATCTCGGCAAGATCGCCGGTGCGGAAAAAATCGCCGTCGAAAAGTTCGGAATCAAGTTCGGGTCGACCATAAACCCCGGAAAAAATGGTCGGAGTCTTGATCAGCAGTTCACCAACGCCATTAACCGGCTTGTCAATTTTAACCTCGACCTTGCTGTTGGCGGTTCCAACTGATTCAAGGGGCGCATTGCGTCCGATAAGAATGCCGGCAGCGGTTTCGGTCATGCCAAACCCCTGAAAGACCGTCATGCCTCTTGAAATCATCAGTTTCATGACATCGGGACTGGGCGCAGCCCCACCGATAATCATCGTCAGTCCGGGCAATTTCAATTCAGGAGACTGCATAAGCCCAAAAGCCATCAACTCAGCCAGGCGTGGCACGGCAAGCATATAGGTTACGCGATGTTTCATCAGCACCTGCATGATTTCAGCCGGATTGAAGCTATTGCAAATCACCAGAGTCGAGTGGGTATAAAACTGAACCAGTCCGGAATCGATAAGGGAGAAAACATGGGTAAACGGCAGTAACGCCAGCAATTTATCTTCGCTGCGATAACCGGAAATCTCTTCACCAAGCTTGATCGACTCAACCAGAGCGCGATGGCTGAGCATGATTCCCTTGGGGCTACCGGTAGTTCCTGAGGTGTAAAT
>CAZTHA010000602.1:0-2234 GCA_964613435.1 uncultured bacterium
TGGGCGTCGGTGCCCGAGCACTCGGTATGGGCAGTGCCTTCACTGCACTGGCCGACGACTCTACCGCCGCGTTTTGGAATCCGGCCGGACTCGCCAAGCTGAAAAAGGCTGAAGGCTCTTTCATGCACGCTGACCTGAGCATGGATCGCGAATACAACTTCTTCAACTACGCGCATCCGCTCAAGGGCAAAGATGGCAAAGACAATGGTGTTGTCGCCCTGTCGCACATCAGATTCGGCGTTGATGGAATTCCTGAAACCCGTCTTGCCACTATTTATGGCACCGGCAACACTCCTGCAACTCTTGATGGAACAGCTATTCCAGCAGGAACGGATCTTCCGGCGACCAACCCTGATGGGACTTATTCTCCCGGTAAATCAGTATATATCTTCAGCTATTTCGATGATTCAGAAAAAGCAACTTTCGGTTCATACGCAAAAAAACTGGCTGATCGCTGGTATGGTGGTATCAACCTCAAATATCTGAGCCAGGATCTGTTTACCAACTCGGTAGACAGTTTCGGCCTCGATCTCGGCTTCCTTTACGAAGCAAACGAAAAAACGACTCTGGGTCTGTCAGTGCGTGACATCGGCGAATCTCTCGAATGGGACACCGCTTCTGGCCATTCCGACAGCGTCCCCACCACCCTTCAGGTAGGTGTTGCCCACAAACCCAACGAAAAACTCACTCTGGCCGCCGATATCAACAAAGTTGAAGACATGGATGCCAAGCTCTATGCCGGCGCAGAATACTGGGTACAAGATTACGCAGCTCTGAGACTCGGAGCCCACGATGGCGACCTGACTCTCGGCGCCAGCTTCAAGCTCGACACCTGGCGTTTTGATTATTCATACGCCGATGAAACACTGGGAGACGCGCATAGAATCTCTGCATCAAAACAGTTCTAATGTAAAAACGTTTGTAAATCCCCTTTACAATAAACCTCGTCTTTCTCTTGCATCTGAGAGAAAGATGAGGTAATTTTAGGAAAAGTTATTTGGCAGAAGAATAACTGGGAGGAAACCATAATGGAAATCAGAATCGACGTAAGACCTAAAGGTAACGATGTTACGCTGGTAGTTCTCAGAGGCGAAATCGGTACCGAAACCGTCAATCAATTCAAAGATCGTATCGATCAGATCGTTGCCGACGGCAAAAACAAACTGATCATGGATTTTCAGGAAGTGAATTATCTCAACAGCATGGGCCTTGGCGTGGTTGCCGCAACTTTGAAAAAAGTAAAGAAATCCAAGGGCGACCTTAAGCTGATCAATCTTTCGCCGGCAGTCCAAGAGCTGTTTGAGCTCACTCGTCTGACCAAAGTTTTCGAAATTTTTGATTCTGAAGAAAGCGCTTTGAAAAGCTTTTCCTGAAACCGGTAAATCTTCTGCCAGAAGATCCTTTTTAGGTGTCAACGCAACCAAAAAAATGCAAATCGGGCTTTCAGCACATTTTTGGGCTGATTGGTCATCCGGTAGTTCATTCTTTGAGTCCGGCAATGTGGAATTGCGCTTTTGCCGAACTCGGCCTGGCTGCTGTTTACCTGAAATTCGACGTTGCTCCGAACGATTTGCCGAGCGCATTTCACGGTCTTGAAGCCCTGGGAATAAGGGGTATCAACGTTACCCGCCCCCACAAGTGCGAGGCTGCAAAGCTTTGCAGCGTATTACATCAGCCGGCCAATCTTCTTGCCGCGGTAAACACGGTAAGGTTTACCAAAGCCGGAGCCGAAGGCTGGAATACCGATGCCATTGCAATGCGCCGGATTTTTGCATCTCACCCAGACATAAAATCAGCACTCGTTCTTGGCAATGGCGGTTCGGCTGCTGCCGCAATCTGGGCTCTTTCACAGACAACGGTCGGCCAAATAATTCAGGTTTCAAGAAAAAAAGCCACGAACCCAACCTATCTGCCAAATGGTACAGAATTTCAGGCGCTGAATTGGACTTCAGAAAATCTGGCAACGGCTTTGGCCGCAGTTGATATGACAATCAATGCCACTCCGCTGGGTTGGAAAAAAGATGACCAAATCAAAGAGTTTGAAACTAAACTAAACAATCGGCAAACTTTTTTCGATCTTAATTATAGCGATTGCTCTCAATTGATTAAGGCAGCAAAAGAATCCGGCTGCCGAATAATTGATGGTAAAGAGCTTCTGGTGCTTCAAGCGGTTGAATCATTCAAACTGCTGACAGATCTCGAAGCACCCGAAAAAATTATGCGTGGTTGTATAT
>CAZTHA010000603.1:0-2228 GCA_964613435.1 uncultured bacterium
ATCGCCTCTGACGGCTGGAAAAGTAAAAACAGGTTCTTCGAATACATCGTTTGGAAAATCTTTATGCTCTTGCTTAAAAAGGTTTTTTGCATCAGCTAACCGAAGGGTTGTCGTTGCCAAAACCGTCGCGGCACCAGGCTTGCTGAAATTTAGCTCTTTTTGCAGGTCTAGAGTATTTAAATCAGCAGAAACGCAAGCATCTGGCTCTTTAAAAAAAGCCCATTCAACCGAATCAACGAATGCCTGCTGGCCTGATTTGTGCCATAAGAATGGCTCTTTGACAGTCTTTGCCTCAAAATCGCCTGCCTTTACCATAAGCTTTAATGGCACACCATTATTTTGCTTGAATTTAACTACTTTTTTTGCAGGATCAAAAGCTATTGTGAGGGGCTGAACCACTATTTTAGCCCGACTGCTTAAGGGTATGTCCAACCCGGTTATCGGATGCGCAATGTTCAACTGGGCTTCAATAAGACATTCGCCTTCATGATCTAGTTTAACTTCAAATGGCGGTTCCTGAAGGCCATGCTCGTATGGTTTGCCATTGAGCGTCCATTTGATCTGCCGCCAAAGATTGGCATTCTTATCCATTGTTGTTGTTACTTTAACCGAAACACCCAGAGGGTAAACAAGCTTATTGATTGGCGATAAAATACGAAGATCCGGTAAGGCCTCTACCGGCACACCGGTTTCCGGCAGCGCCGGACAAGAGTCGTCAGTTATCGACTCTTTGAGTTTAAAATCGAATCTGCAGCGCATGGTATAGCTGCCAATACCTTTTACCGGATTGAAAATGTGAGAATATTTCCCTTTGGCGCGAATTCTCCCCGATCCCCAGTCATCAGCGCTTAACCAGGCAGCATCTTCAAGCCATTCTACACCCTTGAATTCTGATATTTTGTAGCCATCAAGAACATCAATTTTCGCAACATCCGAAAATGCATCAGACAACACACCTTCGCCAAGGCCAGGTCGAGGTGTCATTGCCGCTTTGAATTCAACTACCATACCATCGGGAATCTTTTGTGGTTGTGATGGTTCAAGTTTCAACTCAAGAACGTTTTCTGCCTTAAAAACCGGCATCGGCGGTAACGGTGAAATGAAAGATATACCATAATCAGATTCTATTGATTTTTCAGAATCATCCGGAAGTTCCCATGGCAAAAACATTGCATAGCATGAAAGCTGTTTTAGGCATGGCTCAGGCCATGGCCTGGTATAAAAATTGAATCTGCTTATATACTCAAGAATCGGGCTGTTGATATCATCCCCATCGTCGTCATCATCGTCTTCGCCATCATCCGAATCATCATCTTTAACAGGGTTTTCAGTCGCAATGATCGGAAGCACCGACTTGATTTCAAGCGGTGATGATGCTGGCCACAAGACAGATTCACAGAGTATGACCGGGTTTTCCAGATTACACCCGGCTTCATTCTGGATGATTCTTGGCTGCCCTTTAATATTAAACTCTATTCTTTTAAAAGTCAGCGATCTTCGGGTATTTACCAACTGACCGGGATAAACTTTTGCAAGTTCAGCCAGGCCTTCTACCGGGTAAAAGGCATAAAGAGCCGAAGTTTTCGGTTTAAATGATGATTTCTGAACTTCACCACGTTCAGACAAAATGAACTCAATATCTTTGACAAGTTCGGCACGACCAAAGTCTGAAAAAATTAGGTCAGTGCACGAAGCCACAGGCTTTTTAATTTCTACCGGCCCTTCTGAAGCTACAATTTTCCAGTGCAATTTTGTGACTTTAAGCATGGCGTCGGCATTAACAACACCGGAATTTTCTTCATTCAGCTGAAATGATTCGCCTTCCGCCAGTTCAATATCCATCGCAGTCGGGATGATTGTTTTACTTTTCAGGTCGAAGCGAAACGGCTTCTGTGAAGAAATATTAAAGGCTCGGTTACCATAAATCGTTGTGGAAACAGTCAGCAGTTCTATGAATTTCGTAGCTTTATAAACAACATGAAACTCCGTATCAGAATCTACGGTAACTGTCGCATTAATTTCGCAGTTAACCCTTGTGTTGCTCTTGAATGTGTGGGTAGGAACTGGTGTAACCTCGCCGTTAATTTGCCATTCTACGCTATAAATATCGCCTGGGCCGTTCAACTCATAGCTGAAAGTGGTTGTGTGACCTTCCAGAGCGAGGGTGATACCAGGCAAAATAACTAAATCACTGCGAAGGTTCGATTTTGAGGTCATCTCTCTGATAA
>CAZTHA010000604.1:0-2223 GCA_964613435.1 uncultured bacterium
CATCGACGGGCGGCTCCGCAGGGGAAAAAGAATTTCGCGCCGGAATATTTTGCCGTAACAGCAAACCTTTTAAAATACAAAGAAAAGCTGGAACTCAGCACATGGCCCGCGTCCTGTTGAGCCATATTACATCCATGTTGGGCTTTATTATTTATTGCACAACACTTCTTTTTTTTTTATACTCCCAATAGACTAACTTTTAAGTGAGGTTTTAAAAATGGGTCTTTTTGATAGTTTCGTTGGCGCAGTGAAAAAAGGTATAGCTGAAAAATGTGAAGACGTCTACAAGGCCAATAGAGACCGTCGTTTTGGCGGCAAAACTTGTGATGAGTGGTTATACGAGGAAAAGCGCGTTGGCATTCTTGAGGATTCAGATTTTAGTGCTTATTCTGATTTTGTTGGTTGTTATATTGCTAGATTGCGGGGCCGGATAGTCTATGTTGGCCGAGCAATGGAAGCAAACAATGGTGGTTTTCGTAAACGCCTTAATGACTATACTAGGTTTAGTGATAGTGGCAGAAAACATATGTCCGGTCGACTTATGCATGAGCACTCAAAAGAACTCGAAATAAGTATTATTATTACTGGCTCTGATGACGAGGGCGCGGATATAGCCAAGAAGCTTGAACCATTATTGATTGGCAAATTCCGGCCGGAATGGAACAAACAGACAAATGTTTTGTAATTTAAGTGTTTTTTTCGTCAGGCGATTGTTTTAGTAATTATATGGGGCGAGTAATATAATGGGCATACTTGATATTTTCCGTATTGTAGATTACGTGGCTGGTGATAAATGTCCTCATTGTGGGAACAAAAGTTTATGGAATCAGGTTGATAAGCCACCAGAAGAAGGGCTTATTGATAAAGTAAAAGGGACAAAATCTATTTGGTGTAATAATTGCAAAAGGTGGTTTCGCGTTAAAAAATAGTAGGTTTTTTATCTTCATTTAATTATGAATAATTTCGCTTCCAAGCCATCTTTGAGTGGGCTTTTCTTATATTTTGAAAGGTGAAGTTAACATGGCAATTTTTGAGGGTGAAGTTTCACCAAAAGGCGGTAGTGCCAAAGTTGAATTAGATGGTCAATGGCTGTTAGATTTTATACGTTGGGTTGCTGATAAACATAAAAATTCTGTTGAAAACACAATAAGTCAATTAAAATTGAACCATCCCAAGCTTAGCTTAGATGAACTTGCAGACAGAATAATTTTGACAGATTCCGTTTGGGCTGGCCTTCAAGGTTTTACTTTCGCATCATTTGCCCTTATTCCCGCGATTGGCCCTCTGGTAAAGCTTTCAATCCTGCCTGTCGAGTCTGTCTCCCTGATATATCGCCAAATCTTGTGTATATTGCATGTTGCCGAAATTTTTAAGTTTAAATTACATGGTTTTCAAACAGAAGAATTAGTCTTGATTGCGCTTGGTGGCTCAGTTGGCGTTTCTCTTTCTAAGACATTTGTCAATTCAAATATAAAACAAATAGCTAAAAAAATTATGGACTATGGCTGGGGCACATATCTTTTAGACTTAGCAAAGCATTACACTGTTGGTGGCGCGACCTGGAAACTTGCTGTTTGGAAAAATCTTTCAAAATTCATACCACCAGTTTCTGCGACAGTCAATTTTTGCTATCTCAAAACTTCAGGAAAGTTTGCAAAATATCTGTTTAATGATGCATTCCTTTCTGAGGAAGAAGTAAAAAAATTGGATGAATATACCTATGAAATAAAACATACGATGTTAAAAATCTTAGCCTCTATGGCTGCTGTAGATGGCGTAATAATGCCTCAAGAAAAAGAACTTCTATTAGCAACAGCAACATCTTTTGAATTGCCAATGCCTGTTATTGAATTTTCAAATACTGTTGATAATGAGCTGCAATTACTAAATGAAGTTCTTCAGCCTGAAAAAGACAAAGACCTTTTTTTAAAGTGTCTTGCTAATGTTGCAAGAGCTGATGAAAAAATACATCAAGATGAAGAAATCTTTTTTAATAAGGTCGCCTCTAGTTTTAAGATTAAGCCACCAAAATTAAAGCATTAATCTAGGTGATCGCGTCACCGTTCTCATCGAAGAAGAAAACTGAAAATCACTTTTTCTTTCTTTTCTTTTTCGCCGTTATTCCAAGCCCGGCTTTGAATCTTGCCTCGATGATGTCGCGATCCGCTGCGTCACTTTCGATACCGTAAATAGTAACGACTTTCCAGCCGCCGCCCTTGTCTT
>CAZTHA010000605.1:0-2223 GCA_964613435.1 uncultured bacterium
CAGCCAAGACAAGAGGCGAAAAGAGCCTTTATTGAAACACCTTTTTGTGTGTTCACTTTTTGTCTTTGATTAAATCAAGGCTTTCCGAGGCAATTTTAACAATGTCGCGGTCAGTGTTGGCTTTGATTGCCAGATTGAATGAATCTCTGGCTCGATCATATTCTTTGGCTTTTTCATAGATTTTGCCGTTGTGAAAATGAACTTCACTTGAAACGAAGTCATGGGAAAGCTTGAATATGCCCAGCGATTTGTCGATTAAAGTGCGCGCCTTGTCATAGTTGCCGCGCCGATAATGAACCCAGGCCAGCGAATCGAAGTAGGTTGCACGATTGGTTTTGTCGAGCCGGATGGCTTTTTCAACGAGTTCCTGGGCGTAGGTAAGATCCTGATTTTGTTCGGCAAGCAGATAGCCAAGGGTGTTGGCGATACTGCCGTTATCGGGGTGGAGCTTAACCATTCTGCGAAACACTTCGATGGCCAGATCGTATTGCTTGCGTTCCAGGAAAGCAGAACCCATGACAGAGAGAACCCTTATGTTGTCAGGGTTTTCTTTGAGCAGTTTTTCCCATTCTTCTTTGGCCTTGGCAAAATCGCCTCGCTCATAATAAACGACGCCGAGGTTCAGGCGGGGGCTGATGTCAGATGCATCGAGAGAAATGGCGCTGCGGTAGATTTTTTCAGCTTCGACCAGGTCCTTGGTGCTCAGAAAGACGTTGCCAAGGTTGATGCGGGCTTTGACGTTCTTGTCGTCAATTTTCAAAACCTGGTTGAAAAGCTGGATAGCTCTTTCTTTTTCGCCAAGGATCGAATATACCAGGCCGAGATTGTTCAAGGCATTGATGTGACTGCCATCGATCTTGAGCACCTCTTCATACTGGCGAACCGCGTTGAGGTAACGCGCGGTTTCATGGTAAGCAACGCCAAGGTTGTAGTGGGCTTCGACCGGTAGGCCAGGTTCCATTGCGAAAGCGATTTCGTATGACTCGATCGCTTCTTCGACCTGCCCGCTGAAATATTGCGACATCCCCAGCAGATACCAGGTGTATGGCTGGTTTTTATCGAGATTAAGGGTGCGACGTAGATAAACTGCTGCTTCATCGAAGCGATCCTGGCGCAGGTAAAGCTTGCCAAGATTGCGCAAGGCTTCCGGATACATCGGTTCGATGGCAATCGCCCTTTTGAGCATGTCTTCCGCTTTTTCGAGAAGCCCATCCTGCAGATAGAGCAGGCCAAGGAAGTTGTAAGATTGTTCTGAATAAGGATCGATTGATTTTGCCTGCAGAAAAAGCTCTTCAGCTTTTTTGTTCTGTTCAAGAATCAAAAGATTCAGGCCTTCATGAATCAGAGCTGCAGCCCGTTCGCGTGCCGTAATGTTTTCGCTGCCTGATTTCGCAAACCCAGGAATTGCGCTTGAAATAAGGATTACGGTTATAAGCAGGCCGGTTCTGATAGATTTCATGTTAACCTCGATTAATTTTTTTGCCGGATCAGAGGGATTCCTTGGTGCCGTCGGATTCTTCAATAACGGCGTTTATGGCTCCTTCAAGGCTGGCAATGAGTTCGTTGAGTGCAAACACTTCTTTTTCAATGCCTTGAGCAGAAGCTAGATAGAGAGCATAATTGCCATCGCTGATAGCGCGAATGGATCTTTTTGCAAAGGTTACCATGCTTTCACTGGTTTCAAGAGCCTGGCGAAAGGTCATCAGGCGGTTGGGCATCTCGGAATGGTAAAGCAGACCGTTAACCATTTTGAATCTCGAAGCGATACGGCGTGAGAGAACCATGATCGCGCGCGGATGATCGTCTTTCGGTTCGAAGCGATAACGGGCCCGATGTCTGGGATTGCCAAAAGGCCGAGCTTGTTCCTGCATCAGGTGAGAGTATTTCAGAATCTTGCGGTTGAAGTTGAAAATTTCGCCAAGATAACCCGAAAGAATGTTAATTTCCTTGATTTCCTGAGCAGCTTGCGCCTGGCCAGGAAGGCCTGAAAGCAGTAACAGCATCATTACCAATAGTTTGAAGACAGAATTCTTATGCGCGGTCTCCTTTTACAAGAGTTATTTTAACGTTTTTTGCCTGAAAATATCAATGGTTTAGTCATTTTCCAGTCAAGATGAGTTCATGCCAGTATCGGCAGTGCGCTGATTTTTTTTTACTTTTCCCCGTTTTTTCTTTTGGAATTAGGGGGACAGTATACTTAATTCTACGAATTAAGTATACTGT
>CAZTHA010000606.1:0-2220 GCA_964613435.1 uncultured bacterium
ACGATTTTTTTGCAGCGATCAGCCTGGGCGGCGATCATTGCCGCATCTTCGGTTGCCTTGCTGTCGAGGCCTGAGTTATCCTGCATCAGGTGGGCATACATCAGAATAACGCCGAGCGGGTTATTAATTTCATGAGCGATTCCCGCTGCGAGTTGTCCCATGCTGGCAAGTCGCTCGGCATGCATCAAGGCTTCCTGGATCGAAGAAAGCTTGTTGTTACTGTGCTCAAGCTCCTTAACTGCTTTTTCAAGCTCGCCGATAGTGTAGGGCAGGCACATTTCACATTCGGCAAGATTCTGGAAAATGGCCAGTGCGTGTTCCCGGCAGGTTTCGTAGCCGCAGGCCCCGCAATTGAGCTCGTCTTCCGGCGAAAATTTGCCCATTTCGGCCAAAATCATCCGGATAACTTCTTCGCCGGGGTCTTCCTGGCGTTGATCGCGAACCCGGTATTTTCGGCTCAAATCGAGCTTCGAAAATTCTTCGACATCTTCAATCCAGCGATTCATATCCATTTTGCTGATGCGATTGCGGGTATATTTGCCGACACGGTGCCGACGAATGAACTGAGAATTTGACTCGCTCATTCCGGCGCCCATGATGCAGCCCTCGCAGGCCAGCACTTCGAGAAGCCGGGCCTTGAGGTTTCCATTTTCAAACTCTTTTAATGCCTCGACGAAATGCAGACGGTCATTGATGGCGATGACATCTTCGGCCATCAGATCTTCTTTAATCTCAGCAGCCTGCAAAAGCCCGCCGCCAACAGGAAAAAGGCTACCGGTCCCGCCCCATGGCCCATCAAATTCGATTTTTTCGATGTTTTCAGGCTCGATACCGGCATCTTTGAACATCTGCCGCAGTTCGACGAAGGTTAATACGCAATCCACTTCGCCTTGGAGATCTTCATCGAATCCTTCACATTTTTTGGCAGTGCAGGGGCCAATAAAGACAATTTTAATCTCGGGGCCGCAGATTTTTTTTACCACGCGGGAAGTCGCCACCATTGGACTTACAATTGGAGCCAGGTTTTCGACCAGCGTCGGGTGGTATTTTTCAACAAAATTAACGATTGCCGGGCAGGTTGTGGCAATGAAGTGTTTTCGGCTTTCTTTTTCCTGTTCCAGCAGTTCACGATATTTTCGGGCTACCAGGTCGGCCCCGAAGGCTACTTCATTGGCCCTGTCGAAACCAAGCTTTTTCAGCATGCCGACAAACTGCTCGCGCTCAACCTCATGAAATTCAGCAGCAGCGCTTGGTGCAATCAAAGCCGCAACCTTATCAGGGCCGGCGAGCAATTTGTGGCAGTATTCGATCGAGTCAAGAACCTGTTTTGCCTTCTGGGAACAGACGCGGACGCAGTTGCCACAACCAATGCAGCGATCATTGATTACCTTGGCCTGACCATCGATTACCCTGATGGCCTTGGCAGGGCATTCTCTGACGCAGGTGTAACACTTGCGACAGCGCTCAGGAATCGTATAGATCGTACCTTCTTTGATTGAACTGACCACGTCGGTTTCCTTTATTGGTTATTTTACCACGTCACGGGCATGATAGTGAGTGTGGAGAATCTCGTGACTCTTATGCCCTAGAGGTTCGCCCAGATACTCCTCATAGAGCTTCTTGATATCAGGATTGTTATGGGAGGTTCGGACCTGCTCGTTCTTGTCGATGGCATACAGACCTTTCATCCGGTTTTTAACCGCTTCGGCAGTAACTCCGATCGGCTGACCGCCGCCATTGATACAACCGCCCGGACATGCCATGATTTCGATGAAGTGAAGATCATCGCGTCCGTTTCTGATTTCGTTTAGCAGATCAGAAGCATTTTTCAAGCCACTGACGACCGCAACACCAACTTCAATGCCATCGATGTTGATTTTAGCTTCTTTGCGGCCCTCAAGCCCACGAACGGCTTTGATGTCGAGGCTTTCGAGTTCTTTGCCGGTAATCAGGTGGTAACCGGTGCGCAGGGCTGCTTCCATAACTCCGCCGGAGGCTCCGAAGATTTTTCCGGCGCTGGTGCGGGTTCCAAACGGAGTATCAGCACCTTCGGGGTCGATTTCATTAAGATCGAGACCACGCATGGTCAGCAGGCGCACCAGTTCACGATTGGTCAGAACTGCGTCGATATCGGGATTTCCGTCAGTGAGCATTTCTTCGCGGGTGACTTCGAACTTTTTGGCCGTGCAGGGCATGATTGAAACACTGTAAATCTTTTTG
>CAZTHA010000607.1:0-2216 GCA_964613435.1 uncultured bacterium
AAACTTCTTTTTCTGACTGTAACAGTTCTTTCTCTGAGAGCTCGGGTATATCGGGCGGCTTGATCTCGACCTCGGCCATGCCACTGTCGTCAGCGCCCAGAATATCAAAGAAAGTCGCCTGGCCGGCCATTCTGTCTTTCATGGCGGTCTGCCCGGCTTTCAGGGCTTCAGAAGCCATCTGAATCAGCTGACTTTTTTTGAGACCGAACGAGTCGAAAGCACCGGCTTTGATCAGGGCATCGATAACCCTTGAGTTGACCTGCCGGGTATCGACCCTGCGGGTAAGGTCTGCCAGAGACTTGAAAGGGCCACCCTTGCTTCTCTGCTCGACGATCGAATCGACGGCACCCTGCCCCACCCCTTTTATGGCGCTGAGACCGAAACGAATATTCCCCTTGTCGACCTTGAACAGACCGACAGAAATATTGATATCGGGTGGCAGGATCTCCATGCCAAGGGTTCTGCATTCATCGACATACTCGGCGATTTTGTCGGTGTCGTTTATTTCTGATGAAAGAACGGCCGCCATGAACTCAACAGGGTAATGCGCCTTAAGATAAGCAGTGCGGAAAGTTACGACCGCATAGGCAGCCGAGTGCGATTTGTTGAAGCCATACTCGGCAAAACCGGCCATAAGGTCGAAGATCGACTGAGCCAGCTGGCCATCGACGCCGCGTTCGATAGCACCTTTGACGAACAGTTTGCCCATTTTTTCCATGACTTCGGCGATTTTTTTACCCATGGCTTTGCGCAAAGCGTCTGCTTGCGCCATGGTGAAGCCGGCAAGAATGTTTGCGGTCTGCATGACCTGCTCTTGATAGAGAAAGACGCCGTATGTGTCTTTGAGGACAGGCTCGAGGTCGGGGTGCGGGTAAGCCATCTCTTTGCGACCATGCTTGCGCTCGACAAAATCATCGACCATGCCTGAGCTGAGCGGACCGGGGCGATACATAGCCAGCAACGCGATAATATCTTCGAATACAGATGGTTTGAGGCGTGAAATCAGGTTGCGCATGCCCGAAGATTCGAGCTGGAACACCCCGAGAGTCAGCGCCTGCTGCAGCAACTGGTAGACTTTCGGGTCGTCGATAGGCGCTTTTTCGAGGTCGACGTCGACTCCCCTGCTCTCTTTGATGTTTTAGAGGGCCCGCTGCAGGATCGTCAGTGTTTTCAGCCCCAGAAAGTCCATTTTGAGAAGGCCGATACTTTCGATGGCATTCTTCTCATACTGGGTCATTATATTTTTGTCTTTGTCTATACAGAGCGGCACAATATCCATCAGGTCGATGGCCGAGATGACTATGCCGCAGGCATGAACGCCAGTGTGTCTGACCAGGCCGTCAACGGTCCCGGCAATTTTTAAAAGCTTCTTCTGCTGTTCAGTGCCGTGTTCAACAATCTCTTTAAGTTCGGGAACGTCGTTTAAAACGGCCTTGAGATGAATGCCCGGCTTGTCGGGCACCAGTTTGGCAATGCGATCGACTTCGGGCAGTTCCATGCCCATGACCCGGCCAATATCACGAATCGCCATTTTGGCGAGAATAAAATTGAAGGTAATAATCTGCGAAACCCGGTCACGACCATACTTTTCTTTGACGTAATCGATAACTTTCTGGCGGCCGTCGTCGCTGAAGTCGACGTCGATATCTGGCATGCTGATACGATCTGGGTTCAAAAACCTTTCGAAAAGAAGGCCATATTTAAGGGGGTCTATGTCGGTGATACCCAACAGATAGGCAACAATAGAACCAGCAGCCGAACCGCGCCCAGGGCCAACCGGCACTTTCATTTCGCGGGCGGCGCGGATGAAATCCCAGACGATGAGAAAATAATCGCAGAAACCCATGCGTTTGATAACTGAAAGCTCGTAATCAAGACGCTTTTCAACCTCTTCACCGGGAGTTTCGCTGCCATAACGCCAGGTAAAACCACTGCGACAAAGTTCTGTCAGGTAACTTTCAGAGGTTTTTCCCTCGGGAAGTTTGAATTCAGGGAGAATCGATTCGCCCAGTGTCAACTTAACATTGCAGCGCTCAGCGATACGCAGAGTGTTCGAAATGGCATCGGGCCATTCGGCAAACAGCTCGGTCATTTCCTGGGGCGATTTGAGGTAGAACTCGCGAGTGCCGAAACGCATGCGCTTCTCGTCGTCGATTTTCGCGTTGGTACTTAGGCACAGCAGGGCATCCTGGGCTTCCCAGTCTTCGGGGCGAACG
>CAZTHA010000608.1:0-2212 GCA_964613435.1 uncultured bacterium
ATGTGGAGTCTTTCGACGATTTGAATAAATTTTTATTTGAACTTATGGTGTAAATCTGAAGGGAGTCGAACGGGTAAAAAATGACAGCGGTTGCAACCTTGTTTGAGAATGGTGTAAATCTGTAGGGTATTCAGACTTTGATCAGGTGACGGATTTAAAATGGGGGAAAATTGGTTACGATGGCAGAGTCTCAGCCAACGATTAAATTGGTCGATAAACCGGAAGAAAAGAGCCGAATTTTTTCCTGTTGAAGAGTTTAAAACCCTCTGGGGCGAAGCCAACCCATGCCTGCAAATGATCAAAGCACTCAACCCCTGAGCCGTTTTTAATAAATACACTACAATGCTTGGAGCAATTTCATAAAAATGGATTATCAAATGGTATTTTATGCAGAAATAGTTGTGGTTATCTTAGGTGTTATACTGGTTATTATAAGAAGTCATGATAACTTCATGATTATCAAAGACAGCTTGAAGTCAGGGGTCGCCAGAACTTTCGTTTTCGGCATTTTCTCGCGCAGAAACGGTATCCCGCTGCTGGAATCCAGCCGAAAAAGCGAGCCAGTTTCATTCTGGCTTAGAATTTTTGGTTACATTTTTGACACTCTGGTTATTTTTGCTTTTACGGTTTTCATGCTTATTGTGGTTTATTTTAATAAATTCAAGTAAGTCAGGGTAAAAGCTCATTGATATGAAGCTCTGGTAAGGGACTAACCTCAGCGCAGAACGAAGTTGTCGAGCCAGAGATTCGCACCGGCCGGAACTATGCTGACAACCCTTATTTGCAGAGCCTTTGCCAGAGGTTCTTCTTCTTTCTTGATCTCAAGTTTGCATGAAAAAGAAGTGCCTGACCACTGGTTTTTGCCGGTTTCAAAATCGACCTGTGCCAGCTTGCGGGTCAGCGGTTTCCCGTTGGCATCGACCAGTTCAACCAGGAGCGAGCCTTTGATCGGTTGATCACCGTCGAAGAAAAATGATCCGTAAAGCACCTGGTCTTTTTTCAGCCCGGTTAGCGGCAATGACCTGAACGAAAAGCCTTTTTCGCTGTTGTCGCCAGCTATGCGAATTGACGCATAACCGGTTTGGGCCTTACTCAGGTCGATACTCAGACCGCTTGATCCGGTTAAAATGCCTTCTGGCAGTTTGCCGGCAGCGGTTTCAAGATCACCGCCCGCCAGAAGATTTACCGGATCAGGAGTATTGGTATTTTTCAACCGCAATTCATCGAACCAGACACTGCCTTGCGATACCAGCCCGGTCTGGAGCAAAATCTTCATGAAAGCGGTATTGCTCGAAAAAATCTTTTGTCCTGGACTATTAACCAGTCTGGCTTCGATTCTTTGTAATTGCGCAGGAACCGGCGCCGATTTTCGCACTGCCCAGATGCGATTGCGCAGTCTTTTTTGGGAATCATAAAGCTCTATGCCAATAGCGGCGTTTTGGGTGCCATTTTCGGAAATCATGTAGCCACTGAAGCTGAAATCTGAATTCTGATTTACCGGGATGAATTCAGAAACTACTCTGGTCACATTCATGCGCGCTTCTGAAACCATTTGCAGCGACTGACGGCCGGTAACGGCAAATTTGTCGGAAATAAAGGCCCGGCCCTCTGCTGTTTGCCAGCCGGCTACCTGATTATTCGCCAGAGTTTCGAAACTTGGGTTAGCCAGCAGATTCTGCCTGGTTGCACTCATCAGGTTTCGGGTGTTGGCAAAAACCGTTCTGGGAATGACATTCATTTTTTTCAGATTGTTGCGGGCATTTTCAATGCGCGCACTGGAAGGCGGATGGGAACTGAGATATTGCTGAACGCCTTTGGTGTCGCCGTATTTTTTAAGAAATTTTTCCCAGACTGCAACCTGGGCGGCAGGATTGAAGCCGGCGGCAGCCATGCGAAACTGGCCGATATCATCAGCTTCGTCTTCCTGGGTGCGTGAAAATTTCATCATTGTCAGTGTCGTCAGCAATGCTCCCCAGGTTTCTCGATCTTTACGATTCTTTACCGCCGCATTGAGAAGAGCCACCGCCGCCGTTGAAGCGCGAAAATTCTTCAGCGAGTGGCGTTTTTCGGCGTGGGCGAGTTCATGGGCGATGACGGTTGCCAGTTCATCATCAGAGCTAACCAGGTTGAGAAGTCCGGTTTGTACGTAAATATGCCCGCCGGGGATGGCGAAAGCATTGGCGGCGCTGTTTTTGATCACATGCACGGTATA
>CAZTHA010000609.1:0-2202 GCA_964613435.1 uncultured bacterium
GGGGAAAATCATGTTCTGGGGGTAATAGAGTCCCGCTTCTGGCCAGGCTCTCTTTTCGGCAGCCTTGGCTATAAGTCTGACGCAGTCATGATAGCCGGGCAGATCTTTGCGGCCGGTAAGAGCCATGGCGAAAAGAACGTTGGCATTGACGACGACGTCGACATTGTTTACGGCCAGAGGAATAATTCCAATCTCAGGGCGGGAAAAAACCGGCGCGTTTTCATCTTTTATCCAGGTTAGAAAAGCCCCGGAGTTTTTGCCTTTCCAGCTGTCACGGCCGTCTTCACGGTCCCGATCGATATCACGAAAGTCACAGATTCGCTCAAGAGCGGCA
Organism: uncultured bacterium; assembly: GCA_964613435.1. GTDB lineage: Bacteria > Muiribacteriota > Ozemobacteria > Ozemobacterales > Ozemobacteraceae > DYKG01. Next base: position 335 of record CAZTHA010000609.1, read on the forward strand.
AAATCGGTTGTAATCCCAGATTTTGGGAAAAGCCTTGAGTAAAAATACTGAAAAGAAACTGCCGTCGAGGTATCGTCAGCATCGTTGGGAATATTGAAAAGAGCGTCGGCTCCAGTGGGATTGGCTTTAGTGTCGAGGCAGCTGGCGATCCAGAATTTAGGCGGTGTCTGCTGACCTTTGGCGAGTTTGGCGAAAATTTTATCGAGTTTCGGGTTTAGATAGGCGTTACCAAGCATTTCCAGCTGGGAAACAAGAATATTGAAGGGGCCGGTTCTTGGAGTACTGCCTCGCACGCCCGGCAGGACCGCCCAGAAATTGTAGGCATCATCACGTTTGAAGCTCATGATGTTTTTCATGGCAAGATGAAGCATCTTTTCTATGTGGCGCTGTTCTGGTTTCAGTTCCGATTCGTCGAAAAGAAACATCGGATAAGCAATAAAAGCGGTCATGAAAAGATTTGAATCCTGGACTGCCGCCGGAGAACGGCCTTTAACGCCTATTTTATTGGGAAGAAAATGGATGTAGCTGGCCCACTCACCGGTACGGTTTCGGGCAACAATTTTTTTTGGCGCCGGCAAACCTAGATTTTCGCGAAAGGGTATATTGATGCTTAGAAGCGTTTTGCAACCATCCCCTTCATCTGAGCTGTCGTATTCACAGGAGAGATTTCCCTGCCGAGGTCTGACCTGTCGATCTTCAAGATATGCCAGAGCCCCGAGAATTGTCTGACCAAGTTTCTCATCAGCCAGCCTTTGCCTGATAGCGCTGTTGACCTGTTCAGAAAATTCTGCGTAGAGAGGCAGACAGCTTAAACCAACGAACAGAGCCAGCAGACAGATGGAAACACTTGTTTTTTTCATGGCAAATCTCCGGGTTTTCTTTTTATTATAACTGTTTCTTAAGTTCCTACGCAAATTGTAAGGCACATCAATAAAATTATGTTATTGATTGTAGCGAATAAATTCAGGAGGATTTTAAATGCGACTGATCCTGGCAATCGGCATTGCGCTGATTGTTTTAATTTTGACGGCTGGAGGCTGGTTTCTCTATGACACCTGGAATCATGGTGCGCAAATTGTCGCCAATGGCGAGCTTGGCGCGGCGACCTATTCCCGTCTGATAGTAGATTTGGAAGATACGGTAAAAATGACACCGCTGAGAAAAGAGCTGTTGCCAATAGTCTGCATGAAAAACGTCGTTCATCGTGAAGGCTATCTGTTGTTTAAAAAGATCCAGCAGAATGGTTCTTTTACTGCCTTAACCATGCTGGTAGACTCCAGCGATAGCAGAAAAACGAAGTTGAATGAAATGATGCTTGCAGGCTTGGGCGAAATCAGCCTCGATGGCTGCCCGGAAGATTTCAAAAAATTTTCTGATGAATTGCAATTCTTACACCGGCTCAAATTTGCCAGTAAAGACAAGATAAGCGAACACATACATGGCGACAATTATTAACAGGCGCATCAGCTTTACCCCACAACCGCCGCTCATGGCTTCATCACGATAAGAGTCATTCGATCAAAAATATTGGCCAGGCCTGGAACGAATGAGAGCGCATAAAGAAGGATGCAGACGACTGAAACGACGGCAGAATCCCTTATTAAGGCAGGGTTTTTCCAGCAGGAACTGACAATAACGAAAACAGGGATGCAAAAAGGCAGGGCAAAATATTTAATAAACGACATAAGCTTTGATCTCTCCTGAGCGAAATCCATCAGCAATAACTTACAAATGTTTAAGCAAAAAAATGAAGAATTCCAATTCCAATTCCAATATTTTTAAAGTTTTCCATAAGATACACTATAACAAAAAACTGCCTGACAGCAAGAAAGCCACCTGACATAATCAGGTGGCTTTCAAGCGGACCG
>CAZTHA010000610.1:0-2197 GCA_964613435.1 uncultured bacterium
CAGTTCGGCTTAGGCCTCACTGAGCACGAAAAATAGGGGTGGCTTTGTGCCTTGGTGAGAGGTAAAATTAATAAAAAAGCACGGAGCATTTAAGATGGCAGCACCGACGCGAAAAGCTAAAAAGAAAGTCTACACCTACGCCGATTATTTGAAAATCGATGATGACAAGCGTTATGAGATCATCGACGGCGAGCTATACGATATGGGCCCGGCACCGGGCTTAACTCACGCAACTGCAGAAATGATTCTGCTTCACGAATTTCTCAACTTCTTCGCAGAAAAACCCTGCAGGGTTTTTGCTGCGCCATTCGATGTCAGGCTTAACCGGAAATCGAAAAACGACAAAGATATTATTCAGGTTGTGCAGCCTGACATTTTAATTGTCTGTAATCCTGAGAAACTTGATGAACGTGGTTGCCTTGGTGCCCCCGATCTCGTCGTTGAAATAATATCCCCTTCAAGTGCCAGCCACGATCACATCAAAAAGCGCCGCCTCTACGAAGAAAACGGCGTGCGCGAATACTGGCTCGTCGACCCCACCAACCGAATCATCACCGTCTACAGCCTCAGCAAAAATGGCAAATTCGCGGCTTCACAGGTTTATGACGCTGAAGCATCAATCACTTCGACTGCGTTCCCTGAGATGAAAATCGACTTCAAAAAGGTCTTCCCACCGCTGAAAAAGTGATCGGCCAACATTTAACAGCGCCGTTGAACCAATATGCAAAAGCTGTTATGATTTATAGTAGAATCGCTTAAGCAGGAAAATCTGAGGAAAAACTTCATGAAAAAAGCCAAGAAGTTTAGCGTATATATCATGGTTCGAGCCACCGATTATCTGTACGCCACAGGAATTGATGGAGGTCTGATATGTGGAAAGATCCGATTGTTGAAGAAACTCGAGAACAAAGACGTAAAATTGCGGAACAGTTTGAATTCAATCTGACCAAAATATGCTTCGAATTAGAGAACAAGCAGAAGAACAACCCTAAAACGACATCAAGAAAGCCTCGGGTACCGATTTCAACCACAAAAGTCGCCTGAACGAATTTCCAGCTGCCGTTACCAGACCTGAAGAAAGTCGCCGAGCCTGCCGCAGCCTACAAACCCCGCAAAAAAGAAAGTCTATAGCCTGTTGTCGGCAGGGGTAAACTGCGCTATAATATTGGTTGTCTGCTGATGAGCCCCGGAGAGAACCCTGATGAAAAAACAACGTCGACTGGTCAGTTTTGACTGGGCAATTAAAAGACTGCTTCGCAGCAAAGCAAATTTCGATATTCTCGAAGGTTTTCTGACCGAGCTGCTCGGGCAGGAAATCAAGATTCTGTCACTTCTTGAAAGCGAGAGTAACAAGGATCATCCCGGGCAAAAGATCAATCGTCTCGATTTGAAGGTCAGCAATCACAAGAACGAAATCATTATCATCGAAATTCAGTATGAACGTGAGTACGATTATTTTTATCGCATGATGTTCGCTGCGGCGAAGGCTGCTACCGAACATCTGGCCGAAGGCGCTCCCTATTCAGATGCGGTTAAGGTCATTTCGATCAATATTCTTTACTTTGATCTCGGGCACGGCGCTGACTATGTCTATCATGGCCAGACGGTTTTCACCGGCCTGCATCGCCATGACCAGCTCAGGCTGAGTCAGGAGCAGCAGGATCTTTTCAGGCACGACACTCCGGCCGACATTTTTCCCGAGTTTTATCTCATCAAGGTGAACAATTTCGACGATGTGGCTCGCAACAGTCTCGATGAATGGATATACTTTCTCAAGAACGAAGAAATCAAGCCTGGTTTCAAGGCCAAAGGCCTGCAGCAGGCGAAAACCCGGCTCGACATCATGAAGCTCAGCGAGTCGGAGCGTCTGGCTTACAGTCGCTACTCAGATGAGCTGCATTACCAGGCGAGTATGGTTCAGTCTTCTTACGGCGTCGGCAAGCTGCATGGTCAGAAAGAGGGCCGCGAAGAGGGTATCAAAGAGGGCCATGAAAAAGGCCAGGCGGCAATGTGCCTGAATATGCTGCATCACGGCATGAGCCCGGGCGAAATCGCGAAAATCACTGGTTTAAGCGAAGAAAAAGTTCTGCAGCTCATCGAGTTCGCCAAAAAAGCCAATAAAGTCAGCGAGCCTCGCGCCGCTTACAAACCCCGCAAAACCAGGCGCACCACGAGAAATTCCGGGACATGACCCGAA
>CAZTHA010000611.1:0-2191 GCA_964613435.1 uncultured bacterium
GCGCAATCTTCTCGTTACCGATCGTTTGCGGCCTTACAGTCGCAACGGCGATTTAAAACCATTCAGTGCTGATGCTTCCGGAACGCTCATCGGCGAAGGGGCAGTTGCACTGATGTTAAAGCGCCTTGGCGACGCCGAAAAGGATAAGGACCGCATTCTCGCAGTCGTAAAAGGGATCGGAAAAGCTTCTCGAACTTCCGATTCGTCGCATGAAGCCGCTGTCTCAGCCAATAAACGGGCGATGGGCAATGCCTGGCGAGAAGCCCAGTCTAATCCGGAAAATCTTGGCCTGCTTGAAGCCGCCGGCAGTGGCTGCCCAGCCGAAGACCGGGTTGAAGCTGCTTCTTTCGCCGAATTCTTCCCAGGCAAAGATCAGCAGCAAACCTTTCAAAACAATGATCAGCTCTGCGCTCTCGCCAGCGTTAAAACCGTTACCGGGCATACCGGCGCCGCTGCCGGCCTGTTTTCTCTTGCCCGTGCAGCAACAGCCCTTTTCCAGCAGGTTCTACCGGCGATGCCAGGTCTTGAAAAACCCATCGAAGAACTTGGCAAACGTAATGATTTCTTCTTCACGCCATCCCGGCCGCAATACTGGCTACGTAACCGCATTGCCGGACCGAGACTTGCCGCAGTCAATTCAACAGGGTTGGACGGTTCCTTTTACCACGTCGTGCTCGCTGAATACGAAAAGGATAGCGAAGCGTCCGTTTCATCAATTTACGAAGCAGAACGCATTTTCCCCGTTGGTCAGCCAGGTGAAATGCCATTTTTAGTCGAAGGCGATGATGCCTGCGAATTGCGAGAAAAGCTCTCTGCGCTAACCAATCTTCAGAATGACAGTATCAACGCGCTTGCCGCCGAATACTGGCAACAGACCCGAAGAAGACCGGAAGCCGCACTGGCGGTGACCATTGTCGCCGACAATTTCAATGATCTGCGCAAGAGAGCCGCATTTGCTATCGACCACCTCAATCGCCAGGCCGACAAAGCAATCGCACCCGGCCCCGAGGTGAATGACCGGGTTTTCTTCGACCCGTACCCGGTCGGCAAATCCGGCAAGATAGCCTTCGTTTTTCCTGGCTCGGGCAATCATTTTCTTGGCATGGGCAGCGATCTTGGGCTTACCTGGTCCGAACATTTGCGGAGCCTTGATCAACAATATGAGCTGCTTGCAGCCCAGTTTGCACCGAAACGCATTGTACCATGGCGCCTGAGCTGGCCAAAAAACTGGGAAGAACTTGCGATGCGCGATCTTATCGACGACCACAATTCGCTGGTTTTTTCCCATGTATCGACCTGCGCATTGATTAGCGATATCGTCCGCAATTTTCGGATTGAGCCTGAAATAATCATGGGCTATAGTCTTGGCGAGACGGCCGGCAATTTTGCTACCCGCACCTGGCGCGAGCGTGACGAAATGGTTCGACGCATGCGCCGTTCGCAGCTTTTTACCACTGAGTTAATCGGTGATTACAATTCAGCACGCAGGCATTGGCAGCTTGACGCCAAGGCTACAATCGAATGGGCTCTTGGCGTGATTCATTGCCCGGCCGCTGAAGTTGAAAAAATCATTGGCGACTTTCCCCAAACCTATGTGCTGATTGAAAACACCGCCAGTGAATGCGTTATTGGCGGGAACCGCCCCCAGGTTGAAGCTCTCGTGCAAAGAATTGGCAAGGCTTTCTTCCCCCTCGACGGCGTTTCTTCGGTACATTGCCCCGCTGCGGTGCCGGTGGCCGACCAGTATCGGGCCCTGCACCTCTACGATTGTCACCCGCCCAATGGTATGACTTTCATCAGCAGTGGCCTCGGAACCGTCATCAAACCCGAAAGAGACGTTTCGGCAGATTCGATCGAAGCACAATGCGTTGGTCGAATCGACTTTCCCCGTTGCGTTGAAACGGCCTGGGAAAACGGCGCCCGCGTCTTTCTTGAACTCGGACCACGTAGTTCGATGTCACGCATGATTACCAGCGTTCTCGGCGAACGTCAGCATTTTGCCCGCTCGGCCATGCTTTTCGGGCAAAATCAGAACAGTTCGATGGTGCGCTTTCTTGCCAATCTCGCTGCGCAAAGGGTCGCTGTCGATTTTTCACCTCTTTTCCGAACCAGCGCCCTTTCTATCTCTTCAGCGAAAAAGTCTGAGCGCCATATTAACGTTATGGTCGGCAACCGGGTTGACTTTGCCGGG
>CAZTHA010000612.1:0-2190 GCA_964613435.1 uncultured bacterium
AGAATTTTGTCGCAGATGGCCAGGCCAAGGCCAAGGCCGCCGCGCGGGCGAGTGTCCGACTTGTCGGCCTGATAAAATGGTCGTTTAATTTTATCGAGCTTGTCTTCTGGAATTCCGCAACCGCAGTCATTCACGGAAATTTTTATGGTTTTCTCAGACATTACCTGAGCCTTGATGGTTACCAGGCTATCCTTGGTCGAAAATTTAATGGCGTTATCGAGAAGATTGATCAGGACACGATTGATCAGTTCTGCGTCTATCATGACCCATGGCAAGTCTTCAGCAGCTTCATAAGTGATCGAGGTATTGTTTTTGTCGGCAATTGGCTTCATTGAATCGATGGTGTCATTGATCAGAGACCCGATTCGCTGTGGCGCAAGATCGAAGCGTAATTTCCCTGCTTCCATTCTGGCAAAATTAAGAATTGATGATATCAAAGAATTCAAATGGCTGGTATTCTTAAGAGAGACACGCAAAGCTTTCCTTTGTCCCTCGGTAAGCGGGCCGAATTTTTCACTTTCCATAAGATCCATGTAACCTTTGATCGACACCAGCGGCGTTTTAAGCTCATGACTCAAGGTGGCCAGAAATTCAGATTTTAAATGGTCAATTTCTTCAAGCTTTTTATAATCGCTGTTTTTTTGGTCAAGGGATTTCGCGATGTCGTCGAAAACAATTTTTGCATTGCCCGGAAAAGTCAGGGCAATCAGGATGAAATCGCGGTTATCTTCCGAAAACGGCCTGATCATGGCAAAAAAGTCGATCTCCGCTTCTGATTCCTGATGGTTTTCCAGCTTAATCCCAAGAAGAATCGGGCGCTCCGGGGCTTTTTTCTCCGTTTGAATTTTATGGAGGTGCTTGAAAAAAATACTGGTTTTCGGGAATGGAAAATGCTCGAGAATATTCTTGCCGAGCATTTGTTCCGGCGAGCTTTTAAAAACTGAAGAAAAACGATTGTTACAAAAGATAACCTGCATGTCCAGATTGACCGTGGCGGTACTTAATTCTGAGTTCATCATTAAATCAAACGCCCGATCGCGCAAATAAGCGCGCTGGGCAATTTTGATTCTTTCATTCTGATTCTGCACTCTTGAAATAGAAGAAATGAGCAGAATGAAGCCCAACAACACCAATAAAATAAAAAACGACTCATGGGTCATTGGTGATACCTTCTGTATCCGAGCTTATTGAAACCGGCAGTTCATCTTCAAAACGATTCAGGGCTTCCAATTTGCCGGTTTCGCGATAAAAATTTTTCAAATCCTGCAATCTGGATTCTTTTTGTGTTGCCCAAGTGTCCGGGCATTGGTCCCAGGCTATTTCTAGCAATTTTTCCGCCTGCTCAAGCTTGCCCTGTTTCCAGTAAAGAATTCCCAAGCTGTGGGCTACCATCAGCAAATCTGACAGCATCGGCGTTTCGCTTGATTTTATCAGCTGGTGTGCCGCTTCCAGAAGTTTCTGTGCCCGATCGAGGTCGATATTTTCCTTGACCAGAATGAAGCCAACGGCGTTCATCAGTTTGGGATTCTCGGGACTTTGTATTAGCGCTTTTTCAAAAAGGTCGAGTGCTTCCTGATTATTGCCGCTTCGCGAGAGAAGCATTGCCCGCAAATATAGAGCATCGCTGTTTTCGGAGACCGAACTGCGGATTTCCTTAAGAACGCTTTCACACCTTGAAAAATCATTTTCATTGGCAGCAAGGGCGGCGAGACTCAGGCGAATCCGGTCCGCGGCAAGACGTTCCTCACGAATATGTTCCGGAACTATTAGAAGGCCTTCTTCAAAAACCTTCTTTGCATCGGCGAATTTGCCTTCCTGAAGAAGAATTTTTCCAAGAAGCTCGTAGCCTTGCGGCGTCATGTTCCATTCAAGGCTTTTAAGGGCGTAACGATGCGCTTCGAGCAGATGCTTTCTTTCCAGAAGAAGACGGGCAAGTTCATAATTGGTGTTGAAGGCATTGGGAACCATTTGATCAAGTTTTTCCAGGATATTTCTGGCATCATCGAGAAGATTCTGACGCTTCAGAGCCATGGCCAGACCAAAATGGGCCTTGAGTGACTGGGGATTGGCGCGAATAGCCGACTCGAATGCCAGTTGCGCTTTGCCTGCCTCAGCTTTTTCAAGGGCCCGTGAGCCATGGAAGAGCATGGTTTGCTCTTGCTGGTAAGCATTTTGCAGATTGTATGCCAC
>CAZTHA010000613.1:0-2189 GCA_964613435.1 uncultured bacterium
TTCTCGGCGAATATGTCGCCAATGGCCGTGGTCAGCTTGAACTTGAAGTGCTTGACCCGCAACCTGATACCGATGTTGAAGAGTGGGCGGTCAAATACGGACTGGCTGCTGCCGGACTGCCGACCGGCGAAAAATTCTATTTTGGCCTGGTCGTTCTTTCTGCCGACAAGGAAGAGGTAATTCCGTTTTTCGCTCTCGACCGCGAAGAATTCCTCGAATACGACATTACCCGCGCCATAGTTCAGGCCTCGGCTGCCAAAAAGTCGAACGTCGGCGTTCTTTCTGCCCTTCCGGTTATCAAGGCCGAAAACCCTCCATTTCCCATGGCCCAGGGCCAGAATGACGATTGGCTATTTATCAGGGAACTTCGCAAGAACTATAACGTCCGAAGAATCGATGAAAATGCCGACGTAATCGATGCCGATATCGACCTGCTGCTGGTAATTCATCCGAAAAATCTGCCGGAAACAACGGTTTATGCCATAGATCAGTTCGTCTTGCGTGGCGGCCGCGCCATCGTCATGGTTGACCCGACCTGTCTTGCCGACAACCAGCAGAACAACCAGAATCCATATATGGCGATGATGAATCGCTCTTCAGACGTTCCTCAACTCTTGAAAGCCTGGGGTGTCGAATACGCTGCCAACAAGCTGGCTGCCGACGCTAACCTCGCTACCCAGCTGAACATGGGCCCCCAGGGATTAGCTCAACATCCGCTCTGGTTAAGTCTTAAAGGCGAGGCTTTGAACCGGGAATCTACCATCAGCGCCAAGCTTAATCAAATGTTGCTGGTCAATGCCGGCACACTCAAGAAGGCGCAAAGCTCGAATTTCGAGTTTAACAGCCTGCTGACCACCTCTGCCGCAGGCGCTGAGGTCGACAATTTTAAAATTATGTCTTCTCCTGAAGATATTAAAAGAGAATTGCCGACCACTGGCTCTCAGAAAACTCTTGCCGCAATCGTGCGCGGGGAATTTTCTTCAGCCTTCGCCGAACCCCCGGTTGGAAAAATTGCCGAAAATGAGCCTGAAGAGGCGAAAAAAGCTCGTGAAGCCAGGCTTGAAGAGAAAAAGAAACTCCATCTCGCCAAAGCAAAGGGCCCGGTTTCGGTGCTGGTAATTGCTGATGCCGACTTCATTCAGAATGATTATTCGGTCAGAGCGATCAACTTTTTTGGCAGTGTGCTTCTTCAGCCAATAAATGACAACCTGGCCTTCATTTCCAACTGTGTCGATCTGCTGGCCGGATCAGAAGACCTTATCGCGGTAAGGTCACGCAGTCGTTCGACAAGAACCTTTACCCGCGTCGAAGAAATCGAGCGTGAGGCGCAGAAAAAATGGCAGCAGGAAGAAATCGGCCTGACCAAAAAGCTCGAAGAAATTCAGGCCCGCATCAATCAGCTGCAGTCGCAGAAAAAGGGCGGAGAACGGCTTATTCTTAGTGCTGAGCAGCGCGAAGAAGTTGATCGCGCCAGAAAAGAACAATCCGAGACCATGCGGCGACGTCGCGAAATTCGCAAACTTCTGCGTCAGGATATCGAAAATCTCGGTGTTAAGGTTACCTTTGCCAATCTTTTATTCATGCCGCTTATCATAATCATTGTCGGCACCTACCTTTACTTCAGGCAGAATAGCAGGAGGTCGATGCTGTGAAAAACTTAAAATTGCTTGCCGTCATCGTAGTATTGGCAATAGTCGCCTTGCTGCTGCAGCAGGGCAAAAAGCCGGTCGGCTCTTCTGATCCCCTGATTGGGCAGAATCTTATTTCGGCGGTTGAGATTGACCAGGTTCGGGAGCTGAACCTGAAAACCGCCCAGACCCAGATCGAGCTGAAAATGATTCAGGATAAATGGCGATTGATGAATCTGCATCAATTCCAGGCTGATCCCAACAAGATCGAAGAGTTGTTTCAGCGCTTGAATTCAGCTAAATTGATCGAGATGGTCAGCAAGAACCCACAAAGACACGCCTCTTTGGGGGTTGCGTCCGATTCCTATGCCACAGGTGATACCGAGGCACATCTGTCGTTGAAAAACGCTTCCGGACAGGATGTTAAAGAGATTTTCCTGGGTAAGGGGCGCCAGGCCAAAAATGTCGATGGATCTCAAGGCTGGGGCAACGATGGACAATACTGCCGCTTTTCCGGTAACGATTCCGTATACCTGTTATCGGATTTTCTCTGGCTGGAAA
>CAZTHA010000614.1:0-2188 GCA_964613435.1 uncultured bacterium
AAGGAAAAGATTTGGCTGGCAGCATCTCCGGTCATTAGAAAAGAATCCTATGACGCCTGGAATGGGCCAACTTTTATGGTTTATCGTGCCTTCGCTCATTTTGAATGGATAAACATGCCAAAGGGAACGATGAACATTGGTCCTTCGTGTTCAAATATGGCTTTCAAAATTCTCGAGGCTATGGGTTGTGACCCAATAATTCTTGTTGGTCAGGATTGTGCTTTTCAAAGTGCCGAAAAAACACATGCAGACGGAGCTCCAAGCGTTACCAACCTGAATTATAAAGAAAGAGATCTGATTAAGCTGAAGGGAAACTATCAGGACTGGGTTTACAGTAGCGAAATCTTTAACATGTTTAGAAAAAGTTTTGTTACTGATATTGCCCAGTATCGTGGAAAATGTATTAATGCCACGGAGGGTGGAGCCTTTATTGAAGGCGCACATTTGATGCCATTGAAAGAAGCAATTGCCCAATATTGCAAGGGTTCTGTTGAGACTTTGGAAATTTTTAAACGAAAGCTTCATTACCCCACAGAGCTTGAGATAAAAGAAGTTTACAGGAATTTTTCTCGAACCATTCGAGAAACTCGCCAAGAAGTTGAGGGTGTCATAGAATATTGCGACAAAGGCAAAAAGATGATAGACGAATTCGAAGAACGTCTTGAAAAAGAGGGGTTTGCCGAAATAGAAGACTTTTTAGAGCGGTTTCCAGATGATGATTTAAATCAGATCCATACCGAAATGACAACTGCGCGAAGTAAAATTATAACTTTTGGCAAGTATTTCAATCTCTACCTGATGCATATCGTACAAATGATTATTGTTAAGTTCGAAATGGACTTTAATGAATTACCTTGTCTTTGCGAGGATATTAAAAGATGCAAACTTCAGGGGATTAAACTTATGAAAAGGTGGTTCCCAACTATTGGCGATGTGTGCCGCTTGTCCTTAAACCTGTTAAATGAAGCCGCTGAAGATCTTGAAAAAGAGTTTGGAAAAGCATGAACCAAAAAGCATTTGAATTCTGTGGCAGATTTGTTGGCACAGGTTTCCCCTGCATCGTCGTCGCAGAAATTTCCTGTAATCACCAACAAAACATGGAGATTGCTTTAAAAATGATCGAGGTGGCAAAAGCTGCCGGCGCTGATGCGGTCAAGTTTCAGGCTTACACTCCAGACACTTTGACCTTGAATCCGGAAAAAATGACCCAGGCTCAACAGGCCAATTTTCGTATTGAAGGTAGTATCTGGTCCGGCAGAAGTTTTTATGACCTCTACCAGGAAGCCTATACACCATGGGAGTGGTTTCCTGCTCTAAAAGAAAAAGCAATGGCCGAGGGTTTGCTTTTTTTTGTCACTCCATTCGACGAAAGCTCGGTGGATTTTCTTGAAAATCTTGGGGTTGAAGCTTATAAAGTTGCCTCTTTTGAAATCAATCACATTCCCATGCTGAAAATGATTGCTGGACTTGGTAAACCAGTTGCAATTTCAACAGGAGTTGCCGAAAAATCCGATATAGAGCTGGCATTGTCTACTTTGAGAGCGGGAGGCTGTGAAGATATCATACTGTTGAAGTGCACAAGCTCATACCCTGCCACCGTTGATGATGCTAACCTGGCCACTATTCCTTTTATGCGCGAGCGATTTGCTACCCAGGTAGGTCTCTCCGATCATAGCATTAGTCCCAATATCCCAGCTTATGCAGTCGCATTGGGAGCCAGTATGGTTGAAAAGCATTTTACTCTAGAGAAAAAAGGGCCTGATGCACAATTTTCTCTATTACCAGAAGAATTTTCTCTTATGGTAAGAAACATTCGCGAATGTGAAAAGGCTATGGGAAAAGCTGATTTACAGGTTTCACATAAAGCTGCTGAGCATAAAATGTTTATGCGCTCAATCTGGGCTTGTAAAAATATCAAAGCCGGCGAAAAATTCACTTGCGAAAACGTCAAGGTTCTGCGACCAGGCAATCATCTCCACCCGAAATTCTATGACAGCATTCTAGGTGGCATAGCAGTCCGCGATATAGAATTTAGTGAGGCAATTGCTCTTGATGTGGTGAAAAAGTAAAGGGGTGATATGTTTCCTTGTACTTTGATACCATTGTAATGTTCCAACGCACCTCGAAATGCATTTGAATGGTTTCGGCATACGTAAAATTTCAAATCGGACGTCTGACAGTAGTTGAC
>CAZTHA010000615.1:0-2182 GCA_964613435.1 uncultured bacterium
CGTCCAATAAACCAGAAACACGATTGCCATCAACATTCATTTTTCTGGAGTTTCCAAAAGCATCGTTGATTGCCACTTCAACCTGACTGTTGACAGCTTTTCTGGTGACACTCATACCCAAAGCATCTATAATCTTTTGATCAGATGAGAATGACACTTTCCCATTGTCACCAATACTTCCAGAAACGATTTCGATGTATCCACCCATTCCAGCAACTCCCGTTGCAGCGGTGTTTACAGTAGCCACTTTTGAATTACTCAAACCCAATCCAGTCATTCGAACCATGGCATTCTGAATGCTGGCTGCCAAATTATCCAAAGTCATTTGTCGATCAAGGGTTATTTCTGTTGATTCAGTATTGCCGCCTAACGTTAAAATCTGTGGCGTTTCCAGAATGAATACACCGTTAGAATCGTAGAATTGTGCAACACTTTGCAGCTGAGTATTACCATCTGCAAGCTTGCCACTGCCATCGCCAATAGTGAAAATCTGTGAGCGCTGCATTTCGGCAATGCCGCCCTTAACCAGTTCTAACTCCACGTCATAATCAGCCCCTAGACCGTCAATTGAGCCGACCACAAGTCCCTCAACTGCATTTGAATTTGAGCTGATCAATGCCGTTTGACTGCCGTCGAGAAGTTTTTTCGTATTGAACTCCGTGCTGCGGGCAATACGATCAATTTCGTCGCGAAGCTGAATCACCTCCTTCTGAATCTCAAGCCTGTCGTTACTGGTCAGAGTATCGTTAGCAGACTGGGTTGCCAGCTCACGAATGCGCTGAAGTATGCTCTGAGTTTCATTCAGTGCCCCTTCTGCAGTTTGTATCATTGAAATGCCATCCTGGGCATTTAAAACCGCCCGGTTCAAGCCTCGAATCTGGCGGCGCATCTTTTCGCTTATCGCCAGGCCGGCAGCATCATCGGCAGCGCCATTTATTCTTAAGCCGGAACTGAGCTTCTGAATTGATTTTTCGAGACGACCCGAGGTCTGTGCTACAGACTTGTAGGTATTGATGGAAAGGACGTTCTGATTGATACGTAATGACATAGTTGATTCCTCCATGAATCATTTTTAAAATTGCGCATCCTTGCGCTTAGGGCGAAGATATTATTCAATATTCGATTCTGGTCAAGCAGAAAAAATAAAAAAAATACATTTTCTATCCTGAAAAAAAAAGCCCGATTAGAAGCGGCTTCTAACCGGGAACAAAAATCCAGGGAAAAAAATTGCTTTTTATTCGGCTCCGCAAAAAAACGTTAAGCCTGAATTGGCATGTTAATTAAGCAACTAGATGAAGGTTTCAAGATGGCTGGCAAGAATACCATTTTCGATACGCAAGCATGGTATGCCCATAATAATTGGATAAACGACTAAAGCTTCAGGACTGAAAAATCCATTTTCAAACCTTTTAAGCGGTGTTTTATACCGTGGACAGGCAAAGACAGAACCTGAGAATTCTCCTTGCGTTCCTTTTTCAATAACCGTAACTGCGGTTGGATTCATAGGATTGGTAGTTACGTGAAAAAGGGCATGTTCAATAACTTTAAAACCCAGCTTTTTTGCATAATCTGCCAAACCTCTACAATAACCATGGTCTCTCATCCTCTTTTTCACCTTGTCATCAGCAAATTCATAGGCAGGCTCAAAAAGAATCAGGTATTTCCGGCAAACGCGATATAACTCTGCTAAGATTGATTCTTCATTACCGCCATTTGGTTCAATTGAATGACAGGTGTAAACAAGGTCGACTGAATTGTCAGTAAAAGGTATGCTCAATAGATTTCCAGTGCATAGACCGCTAGAACAAAATCCCTTTGAGTTCATATATGATCTTGCGTAAGCGATTCTTGACCAGCTCAGGTCAAAGCCATAAACCTGAACTTTTTGTTCTAAATTAGCCAACACACCTGACAAAGTTGTAGCCTCGCCGACACCAGCCTCAAGAATGCTTGAAAAATGGCTGCAATTTTTAAAAACTTCAGCAATTGCGCGGTAGCATCTCAACATTTGCTCGGCATGTTTAGTTTTTTCAAGTGCCTTGATATAACTCCCCGCTTGAAGATCGTAAGCTATTTCGATTATCTCTTCAGTGTTCATGGACAAATCTTTTTCTTTTCTCAACAACGCGGAGATGTTCTCCCCTTGGTCCATAAGCCTCTTCAGTTCCGCAACACTTCTTGA
>CAZTHA010000616.1:0-2180 GCA_964613435.1 uncultured bacterium
CACCTTCAATCATGATGCGGGTTCTCTGACTTTTTTGTTTTTATTTTTGCATAACAGATATTATACAGAATATGTTAATAAATGAAAATAAATAATATGCTATTATTGAATAATTGACAAAAATGATATGGCTTTTAAAATCAATTTTAAGGTTGGAAACTATGACTGGAAGCTCGGCATTTAAACTTGCCCCGGAATATAAGCCGCTGTGGGAAAAATTGCAGGCTTTGCTTGTGGAATTAAAAGAAAACCCCAGAGCAATACCACATAAGATCAAATGGGCAAAAGCTTTTGTAATCTCTCTCAAAGATAAACCCCTCGTTAATGCGGATTTTAAAGATGTGAGACTGTTTCTTCGCAATCTTGAATCCGATAAATCAATTCTACCATACCAGGTTCAACAGGCGAAAGATTCCCTCTTTCTTCTTTTTTCGCAGGTGTTGAAATACTCATGGGCACTCAAGTGGAATGAAGAATTCTCTGAGAAAAAATCGAAAGAAATTTTCAACACCAAACCTGGTGCCAAGCCCGTTGATTTCACTGAAATCTCCAGAATTCATGAAACTCTTCTCGAAAAGACCCGAAATGTTATCAGGACCATGCACTACTCGATTCGCACCGAAAAAAACTACCTCGACTGGATAAAAAGGTTCCTGTGCTTTCATCACCCAATCGATATCGACCGGCTCAATCCCCAACAGGTCGCCGAGTTTCTCGAGTTTCTCGCCGTCGAACGCAACGTTTCCTCAAGCACTCAAAACCAGGCATTGAACGCAATTTCCTTCATGGTGACCACCGTTCTCAAGCTCGATTTCTCCGGCCAGCTGCAGTTCTCCAGGGCCAAAAGATCCCGGCGCCTGCCAACCGTTCTGCGAAAAGATCAGGTGAAAAGCCTTCTCAATAATCTCGATGGAATCTACGCCCTGATGGCTGGACTGACTTATGGTACCGGAATGCGCCTTATGGAATGTATTCGCCTGCGTGTTAAAGATATCGATACCGAACGCAATATCATTACCGTTCGTGAAGGAAAAGGCGCAAAAGATCGGGTTGTTCCCCTTCCTGAAAAATACAAGAAAGACCTGCTGGAGCAATTGAAGAAAATTGAGGCTCTTCACAGCAAAGATCTGGAAAACGGCTATGGTGAAACCTGGTTGCCCGATGCACTGGCCCGTAAATACTCATCTGCCTTGAAAGACTTTGGATGGCAATATGTTTTCCCATCTGGAAGGCTTGCCGTAGACCCAAGATCGAACCGCGTCGGACGCCACCATATTCATGAAAATTCTCTGCAGAAAGCAGTCAAAGATGCGGCAAAGAAATGCGGTCTCCCTTCAACGGTTAGTGTCCATACTCTTCGTCACTCTTTCGCAACTCACCTTCTTGAGGCGGGTTACGACATCAGAACCGTCCAGGAACTCCTTGGCCACTCTGACGTTTCGACAACCATGATTTATACCCACGTAATGAACCGACCCGGAATCACCATAAAAAGCCCCGCCGACGATCTTTGACAGGAATTTTGCTATCTTTCCCCAGTCAGCGGATTAATTTCTGCAAATTGCCCCTTTTAGACTTAATGCGAAAATATAGAATTGATAAAACTTAAATCAATGCCGCAAACTGGTCGCGGAACTTGCCGGCCCCACCATTGGCCGGGTGACGGACCTTGGCGTGGTCAAGACCGGCTTCGGTAAGTAAAATTGATGCTTTTTCTCCAACCGCGACAATTCGACGCGGGCCCATTATCTCGATGAAATTGTTGAGGATATTGAGGCCAGATTTAACCTCTGCCGGAGTCGGAGTGCGATTCGACAGCATGCCCTTTTTCGGGTTGAAAGGGTGCCAGGGAAACGCATTCCAGATCACGAAATCGAACGGATCGATGCCAAGTTCGAGCAGATGGCTCCAGACAATGGTCGCGGTCGGTTCCGAAAAACCATCCTTGCGGACAGATTCCCGACTGGTGCGGGTCGGGTCGAGGCCAATGAAAACCTGCTCTGGCTTGAGACCACGCCGGCGCAGATGGCCTAGCAGCAGTCTTTCCGAGGTCATGGCGATGCCGGTAAAATGACCGCCCTGATAACCAAGAGCCTCGCCGAGAAGCATATAAGGCTTGCGCTCGAGTCTTTCGCTCAAATACCACTCAAGCTGATGCCGTCTGATTTCCGGGGCATTGG
>CAZTHA010000617.1:0-2171 GCA_964613435.1 uncultured bacterium
AATTAAAGCATTACAGACACGAGCACATCAGCGAGGGCGACCTGCACCGGCACCCTCCTGACACCAGCTTTGAATGATTCTTTTCGTTTCACCGCAATCAGCGTATAAAACGTAAGGGCGCAGAATTTTGCGCCCCCACGCTTGAATTGTTCAAGGACATTTCGGCACAAAGAGCCATAAACCGGCCCTAATTTTGTTTTATCACCCCAGGGCCGCAGCTTTTTTGTACAGCAATGGCCAACCTTGCCAGTCAGGCGTGGGAGTTAAGCAAAATTTCTTTCAAAATAGAGAAATCAGGGGTAATTTTTCGGGACAGCACCTGTTTGTCAGCAACTTCTGCCAAGGCAGGTGGAAGCTCGACATTCGCTCCAATTGCCGCCTCAACCGCCTCGCGGAACTTGCCCGGGTGTGCAGTTGCCAGGAAAATTCCCTTTTCATCTGGTCTCAGGGAATGGCCAAGTGCATGTGCCGCCACCGCCGCATGGGGCTCGCCGAGATAGTTTAAATCATGCAATTGTCTGATTGAAGCCTGAGTTTCAGCCTCTGTAACCGCAATTCCCTGCAATTCATGGGAATCAGCACCCGCCTTAGTCAGAATCGTCTCAACTCTTGGCCAGTTGCTTGGTTCAGCCACATCCATGGCATTGGATGAGGTTGGAACGGTCGGCTTGGGCGCCCAGATTCCTGAATTCAGGTAGCGGGGCACGGTGTCATTGGCATTAGTTGCGGCAATGAAGCGTTTAACCGGCAAGCCCATCGATTGGGCCAGTAAGCCGGCAGTAAGATTGCCGAAATTTCCACTCGGCACGGCAATAACCTGGCTGCTTGAGCCAGAAGCTGCGACGGCTTCAAAATAGTAACAAATCTGAGCCAGCAGTCGGCTGACATTGATCGAGTTCGCCGAGTTCAACTGAAGATTGGCGACGACGTCTTCATCGACAAATGCCTTCTTGACCAGCTCCTGGCAGCCATCGAAATCGCAGGCCACCGCTATCGTCTCAACGTTTCCGCCAAGGGTACAGAACAATTTTTCCTGCAACGGGCTGATTTTGCCATCGGGATAAAGCACAACGACGCGAATGTTGGCAAGCCCATGAAAGGCATGGGCCACAGCAGCGCCAGTGTCTCCGGAGGTAGCGGTCAATATGGTAATTTTGGCATCACCGCCAAGTTCGGCAAGGCACTGAGCCATGAATCGCGCGCCAAAGTCCTTGAATGCGAGGGTCGGACCGTGAAAAAGCTCAAGAACCCAGCGATTATCATCAACCTTAACGGTAACGACCGGAAAGGAAAAAGCACGCTCCACCATGCGCTCGACCATCTCCTTGCCGAGTTCTTCGCCAAGCCAGGCACCTAGAATAGCCTGGCTTCTGGCAACGAACGGCATTTGCAAAAGTTCGTCGACATCAGACAAAACCGGTATGGAAACCGGGAAAAAAAGGCCGCGATCACGCCCCAAACCGGTTTTTACTGCTTGAGCGAAGGTAACCTGCTGTTGCGGATGCTTGAGATTGTAAAACTGCATTATTCAGACCGTTTCTTTCTGGCTCAAAACTCTTGCGCCCCGGCGATCGATGCGGCAAACCCTGACGAATCCGCCTTCATGACTTAAATAAGTCGCCTGCAAAAGCTCTTCAGCCTGGCGGGCGGTCTTTAAATCGTCGGCAATCGCAAAAAGGGTCGGCCCGCTCCCGGAAATTCCGCTGCCCAGAACGCCTATTTCACGCAAAGCCGCCTTGGCTTTCAAATACCCGGGAATATGACTGCTACGATAGGGTTCGGCAACGACATCATTAAGCATTGCCACAGCCAGTGGCTGATCTCTACGATAAAGGGCGTGCACAAAACTGCTTAAATAGTGACCAAATTTTATGACATCGCTGCGGTCATAACGTGCCGGCAACAACGCACGCATTTCTGCAGTCGACAAAGAGATGCCCGGATAAGCCAGGATCCAGAACCAGTGCTCAAAGAATGGCAATTCTTCGCAAACCCGCCCGACCGACTGAACCATCAGCTGAAGCCCACCCAGGAATGCCGGAGCGACATTATCGTAATGCACCGAGCCGCTGACCCTTCCCTCCAACTCACCCATCATAGCCAGAAGCTGTTCCGGATCGAGAGGCTGGTTAAAAAATTGATTCAGGGCATGAAAAGCGGCAACTATTGAA
>CAZTHA010000618.1:0-2171 GCA_964613435.1 uncultured bacterium
TGAACAAGAGCGAAACTGCGAAAAAATACGGTGAAGAACAGGTGCATATATGGCGCAGATCTTATGACAACTGCCCACCAGCTCTCGAAATCGAAGACCCGCGCAATCCGCGAAAAGATTCACGTTATGCCGAACTTGAAGATGATGAAATTCCTTTGACCGAGTCGCTTAAAAAAACCGTCGAAAGAGTTGTTCCATACTGGAATCATCAGATCAAGCCGGCGATGAATACCGGAGCCAAAGTGCTTATCGCGGCTCACGGCAATAGTCTGCGCGCCCTGGTTAAGCATCTGGACAAAATTTCCGATGACCAGATTTCCGAACTCAACATTCCCACAGGTATTCCCCTGGTCTATGAACTGAAGGCCGATACCTATGAACCGATTCGCCATTATTACCTTGGAAATGAGGCTGAAATTGCCGCCGAAATGGCCAAGGTTGCCGCTCAAGGCAAGGCCGGCTGATTCCAAACTGGGGTAAGGCCGCATAATTTCATTAATGTGCGGATTTTTTCGGCATGGTGCCCGGGAACGATTATTTGATGGTTGCCGAGTGGTTTTTGCAGCAGGTATTCATCTATTCCGGCAAAATTTGTGAGAATTTGCGTTCGACAAAGATTTTTTTCATTTCCGGCTTCAGTAATCTGCCCCTCTGCCACAACATACCTTCTGGCCTGATTATCGATTTTGAACAAAGTCACCGGCCCAGATTTAAACTTGCCCGCTATCGCCAGACCTATTCCGGATTCAAAATGGGTTTCAAGAGAATGCTGCTGCAATATGCTGCATGGAACGGTGCAGTGGGCAAAAACGACGGCATTGCCGCGAATTCTTGAAGGATTGGCCATAAAAACAGGGCTTTTGGCAATCTTTTGCGCGACGATCATACTTATTGCTGCTGGCACATCAGCCTCACAGCCGGCACAGATTCTTTCGTCATTCAAAGCCGCGAGGGCCAGACAACCGGTTGTTTTTTCACTTTCGAGAATATCAAAGCACCGCAAAGTAATGGCGGTAAACGAATAGTTTCTCTGAATTCTTTTCAGCGCCCGGTAAATCTTTTCAGCTTTGGCAAGTTCTTTTGCAGGGATTTCTCCAATGTTTTGACTAGCTGCAAACCTTTTATCAAAATCGTTCTCTGCCAAATCCGGCAACTGATTTAAAAGATTGTTTAATTCTTCAATGCAAATCTGCTCAATATCGATACCAAACTTTTCTTTAAAAACCTTGGGGGCGGCATTGCTGGCAATCAACCAGTCGGAAGGCTCACCGATAACGCCGAGTTTTTCCTGGTGCAACCCTGCTTTTATCTTGGCGGCATCAAAATACTTTTCTAATTGATCACCCATTGAGCAAGGCTCTCCATGAACAAGCGGAACTACATATTCAGACGCGTGGGCATTCAGCCAGGTTTTAATTTCGAGGGCGGCCGGGAGAGAATTGTCGGTATCAAAGGCGAGAAGGACAATCGACGTTTTTCCGGTGAAATTTTTCCAGGCCTCGACAAATTTTTCTTCGCTGCCACCGGTCAGAATGCTTACCATAATCAAGGGAAATTCTTCAGAATCAAGTCCAGGGACTTCTTCTATCTCGAACTTTTCAGCCAATCTCGATGCCAGATCCTTTTTTCGGCGCTCAATACTTTCTCGATCGTGAAGATCTGAATAAATGTTGAAAATTCCTGCTCGCATATAAAATCCTTATGATAAGATAATGATTAATATAGCACATTGAGAATTTAATAAATTGAAAAAGACCTCGGCAAACAACCTAAGCAGCCTTCCCTATAGCCTGCCCGATGGTCTGATTTTAAAATGCTGCAAGTTGATTTATGTCGCTTTTAGCCAGTTCGTTGCTCCGCTGATTCCGGCATCTGTGGTAAACCGTTTTATTATCGGCCTGATCAAGTTCATCTATCCCTGCCAGGTCCGGGGCATCGAAAATATACCGGCAAATAAAGGCGCATTGATCGCAGCCAACCACATTTCGCTCGTTGATGGACTGATAATTCTATCTAACTTCGAGCGAAAGGTTCACTTTCTCATATCCGAAAAGACCTCTAAAAACTGGTTTGTCAAACCATGGATCAGACATTTTAACTGTATTCCCCTGATAACCTCAAAAGGCATCAGAAATACGGTTAAATCACTAAAGGCCGCAGCTGAAAAAGTT
>CAZTHA010000619.1:0-2169 GCA_964613435.1 uncultured bacterium
TGGCAGTCTTGGGATTGATAGTACCCCTATGAGACTGCTTGATGGAGCGTGCTCTGATTCTGGCTTTATTCTTGAGATAGAAGTCCAGATCAAAGGCATCCACTGGTTGCAGCTCCGGATAGTCGATGGTGAGCCGCTTATTCTTCTGCAGTTCATGCAAGGTGAAAGCAGTACGTTCCTGTGCCAGATCTACGTCTGCGGCGGTGTGGATTACATAGCGCTCACCTTTGATGATCTTCCAGATCGGATAGACCACTCCCATGAGTACCGTTTTGCCCAGCCCACGAAAACCTGTGATTCCGATGATGCCTGTGCTCTTATCAGTCTCATCGAACATAGTCTCGTGCGCTGGGCAAAAAGGTAGTGGGAAGATATGCGGGAAATAGGAATGGCAGAAAAACGAGAAGGCATCCCATCCCTCTGCTGTGGTGCGTCTTATCCGTTCTGCCTTGGCTTCAGGATTATCGTCTATAAAAGGCAAGACAGAGATCGTTTTGGATGCGATCTCCGTCAGAGCCTTGTTATGCCGCTGAATGAACTTCTTAGGCATAACCGGGTAACCCCCCGACGCCCAGGGGGACGGGCGTCGGGGACCCGGAGGTCGGAGGACTGACCGTGTCGGGCTGTTGGCGTGGAGGCTGTGGGTATTCCGCAAGGTTCAGCGGAGCCGGAGGCAACGGCTCCGCTGTTTGGAGGGTAGGCAGGTCTGTAGGCTTGGAGGCAACCATGTCCGTGGCTGTATAATTATCCATTTCTAACTCTTAAGTACTCGGCAAGGTCAAGGACTATACCCTGGAACTGTTTGAGCATAGTCTCATGCCCTTTCTCGATCATAAAGTCGGTCACCTGATCCAGGAAGCGCACGATATAGTCATTCAATTCCTTGGCCGGCTCGGAGTCTTTCTGGTTCTGCTTGATCAGGCTTACCAGGCTCTGCAGAGCGGTATCTGCAGGATTCTTGGCATACTCACGCAGTGCCTGGATGAGTGCCTTCTTGCGGGCCAAGTTGATCTCATGGTCGAGCTTGCGCTCTTCCTTGAACATCTCGTCCCACTTGCCGGACTTGATCCACTTGCGGACGGTGATATCGGATACTCCGAAGATCACCGCCAGCTCAGTGGGATCTGTCTTGCCGTTCAGATAGGCTTCTTTACAGTTATCCCGCTTGATGCGGAACTCCAGTGCGTTACTCATATTCAGGTCTTACCTTGTGGCTTACCAGATACTTGTTGATGTCTTTGCCATGAACCCGTAAGGGTCCCTTGTCATTGATGCGATAAGCGGGAAGTGGATCGGCTATGTCCCTGATCATACGATAGACGGTGGAGCGGGCGACGTTCAGGACGTCGGCGATCTCATCCGGTCTATAGTAGCGGTCTTTGAAACTCTTCACGTTTACCTCGATTCTTGGGTCATTTCTGCGGTCATCATCTGTAGCTCCCATTATTCCGTCAAAATCTGCTGGTATAGGATGCGACAGAATTACAGGGCACTGAAGTTCAGCACGATCTTGTTGTAGTTACCGGCTTCATCTCTCACTGCAAACGAGATGTACTGCTTGGTGGAAGTGACCAGGATAGCCTTATCGATCAGTTCCATCGCTTCTCTCCAGACCGGGTCCTTGATCTTGAAGCGACGCAGGGCGAAGATGCGGTAACGAGCCAATTGACCATGCTTGTCCAACTGGAAGGCATCATTGACGATAGCCTTTAGATTGTCATTGGAGTCGACTGACCAGGCTTTGATGCACTCGTCTATCTTCTGCTTGGCTAGTTGTAGCTCGATCCCGAACTGGATCTTCTCCCGGAAGCGCATCTCGACCCGATACTTCTCATCAAAGCTGATGAGCAGGGCATTGCCCTTCCATTCAAGGTTATTCCTGCGAGCCGCGTCATTCAGATACTTCTCGATGGTCTGGATCAGCTTCTGTTTGTCGGAGATAATACGTTCTTGCAGTTTGATGGCGCAGTCCATCGCTTTCTTGACTGCGGCATCCTTTTCCACTATTTCGGTGTGCAGCACCTTGACTGGGAATTCCCTACCTTGAGCATCGGTTAAGGTGCGTTCTTTGACTGGTGTGCTCGCTTTACTCATTTGAATCCTCCTTAGGATCGCTTTGTTTGTTTGGTGATTGATTGATCTCTTGTTTCTTGATGTAGGACTGGAACA
>CAZTHA010000620.1:0-2159 GCA_964613435.1 uncultured bacterium
ACGCCATGTCTTTATCGACAAGGTGAAGGTCCGGTATGTATCCGACGACGACAAGCACTGGGCGGAATGCGTCAATTTCGGCCACAAGAACATCCATGTCCAGGAAAAGCTGGTGCATGACTATGACCGCCTCCTTATGGGCGGGATATGGGCGGAGATTGAAGTCCGCCACCTGTACGACGAGGAGGCCAAAGGAAAAAAGAGTCCTTTCTGGATAGAGAGGCTTACCCCCATCCAAATAGCGTCCTTCAACCTGGAAACCTACTGCGAGGCGAGAAGGGCCTTTTCCACCGAGGAGTGGGTCGATGCCCTGCTGAGAGGGATAGGGATGGAGCCGGAGCATTTCTCCAGAAGGCTCAAGCTCCTTTTCCTTTCCCGGCTCATTCCGCTGGTGGAGAGCAACTTCAACCTCGTGGAACTCGGGCCGAGGGGGACGGGTAAGTCCTACGGCTACCAGGAGGTCAGCCCGTACGCCATTCTCATGACGGGGCCGACTACTGTCGCAAACCTTTTTTACAACATCCAGACCGGGAAAATCGGCCTTGTGGGCCTGTGGGACGCGGTCGCTTTCGACGAGGTGGCTGACCTCGAGAAGATGCCGAAGGAAGTTGTCACCACCATGAAGACCTACTGCGAGTCCGGCAGTTTCGCCCGCGGAAAGGAATCTCTGAGCGGGATGGCCTCGATGGCCTTTTTCGGCAATACGAACCAGCCTGTGGAGACGCTCGTCCGGACGTCCAACCTTTTTGCCCCCATGCCCCAGGTCATACGGGACGACCTGGCGTTCCTGGACCGCATCCACTTTTACCTTCCCGGATGGGAAGTGCCGAAGATGCGGATGGAATTCTTCACGGAACACTACGGCTTCGTGGTGGACTACATTGCGGAGGCCTTCAAGGAACTTCGGAGGAAGAATTTCACCGAGGTCGTGGACCACTACTATTCCTTCGGCTCCCACCTGAACGCACGGGATGTAAAGGCCGTCCGGAAGGCGGTGTCGGGACTGGTGAAGCTGGTCTATCCCCACGGGGAATTCAGTGCCGACGAACTTCGGGAACTGGTGGAACTTGCCCTGGAAGGGCGACGGCGGGTGAAGGAACAGCTCAAGAAGATGGGGTCCTTTGAATACCACCAGACCTCGTTTTCCTACCGGAACAACGAAACCATGGAGGAAACCTATGTGGGTGTGCCGGAGGAAGGCGGACGGGGCCTCATCTCTGCCGACCCCCTTGCTCCCGGTTCCGTGTACGCCGCGTCCGTGAGCGGCGACGGGAAGGCCGGGCTCTACCGGATAGAGGTCGGCACTTCCGTCGGCACGGGAAAGCTCAAGACGGCGGGAGGAGTGGACGGGGGAGTGAAGGCGTGCCTCAACAGGGCCTTCGGCTACCTTCAGGGACACAAGGTCCAGCTTGGGCTCGGGAGCCTGTTTGATTCCACGGACATGCACGTGGAAGTCATCGATTTGCTTGCCAACCGTATCGAGTGCGAGGCGGGAGTGGCATTCCTCGTCGCCCTTGTATCAGCCCTCCGGAAAGCGCCCGTCGCCCCGGGGCTTGTCATCCTCGGCGACCTCAGCATCCAGGGGAACATCAAACCCGCATACTCCCTTGTCGAGCCCCTGCAGAACTCCATGGAAAACGGAGCGCGGAAAGCCCTGGTCCCTCTGGAAAACAAAAGAAATTTCCTCGAAGTATCGGGAGATATCATCGAGCGGGTGGACCCGATTTTCTATTCCGACCCGGTGGCGGCGTGCAACAAGGCTACGGGGATTATGTAAGCTTCGGGAGGAAAGAAATGAGTCAGAATCCGATAAATCAGGAATTAGAAGGAGAAGCGACGAGAGAACCGGACGATAATCATATGTATTATCGGATTTTGTTCTATCGAGAAACTATTGATTTCTTCAGAGCTTCTCTTTCTTTTTATAACCGTAGTCGTTCAAGAATTTGCGTGGGATGAAAGTGAATCAGGAAATCTTTGAGAAATTTATACCTCCATTAATTCCGAGAGGAGGATGTTTAGTGTTAATCAAACACCTCAAAAGCTTTCTGGTTAAAAACTTAATTGTACAAAATTTGAATACTCCACTGTGAGAAAAGCTGTCACTCTTTTGAAATTAAGAATAATATTGGTAGTAAGGCAAGAAAGGTCTTGTCCTA
>CAZTHA010000621.1:0-2156 GCA_964613435.1 uncultured bacterium
GCGGATTCGGTGAAACGCCGATCGCAACGATAACGAGATCGACATCGAGCTCGACAATATCGCCATCGATCGGAACCGGCCGCCGACGCCCGGACGCGTCTGGCTCACCCAGCTGCATGCGCTGTAATCTCGCTTTGGCTACTCTTCCCGTGGCATCGGGCAGATATTCGAGGGGATTGGCGAGATTCATGAACTCGACGCCTTCTTCCATGGCGTGCTTGATCTCTTCGACGCGGGCAGGCATTTCTTCGAGCGAGCGACGATAGATGATGATCGAGCGCTCAGCGCCAAGCCGCCTTGAAGTGCGAACCGCATCCATGGCAGTGTTGCCGCCGCCAATGACAGCCACGCGCCTGCCCAGCATTACCGGGGTATCTGAGTCGCTCTGATTGGCATACATAAGGTTGACGCGGGTCAGATACTCATTCGACGACATGACGCCATTGAGGTTCTCACCCGGAATATTCATGAAATTCGGCAGACCAGCGCCGCTGCCGACAAAAAAAGCCTTGTAGCCGAGCTCTTTGAGATCATCGAACGATGCGGTGCGGCCGACGACGAAGTTCTTTTCGAAGTTGACGCCCATTTCCTTGAGATTTTCGAGCTCGACATCGACGACCGAATTCGGCAGACGAAACTCGGGAATGCCGTATTTAAGCACGCCGCCAATCTCGTGCAACGCTTCGAAAACGGTGACGTCGTAACCAAACTTGATCATGTCGCCAGCAAAAGACAGCGATGACGGGCCTGAGCCAATGGCCGCCACTTTGATGCCGTTGCGTGCTTCGACCTTCGGAATCTGAATCTTGCCAGACTCTCTTTCGTAATCAGCGGCAAAGCGTTCGAGATAGCCGATGGCAACCGGATCTTTCTTCATTTTCTGCGTATAAAAACATTTGATTTCGCACTGCTTTTCCTGTGGGCAGACGCGGCCGCACACGGCCGGCAGAGCGCTGAATTCTTTTAATGTCGCCGCTGCATCTAAAAATTTTCCGGCCTCGATCTGCTTAACGAACCTTGGAATATCGATATTGACCGGGCAGCCCTCGACGCAGGTCGGAGTGACGCAATCCATGCAGCGCCGCGCTTCAACAACTGCCTGTTCGGCTGTTAGCCCGCAGTTCACTTCGCATGTCTGTGATTTAATTCGCTCATGCGGTGCGACTTCGGTCATTTTAACGCGTTCGAGAGCAACACGATCTTTATTCGGCACGCTGTTGCGAAGCTCGACGCGCCACTGTGCATTTCTTCCCTTGTTGAGTGTTTCGTTGTTTTCTGTCATGGTAAGACTTTCCGTTACTTTTTGTTTTTGGCCTGGTCTTCTTCGTTCTTGTAGGCACGCAAACGCTGCAACAGCTCGTCAAAATCGATCTGATGCGCGTTGAATTCAGGGCCATCGATGCAGGTAAACTTTGTTTCGCCGTTTACGGTTACCCGGCAGGCGCCGCACATGCCGGTGCCATCGACCATTATGGTATTGAGGCTGACCTGTGTCGGAATATCGTATTTTTTTGTTGTCAGTGCGCAAAATTTCATCATGATGGCTGGGCCGATAGCCACGCATTCATCGACCTTCTCACGCTTGATGAATTCTTCGGCACCCTCGGTAACCAGGCCCTTGCGACCGCTCGAGCCATCGTCGGTCATTACCAGCACTTCGTCAGACCACTCACGCATTTCCTTTTCAAGAATGATGAGATCTTTGCTTCGCGCAGCCAGCACGGTCAACACGCGGTTGCCTGCCTGTTTGAAGGCTTTGACGATCGGAAACAGCGGAGCGATGCCAACGCCGCCGCCGAGAGCGAGAATGGTGCCGGCCTGGTGAATGTGCGTAGCTTTGCCGAGCGGGCCGACCAGGTCGGTGATAAAATCGCCGGCTTCAAGCTTGCATAACTTGCCTGAGCTGACGCCGACATTCTGCACGATCAGGGTAATGGTTCCCTTTTCGATGTCTGAATCGACGATGGTAAGCGGAATACGCTCGCCCTTTTCGCCGACACGCAGAATGACGAAGTTGCCGGGTTTACGGGATTTTGCGATCATCGGAGCTTCGATGACGAATTTCGCGACGTGTTCAGAAAGGTTGTGCTTTTCAATAATTTTGTTCATGCCTGTTAACCGCAATCCTGATGATTTATCGAACCCAAAGCCGCCTG
>CAZTHA010000622.1:0-2137 GCA_964613435.1 uncultured bacterium
CAGTGGTCAGACCTCAGTTGTAGATGGAACGGTGATTGTTATAAGCGTTGGAGATGGGGTAGCGGCCCATGTCGCTGAGATCACGGTCATGGTAACTTTGGGAACCGCTAATGTGACGGTGGCTAATATGGTTCTCTTTACCAGGTTTCAAGCTACAGTAAACGATGAATTCAGGGGTAATTCAGTGGCGGTAAGAGTCGACCAGGTTGGCTCAGCAATTGCCTTTACTGCTTTAAAAGTTGGAACAATGCATGAAAACTCAGGAGCTATTGAAAGTATCGTTGAATTGGCTGATTTTTCAGATGACAACGGTGTTGCGCTTGATCCTGCAGTTGAAAGAGCTCTGAATAGTATCTTGGGACTCAAGGAAGGCATCGCCAAAGGTAGTGGCGACTCTAATTTCAAGCTTCATATTGTCGATACTCAGGCGCAGTTTCAGATAGGCGCTGATCAGGGCCAGACGATGGAAATCAACATCGGCAACATGACTTCCAAAGCCCTTGGGGTTGACAAAATCGATCTAAGCACCGTTGAGGGAGCTAATAAGGCTATGGGCATGGTTAACAAAGCGCTTGATCGTGTTTCAACTCAAAGGGCAAAGCTTGGCGCATATCAAAATCGACTTGAATACGCAATCAATAATCTGCGCAACACACACAGCAATTTGACCTCGGCAGAATCACGCATCAGAGATGCTGATATCGCCATGGAAATGATTGAATTCACCAGAAATCAGATAATCAATCAGTCTGGTACCGCTATGCTGGCGCAGGCAAATATGCTGCCCCAGGGGGTGCTGCAACTACTTCAATAGAACAGATGAAAATTAATACCTATAGATTTGGTTTGAGCCTGGATAGTATGCCGAAAAAAGTTCGCTTAAGCCGGATCTTGTAGGACTGTGTTTCGCAGTCCTGTAGGGATTTCCAGATGGAGCAATGCACTTGTTTGGTCATGCCCCGAGTTGATCGGGGCAGCTCAAAAATACCGAACGTGGCTGAATTGCCTGATCTGTGAATTGTTGAAACAATCCAGGACATGCATTTTATACGGATGGCCAAGGGATACAATGCTTATGGGAAAGTCCTATGATATCAGGTAGAAAAAACATCTGACATGCTTCTATCTGGTAGGTTGGGCCGTGTTCAACAGGTTGTTTTTATTAGTAAAAAATGCCGGAGGCACAAAAATTTGGAAAATATCACATAAAAAATTGGAAAGGGTGGTGGTAAGGCGAGTAACTACACCAAAATTGCGCATGGAAGCGCAAAAAAATCATCAAAATGATTCATGGAGGAATCAGTTATGTCCTTACGTATTAATCAGAATGTCTTGTCAATTAGTACCTACAAAACCGTGGCCCAGACTTCAGGTCGCCTGGAAAAATCTATCCAGAAACTGAGTTCGGGTCTAAGAATCAACAATGCCGCAGATGACGCCGCAGGGCTCGCAATAAGTGAGAAAATGCGCCGACAGATCAGGGGCTTGAGCAGGGCTGTACTGAATGCTCAGGACGGCATCTCGATGATTCAAACTGCTGAAGGTGCCCTGAACGAAACCCAAAGCATTCTTCAGCGCATTCGTGAGCTGGCAACCCAGTCAGCAAACGATACTCTTACCAGCAACGACCGCCTTGAAATTCAAAAAGAAGTTATTCAGCTTCGCGATGAAATCGACCGTATCGCCAGAAGTACCGAATTCAATACGAAAAAGCTGCTAGACGGCAGTCAAACGGCGTTGATAAGCTCGAATTCAAATGCGGTTGAAGGTCTTGTTAATGGTTCAATCAGTGGTGTGGGCGCTGACTATGATGTTGAGTTAGAACTTGTGAAGGGCGGCATTGCTGAAATGCAGCGTTCACAGATCTTCACTCTGTCAGATGGCAGTGGCAAACTTGCTGATGGGAGCACTCAGTTGCAAAGCGTTGCTCAATTCTACGATGCAAACGGAGTTTTTATTCTTGAAACTCCACAGATTCTAACATTGAGCGGCAATACTGAGGCGACCGAAATTACCCTTGATCGACAGATGACTCTCGACAACCTTGCGGCAAGTATCCAAAACGCAATGGTTAAGTCGACTGGGTTGGGTTTAAGCAATTCAAAAGCAGCTACTGTCACTACTGCTGCGACCGGTG
>CAZTHA010000623.1:0-2118 GCA_964613435.1 uncultured bacterium
AATGAAATTGTTGTTTTCGATTTACTATTTCTAAATCTTACGAGTTTGAATAGAAGTTTTACCATTTTAATCCTCTCATTTATTGAAATAATGCACGATCTCTTATTCAATCAATAAAAATTCTGCTGTCACAAGAAATTGAAATGCTAATCATTTGGTGGATTTATCCATTCACTGACACCACCATGCCCAGAACATGTCCCTTTTGAATGTGTGCTAAAACTATAAGTGCCATCCACGCATTTGGCTGTTGGACCACCTTGAGTTCCTGCTGATATTCCATCATTGCCGCTATCACTTCCGCACCCAATAATTGCCAAAACCATTAAAAGAGCTAGAATAAAAGCCATTTTTTTTGATTGAAATTGCAGTATGCTGCTTTTAAAGCGAATTTTTTTCATATTTTGTCTCACATCTTTATTTCAATTCAAACAAACATTCTAAAAAAAAAGAAAGTAAAGGTCATTTGGTTGTTTCTTTGAATTCCCCGCTTGTTCAGCTTTTTTTTAGTTATTACTACATTCATTTTAATAAGTCAATTGTTTTTCAATTTTGAATTGCTAACAACAGTTTTTGACTATAATGGCCGGCTCTTATTGGATAGCAACTTCGCAAGCGATGTAAAGCTCTTTTGATATTCAGGCTGTATTTGCCTTTTGAATTCAGCGGACGAGCCGAACAACCACCAGTTTCACTCGGAGCATGTGTTGGAGCCAATTATGCCGGTGAACTGGAGCGTTGTCTGTAAGGCGTTGAAGGGGGATTTTTTAGTTAGAAAATTCATTCTGCAAAGGGCTGCCGCGGTGGGAATATCTCTTCTTTTTCGAACTATATTTGAAAAACTTGGTTTCTATTTTTTGGAGCTATGACTCCAAGAAATTCCCCATGAATATTCATTGTCCAAATCTCGGTGACGTGGAAATGTTTTGTCCAATCTAGTAACTTCAAGTGTATTCTCTTTATTTTCCAGCATGGCAACAGCATATACTCTATTGCTGCTTGAAATTGAAGAAAGTGGCACTTCGAGTCTATCTAAACCATAGTCCATTGAAACAACTGCATCAACTTCCGACCATTTTTCTGCCCCATTGTAGATGAAGGCAAAAATCAGAATACGCTTAAAAGCAGATAATTTTTCTCCGTTTATTTCCAGATTCTCTCCATCCCGTTTTTGTCCGGAGCGGTCGTCACCATGATATAAAACATATGGTGATTCTTCGAGTGACCCCAGACTAATTTCCTGGTTCAAAGCTTTCAAACATCGCTTTTTGCCATTGCTTAGCTCTATTAAACAACCAATATCAAGGTCAACTTTTTTTAAGCTGGTTTCAGAATTACTGCTTTGCACAAGTTTTTCCAGGTTCCAGTTTAGATTTACCAGGATTCTGCTTTTTATGCTTCGTTCATTTAGTTTTGTTGATTCTGTACCTGTAAGTATTTTTGTTGATGTCGCAATGTCAGGTTTATTTTCTGAATAACCGCTGTCTTTAAGAGATTCTAAACTGGAACCAAATTTCAAGTATAACAATGAAAAAATAGCAGCAAATCCAATCATTGCAATAAAAATAGGAGCCGATTTTGATTTTTTTGGCAAAGCTTTATTTTCTGTTGTAACAGATGCAGAAATTGCTAAAGGGGCATTTTCAGTAACTGGTGAAGATTTGATTAATGGCTCAAGATTTTCAATTAATTTGTCCCAGCCCATGAATGGTGATGAGTAAGCTGATTCTGGTATAAACCCCCAGTGAACTATTACAGGTCTTTTATCTTCCATCACAAAAACATGATTTAAAGAATCTGAAATCGGAATGGTTGATAAAAATTTGGCATACTGGCCCTGGATTCCTGGTTCACCACGTTTTTCAGCTGCCAATTTTTTTAATTTCAGAAGAGCGTCTCTAAGACGTTTGGCGGCTAATGAACCCATACCATCGGGAGCTTGGGAAATCGGAATGGGCTTTCCTGAAAGGTTACAGGTCCATTGTATTTTTTTTACATCTGAAGTTTTGCGACCATCGGTAAATGGCCTTGCAAATAGCTCGTCTATTTCTCCGTCTGGGGCGATTTCTTTCAGCACAGCCTGGATATGTGTATAGAAATCATGTACCGGGCTATTTT
>CAZTHA010000624.1:0-2116 GCA_964613435.1 uncultured bacterium
GGTCGGCAAAGCGTTTGGCGATTGGCTGACCACGTTCCCGCAGTGGATTATGGACCTGTTCTCGATTGCCGGCGGCATCCTTCCTGCTCTTGGTATTGGCATGCTGCTCAATTACCTCGGCAAGAAGAAGATCGTTCCGTTCTTCTTCCTCGGCTTTGCTCTTGCGGAGTTCATGGGCCTGAGCACGATGATGATCACCGCGATCGGCGCAATCGTCGCTATCCTGCTCTACAACTTCCAGGGCGATCAGGCTAAGAAGGTAGGTGCGTAATCATGGCAGAACTGAAAAAATCTGATCTTGTTAAGAACTGGTTGCTCGGATATTCCGGCGAAACCTGCTACAACTACGAGCGTCTTCAGGGCCTTGGCAACACCAACGCGTTTGTTCCGATCATCCGCGCTCTTTATCCCAAAGAGCAGCAGGCGGAAGAACTGAAGAAGTACCTGATCTTCTTCAATACCGAGCCGTCCTGGATGGGCACCGTGATCCACGGCATCACGGCCGCCATGGAAGAAAAACGTGCCAATGGCGCGGACATCACGGCCGACGAAATCATCTCCGTCCGGTCCGCGCTGATGGGCCCGATGGCGGGCATCGGCGACGTGGTTTCTCAGTCTATCGCTTACCCGATTCTGGCCGGCGTCTGCATTCAGCTTGCGTTGGCCGGGAACTTCGCCGGCCCGATCCTGTTTGAAGTCATCTACAAAGTGCTGATGCTCACACTGGGCTACAACATGTACATGATGGGCTACAAACGGGGCAAAGCGGCGATCATCGAAATGCTGCAGACCGGCCTGATCAATCGGATCCTCGAAGCCGTCAGCATCGTCGGCCTCATGGTCGTCGGCAGCATGACCGTCGGCAACGTCAGCCTCGACCTGTCGTTCCTCGACTTCACCTGGACCAACGAACTCGGCGCCGTCACGCTCAATATCCAGACCGGCGTGTTCGATTCCCTGCTGCCCGGCCTCCTGCCGCTCGGCACGGTCCTCGGCGTTTGGGCTCTGCTCAAGAAGCGCGTGAAACCGATGACGGTCATCCTTTTCTGCTTCGGCCTCGCACTTGTGCTGGTCGGCATTAAAGCGATCATGGGCGCGTATTAAGCCGTCGTCTGAAAGACACAAACACACATGCAATGCCCGCGCGGAGGTTTCTCCGCGCGGGCGGCGCAAAAGAAACAAGTACAGGAGACGGTTCCTTATGAATCAGACAAAAATACCGATTTTCCCGTCCATCATGTGCAGCAAACCCTGGGAAATACAGGACTACCTGCACGCCTTTGAGGAGAGCGGGATCAGCGCCATCCATTTTGACGTGATGGACGGGCACTATGTGCCGAACATTATGCTGGGCACGAATACGTTCAACGACATTCGTTCCATGACCGATTTACCGATCGACGTGCATCTTATGTGCGTTGAACCGGAACGGTATGTTCCTTATTTCAAGTTCCGCGAGGGTGATTGGGTCAGCTTCCATCCGGAAGTATGTAATCAGTCTTACCGGCTGATGCAGAATCTGCGCAGTCAGGGGGTTCGGTCAGGACTTGCGCTCAGCCCCGGTATCTCGGTGGGGTATCTCGAAGAGTGCCTTTCAGTGCTGGATTTTGTGCTGATTATGGCGGTCAATCCGGGCTTTGCCGGGCAGAAGATGGTTCCTGACCATCTGGATAAAATCAGAAGAATCCGCGACGTGGTCGGCGCGGCGGATCATAAAATCGAAATCATCGTTGACGGCAATACCACTGTCGAAAACGCAAAAAATATGTATCGCGCCGGGGCGACCGGGTTCGTTACGGGCACGTCGTCCATGATGCACGAGGGCGCCGCCGGATTTACGCGACTGTACCGCGAATACTGCCAGGCCCTGCAGGCGGCCAATTCATAAAAGCGAGAGAGGATCGAATATGGTAGGGATCATTGTTGTCAGCCACGGGCTATTTGCAAGCGAGGCGGTCAAAAGCGCCGCGATGCTGGTGGGCCGCGGCGAAAAGATGGCCTGCGAGGGCGTGCTGGAGACCGATACGCCGGAGACGTTTTATAAGCGTGTGCACAAAATCGTTGAGGAAGTCGACTGCGGCGACGGCGTGGTCGCGCTGGTCGATCTGTTCGGCGG